>NZ_JACRSU010000003.1:0-300000 GCF_014384785.1 Congzhengia minquanensis
CAAAAAGTAACGTGGCGCCTACGCTGTTCGCTTGTAAACGCGCTCACGACGCTTTGGCTTGCTAACAACTTTTTGCGGGTGCGCCTGCGGCGTAAAAGATATCTAAATTGTTCACTATTCCCACGTCGGAGCAAAGTACGCTTTGCTCCGTTTTTCTTTGCAAGAAAAACATCCGTCCGCTTCCTTGCTCCTCCTTTTCCGCAAAAAGTCACGTGGCGCCTACGCTGTTCGCTTGTAAACGCGCTTACGACGCTTCGGCTTGCTAACAACTTTTTGCGGGTGCGCCTGCGTCGCAAAAGATATCTAAATTGTTCACTCTTCCCACGTCGCGGCAAGTCTTTTTGGCTTGCCGCTTTTTTGCATGAAAAAGCGGCTTCGCATTTCGGACTGCCGCTCCTTTTCCCAAAAGGTCACGCTTGCACAGGCTTGCTCCCTTGTAAACGCGGGCATAACGCCTCTACTGTCGCTACCAACCTTTTGGGAGCCCTTCGGCTGCCGGATGGAATATCTATATTGTTCACTTTTACAAAAAGAGAGCACGTCATATGACGTGTTCTTTCGTTTTTTAATATTCAGATTAGCGAGAAATTGCGTGTCCTCCATCGAAATAGCCCCCCGTTGCCAACTTTAGGCGATGGGGGGAGTTAAGTTATAAATTTTAAGAAACTCGTTCAATCAGCTCGGTGCAAAGCGAAATATCCATTTGTTTCAGGCCAAGCAATAAATTTTTAATCCGTTCAACGTTTTCTTTTCGATAGGTAAAACCAAATTTTAAATATAGGTTAAAGCACATGGTAGCATAATCCACACATTCGCCTGCAGGCGCAAGCAATGGCTCTAACTTAAAATTTTGTTCTTTAATTAAATATTGAATTCGTTTCTGCATGGTAAGCTTGTGGTCATAAAGAAACGTAAAAATCCGGTCGTCAATTCTGTTTTCATTGATATAATTTGGTTTATATAGAATTTTGTCTAAATATGCTTCAATAATATCATAAATTTCAAGTCCGTAGCAAAACGCGTCCTTCCGAAACGGCGTGTTACGGATTTTCGCCAAAAATCCTGTTCCCGGGTCGGAATTTAAATAATCTTTTAAAAACTGTGAAAACAAGCCGCAGTCGAATTCATAATGAAAATCTTTCGGTTTAATCAAATATATAGAATTTTCCTCCATTTGGTGGTCTTTATCAAAGAGCGGAATAAATTCGTCGGCCTCTAAAAAGGCATGGTTTAAATCGTCAAAGCGCATTGTAAAATGCTGAAAGCGGCCGTTGTCAATGTGGTCGGCCAAATAAACCTCCTGCAAATCACGGTCAAACCCGGTTATGTAGGCCTTGTGAGAATAGTTTCTGCCGCGGATTTTCGTCTGGCTGAACGTAGCGTCAATGAAATAGCCTTGCGAAACAAAGTCTGTTACAAAATCGCAAAACGTTGGGTAGCTGGTTTTCACAATTTCACGGTTTAAGGTGTTTTTGTCGACGAACGGGCACAAATCCCACACATTGCACAAAAATTGGGATGTTGTAGGAATGCATGACGGGTGAAATAAAACAGAGGGAGGTGCGTTGTCATCTTCTGTTTTCGCAACGCCCAGCGTGTTCACATAAAAATTCATATACCAGTGATAGGCGGTTTCCTTCGGCAAAATGGTGGAAATAAAAAAATTGTCGGAAGACCAAGTTTTAAACTGTGGTTCGTGAAACTGCAATGTAAATCTGTTTTCCATAAAAAACCTCCGTTCTTTTGAAAATATAGCACAAATTGGCTGCCATGTCAAGGCCCGCTTAGAAAGAGAACAGCGCAAAGTACCCAACTGGCGCTTTGCGCTGCTTGCTAATTTTAGCCATAACTTGAATGCGATGCGTTTCATCTTGTGTGTGTTTAAAAATATAATAATCCCTTTTACCCCTTTAAAAAAAGATAATAATCCTCTTGCAACGCTTTCAAGTTATACTAAAATTATTCTAACAAAACGCATTATATCACAAAGTTTTCCATTTTGCAATACCATAATGTCATATTTTTTAAAAATTTTTGAATTTTTTCTCATAAAATATCTAATTTACGATAAATGTGATAATATGCGCGTGTGAGATTTGGGCAAAACAAAAACCGCAGCAAACCAAATTGTTCACCACGATTTTTGCAATGCAAATTAACGGTAGAACCCAAAACTGCAGCCGGAACGGGCTGCCGCCAGAATGTGCATTGACAATTTGTCTGCTGTTAAGGTTAAGCAAGCAGGCTTTTTCCATGTCTTTTTCATGATGAAATTCCCCCCTTTTCTTTTTCATTTGTTTGAAAATTTACTTAAAACGCCGATAACGGCGTCGAAGTACTTTCTGTTGAGGCTGTAAAGAATGGTTTTTCCTTCATTTCTCGTCTTTACAATGCCAATTCTCATCATCATGGTAATATGATGATATGCTGTGGAGCCGGAGAAGCTGAAAATCTTTTCTAAGTCCTTGCAGGTAACTTCTTCCCGTTCCAATAATAGCTGCAAAATTTTAACGCGGCTTTCTTCACACAATGCGTTGCCCAAATCCAGTAGGTTTACATCCTTTCTGTTTCTTGCTACATCAATAACAGAAAGATAGTCATATCCGAGAAGATATACCGCACCCTCCTCAATGCCAAAGAAATTAATAGTAAATTTAGTTAAAAGACAATAAGAAACGTATAATGATTGGTTGTTTTTTTTGAGAAAGCTTAGGTCCCTTAAACCTTTCATATTCTCGTTTAAAATCTCAAAGGTTGTTTGATTAAAAACCTCAAGAATTTTTTGATAGTTCTTTTCATAATATTGCGTAAGCATAATTTCCTTTGTCATCAGCTCATAGCGAAGCGTTTGGATGTAAGGATCGGGGTCAATAAAAAATTCATACAGCTTGCTTTTTTCCTCGCCGGAATAGCTTGATTTTTTAATGTGTGAAAACAGCGGTGTGTTAGACCTCATGCACGCTTCCACCTCTTCATCCGGCAGGTCGTAAAAATAGAACCGAATCAGGCTTTCTTTTAACCGTTCCTTGTCAGCCAGTTCATTCAGCAAAAACTTAAAATTAAACGTCGTCGTAAATTGTTCCTTATACGGATTGTAATATTGCGTAGTCATAAAACAACGACCGTTTTCGATTATATGAAAAAAAACATATAAATCCTCTGGGATGTCAGCAAACTGTTCAATCACATCATTATAGAACTTTATGTTTTCAGACAGTTTATCATCAACTTTGAGATCATTTAAACGAAGCTTTGTGTTAAACCTGAGGATAAAAATAAAAAACAAATCGTATATATATCCTGGTTCTTTTAATAAACGAATTTGGGGCATAACGTCACCTCCACAACTTACTGTAAATAAATTATATCATAGAAGTTTTGAAAAATCAAGAGTTATTATATCATATAAGTAAAAAATATGCAATATAATTAGTTATATTTTCCAAAAATTCGAAATTTGTCTGATTTTACTTTTAAGTTGCATGTAAAAAGTTGATTTATTATAGAAAGTATTATATACTATAATAAATTGACGAAAAAGGAATGACATCATGGAACAAGTAACACTAAATCTGCCATTTCAAACTTCATTTCAAATTTCAACCAACAGCAAAGAGCTTGTTGGCATGCTGAAATTAAAATATGGCAAATATGTAACAACAACCGCCGCCGAAAACGCAAAACACATTTCGGCTTTCAAAAAAGACGGCATTTATCAGGTTGCATTTGAAGACACGAACGTAACAGACGAAAGCGGCGCCTTTGCCATTGACGAAATTGTGGCAAACAACACCGTTTACGACGAGGCCGTTTTCGCTCTCCACGGCGCCGCTGTGGAGCACCGCGGCAAAGCATATTTGTTTTTAGCCTCAACCACCAGCGGAAAAAGCACCCTCACCAGCTTTTTAACCACCAACGGCTTCGGCTATTTAACCGACGACTGCATTTTGCTGGACAGGACAAGCTTTTGCGTCTATCCGTTTACCACCCCAATCCACCTGCGGGAGGGCGGTCTGAACGTTCTAAAACGCCTGAATTCTGCACCAAAATCCTTTGAAGTGATTGACGACGAGAAATTTGAACGGTTTGTTTATACGCCGTCAAACTGCGTAACCCGCCCGGCGGAGCTTGACAAAATCTTTTTCATTGCCCGAACGGAGCAGGAAAACAGCCTGAACCAAATGGACACCATTTCCCGCATGACGGCGCTGATGAAAGCGCCCATAACGCCCTATCCCGTTACGCCGGACTATTTAAAATTTATCTCAAAGCTTGCGGCAAAAAACTGTTTTGCGCTCAACTATTGCGACATGGCGTTTGCGGCGGAGGTGATTCAAAATGGATAGCGCCCTTTTAAACCGGCTTTTGTTCGCGCAGACAGCCTCCGGCAAAGAGGTGGATATTTCTGTTGTTGGCGTTAGCATGAACCCCACGTTTTATGAAAACGACACCATAACGGTGAAAAAGTTCGACGATTATGAAATCGGCGACGTTTTGGTGTTCACCTATAAATTGGGCGAACTTTTGGTGCACCGCCTGCTGGACAAAAAAGAAGGGCTATACTTTTGCAAGGGCGACAATTCGTTCCGGCTGGAGGACATTTCAAAAAACCAAATTGCCGGCAGGGTTATCCGGCTGAACCACAGGCCCCTTGCGCCTTGCTCTAAGCAGCTTATCACGCTTTCTTACCAGGTAAACCGCGCATTTGTAAACTGCCGGTATGACATAGAAAAAACAAAACAGACAGACGTTTATCAGCTTTATAAAACGACATTTTTAAGAAAGAGGGACACAATTATGACTTACAAAAAAAATGAAGCGATGGATTACATTCAAACCGACGAAACATCTCTTGCCGTTTTCGATCCGGAAACCGGCGACACCCATTTCTTTGACGAAACGGGAATTGACATTCTAAACATTTTAAATGAACCCTGCGATTTAGAGCAGCTGCTTTCAAAATTAAGCGAGCTTTACGATGTGGCGCCGGAGGTTATGAAAGCGGACGTAGAAGAATTTCTGGCCGACACAACAGAAAAAAAGGTTGTTGAAGTGCTATGAATGTAAAATCTGTTTATGTTGAAACCACAAATATTTGCAATTTAAATTGCAAAACCTGTTACAACCGCTCGGGGCTGAACAAAGAAAGGAAAGAAATTTCAAAGGCCCAGCTAGAAGAAATTATTAAGCTGTTTTTACCGTTCGGGCTGTCCCGCTTTTTAATTTCCGGCGGCGAACCGGCCCTGCACACAGAGTTTGATAAAATTTTAGATTTGGTTGACGCTTATCCCAATCTGTCCTTTGGCATTGTGACAAACGGCACGGTTCACAGCCAAAAGCTCATTGAATTTTTAAACACCCGTGAAAACTTTACCCTGCAAATCAGCTTAGACGGGTCAACCGAAGAGCAAAACAGCAAAACCCGCGGCGCTGGGCACTTTGCAAAGGTTTTGGAGTTTGCAAAGCAAATTCACAGCAAATCTGCCAGCCCGCTTTTGAAAATGGTCATTTCCCAAAACAATTACGACGACATTGAAAGCTTTTATAAGCTGGCGGTTTCGCTGAACTTTACGCCGGAATTTGCGTTTATTTTTCGCTCCGGCAACGGCGCGTCCGGCTGGGAAGATAAGGCGGTTTCGCCCCAGCAGAAAATTAAGGCCCTAAACCTCATTGACGGGCTGAACAAAACCTATGGCGTGAACGCGGTTTTGCCGTTTTGCACCGGAAAATGCCCGTTTACGAAGGGTGACAGCAACCTTTCCCTCTGCATAAAGACAGACGGATCGGTTCAGCCCTGCCAAATGCTTTATCAGGAACAATTCACCCTGGCAAACGCGCTTTCTTTCGACTTAGGTGCATTTCAAGCCGGGCTTTCCCGCATTGTTCAAATTGCGCAGGAGAGGCTTGCGCTGGATTACGGCTGCAAAAAATGCATGCTGAACAAATATTGCGGAAAGGGCTGTGTGGGCGCGGCCGCTAACTTAAACGGCGACCCCTTAACAACAGATGGCGACTGCGAGTTTAGAAAACTGCAATTGCTGTCACATCAAATGCGGGGAGTGATGAAAAGGCCATGAACGAACAGACAATTTATAAAATTTTAAGTGTTGTTACAGAAAAAAGCGAAGAAGCTTTAATGGCGTTTTCAAAAGACCAAAGCCTTTTGGATTTAGGGCTGGATTCCATTAAATTCATTCAATTCATTGTTGCGGTGGAGGAGGCGTTTCAAATTGAAATTCGCGACAGCGATTTGCTGTTTTCCAAATTTGAAACCATTGAAAAACTGTTTTCCACCCTTTCCGGCTATTTGGAAAGCACGCCCCTGAAAAAAGTTTTGGTCTGCGACTGCGACAATGTGTTATGGCGCGGCGTGGCGGGGGAAGAGGCGGTTTCGCTGGACATTGACACGCTTTCTTTGCAGCAGGAAATTGTAAATTTATGTAACCGGGGCGTATTGGTCTGTCTGTGCAGCAAAAACGACCGGGCCAATTTTGAGCAGGCATTTGAAAACCCTGATATGGTGTTAAAAAACGAACATATTGCAATTGCTAAAATTAATTTTCGCGACAAAGCAGCCAATTTAAAAGAAATTGCGGCGGAGCTGAACGTTTCGCTGAACAGCTTTGTTTTTTTAGACGACAGCGACTATGAGCTGGGGCTGATTTCCGCCCTGCTGCCGGAGGTTTGCGTTGTTAAGGCGGATTATCACGATTTATCTTTTATAAAAACGGTGAGCGGCCTATTTTCGCAAAGCGCCTCTACCATGAACAGAACTGCGTTATATAAAGAACAAAAAGAGCGCGAGAAGGAAAAGCTTCATTTTAAAACGGTTGATGAATATAACAACTCGCTGGAAACAAAAGCCGTTTTCTGCCCGGCAGACAGCGGCTCCGCCGGGCGCATTGCAGAGCTTTCTCAGAGAACAAACCAGTTTAATCTGTCTGGCAGGCGATATGCGGAGCAAGAAGTTTTAGACATGCTTGCGCAAAAGAAGTATCACATTCGAACCCTTTCCGTATCGGACAAATACGGCGATATGGGTTTGGTCGGCGCTGTGATTTACGAAGAAAAAGCAGACTGCATTGTGCTGCATTCGTTTTATCTTTCCTGCCGCGCCTTTGGCAGAGGGTTTGAAACCCTGATGATAAACGAAATGAAAGCCATGGGAAAGCCCCTTTTTGGCGTTTACAACGAAACGGATAAAAACCGGAAGCACAAATCCTTTTACAACGACAACGGAGTTGGCCTGTATGAATTATGATGAATTTTTAAACAATATTCGCATGCTGAGCCGCGGGGAAACGCCCGGGCAAGACATGACAGAGCTTTTGCAAACACACAATTGCGGCTGTTTGCTCAGCCAGGAAAAGCGCGATTTAACGGCAGACACCTTAAACAAAATTTGCATTGGCGAGCGTTTTCGGGCCTGCAAAGCTGTTTTTGCGGCTTTTGAAGAAAATAACATTCCCTATGCCGTCATCAAAGGCGCAGTTTTGTCTGAAATGGCATATGGCGACGCGTTTTGCAGGCGGTCCGGCGACATTGACCTGCTATTGCTGCGGGAAAATATCGACATGGCAAAGCAAATTATGCTCAATTGCGGCTTTGTTCAGGGCCGGGTGACGGACGAGGGAATTGTGCCGTTTAACAGGAGGGAGCTGTTGTTTCAAATCTCGGCGAGCCACCAGACGGCGCCGTTTATTAAGAAAACGGCAAATCCTGTTTGCCCCTATGTGAACGTTGATGTGAATTTGGATATTTTCTGGGGAGAAAGTGATGTAAAAGCAGACATGCCCTTTGTGTTAGAGCACACCGAATGTGCAGAAATCAACGGCCTAAAACTGAAAAAGCTAACGCCGGAGCTGGAATTCATTGCGCTGTGCCTGCACCATTATAAAGACGCAAATTCCATTTATTTATTATGGCAAAAAGGTTTAAGCCTGTCGCTGTTTTGCGACATATATTTCTATTTGAAAAATAACAGGTTGAATCTGCAGAGCTTAAAAGCAGCCTGCCGGCATTTGCAGGCCGAAGACTTTGTTTATTACTGCGTTTATTACTGCAACGAAATTTTTAACGACGGTTTGCTTGCGCCCTGTTTAGAGGCTTTGAAAACAGAAACCTCTGAACGAAATTTAAACGCGTTCGGACTGGAAAAAGCAGAAAGAAAGCCATGGAACATCAGCTTTGCGGAACGGCTGTTTTCAGGCTGTTTAAAACAATATTTTGAAAAGGTTTTAAGCCCGGAAGACCTGCAAAAAATTAAAATCAACAGTGAATTGATGTAAATGAAAACCCCCGAAATGATTTCATTTCGGGGGTTTTTGAAGCTGGTGACCCGTAGGGGACTCGAACCCCTGTTTTCGCCGTGAGAGGGCGACGTCTTAACCGCTTGACCAACAGGCCACACCAATAACAAATATATTATAGCACAGATTTTTTTAAAATGCAAGAAAAATTTTAAATATTTTAACGGAAAAATGAAAATGTCCGATTGGGATAAAAAAATGTCTGCTTCGGATATTTCTTGCTGATTTAAAAATTGATATAATAACGGTGAAAAGGAGTGAAACCATGAACAAAATAAAAAAAGGCGCATGGGTGACTATGATAACGCCCTACACGCCCGACGGAAAAATTGATTATGCGGCCTGCGGGCGGCTGGTGGAGTGGTATGTAGAATCGGGCTTAGCGGGTATTTTTGCCGTTTGCCAGTCCAGCGAAATGTTTTTTTTAACCCGTGAGGAACGGCTCGCGCTGGCACGGTTTGTCATTCAAAAAGCGGCTGGGAGAATTTCTGTTGTGGTGTCTGGCCATGTGTCAGACACGGTGGAGGAACAAACAGAGGAACTTTGCCAAATGGCAGAGCTTGGCCCCGATGCGGTGGTGCTCATCAGCAACCGGTTAGTTGCCGGCGGCGAAAAGAATTTTATTTCAAACTGCGAAACCATTGTTCGGGCAATGCCAAAACACATGCCGCTGGGCATGTATGAGTGCCCGTTTCCGGAAAAACGGCTTTTAAAGCACGATGAAATTTCATATTTAAACAGCACAGGCCGCTTTCTTTTTGTAAAAGATACCTGCTGTGACATAGACGAAATGCGGGCGCGGGCAAAACTGATTTCGAACGACTTTATGTTTTTTAACGCCAACAGCGCCACGCTTTACGAGAGCCTAAAGGCCGGTTTTGCGGGTTACTGCGGCGTAATGGCAAACTTCCATCCGCGGCTCTATGCCTGGCTTTGCGCGCACATTGAGGAGGAAAAGGCATATTTTATCAGCCGCGTTTTAGGCGTTATGTCGGTGATTGAAGCGCGGGATTATCCCGTCTGTGCAAAACGGTATTTAAAAAATCAGCTTGGCTTTCCTGTTACGGAATTGTCACGGTCGAAGCGGGCAAACTTTGTTCCGGCAATCGACCAGGAATTAGAGGGCATAAAGACGCTGACGAACTATGCTGAAAGCCTGATAAAATAAGGAGGAGCTTTAACTATGAAAGGCATTGCCAATTGGAATGAAACACCCTACATCCCGGCCAATGAGCGGGCAAAAAGTAAAAACAAACCCTATGTGTGCCGCCTGGCGCCGGAAAAAAACGGTGTAAGCGGAGAGTGGATTTATCCGGGAAACAGCAAGGTGGGCGGCAGGCACACCCTTTTTGTACGCAAACAGGGGGAGAATAAATGGCAAACCGCCCCGGCGGAAAACGGGCAGTTTTCACTGGGCGGTCTGGCGGAAGGCTGCGAATATGAGCTGTATATCCAAGCCGAAAACGGCGGGAAAAGCCGCACGCGGCTGTTTGCCACCGGCGCCTATCCCGGAACCTGTGTAACCTATCATCACCCGGAAGACACACAGTATGATTGTTCGGGGCGATATACCTGCAGCCCGTCAATGGTGCGGGTGCCCAGCGGCGCGCTGGTTGCCTCCTGCGATTTGTTTCTTGCCGCCGGCCCGCAAAATCTGCAAATTTTGTTCCGTTCGGAGAACGACGGCAAAACCTGGCGCTATGTAACCGAGCTTATGCCCAGCTTTTGGGGCAGGCTGTTCGTTCATCGGGGCGAGCTTTACATGCTTTCCGTGTCGAAAGAATATGGCGATGTGCTCATAGGAAAGTCTGAAGACGAGGGTAAAACGTGGAAAACGCCCACCGTAATCGCCCGGGGGTCGTCGCTGTTTTCCTGCGACGGATGGCACCGCGCTCCCATGGCAATGGTGCCCTTTGGCGGGCGGCTGTGGAGCGGCATTGAGTTTGGCTCGTGGCACAATCTGCGGTTTGGAAATTCGCTGATTTCAGCAGACGAAACAGCCGATTTGCTAAACCCCGAAAGCTGGTGCATTACAGAGGTGCTCACCGACATTCCCGCTCAAAGTGACGGAACAACCGCTCCGGCCATTGAGGGCAACGCGGTTATCTCGCCGGACGGCAGACTTTACGATTTTCTGCGTGTGGGCAGCAGAGAGGGAGGCGGCACGGCCCTGATTTTGGAGGGCGACCCGCAAAAGCCGGAAAAAATGCTGGAGTTTGCCCGCTACGTGAAGTTCCCCATGGGACACACAAAATTTGAGCTTATGGCCCATGCAGGAGCATATTATGCGGTTGGGAACGACAACGCGCCCCACAGAAATGTGCTTTCGCTCTACTGTTCGAAAAATTTGGACGATTGGGAGCTGGTGAAGCACTTAATTGATTTTAAAGACTGCGACCCGGAATATACGGCGTTTCAATATCCCGCCGCGTTTATTGAGGAGAACACACTCTATGTGCTGTCACGAACAGCGCTGAACGGCGCCCACAATTTTCACGACGCAAACTACATTACGTTTCACAAGTTTCCGCTGAAATAAAAAGAAACCCGGCAGGCTTTGCGGCTTGCCGGATTTTTTTAAAATACACTGCGTCACAATTGCGTCAATGTTATCATCTTCAAATTTTATTTGTTATAATACCAATTGGAGGTGAAAAAAAATGGAAACAATATTAAAAAAGCTCTATTCAGGAGAATTGGACCCAACAAAATTTTATGAACCGGAAAGCGCAGAATATTGGAAAGAGGACGCAAAAGTGAATGCCATTTTAACCAAATGGGCCAACAAACTGGGAAGTGACGACAACCTCGAGTTTTTTGACGAAATGTTTTCCATCTATGTTGAAATGGTGGGATTGGAACGGGAAGAAATTTTTCAGTATGGCTTTAACCTGGCAGTGAAGCTCATGAGCGAAGCTTATTCCGCCAAATTGTCCGAAGAGATGTATCCTCACCAGCGCAATTAAACACGCCCCGTTACGAGCTCGTAACGGGGCGTGTTTTTTTCTGTTTAAAAGTTTTTCAGCAAAATCACCTGATTTTGTTTTAACACAAAGCTTGCCGGGTTTTGGTCTGTTTCGGTTAAAAAATGTTCCTGGTCGAGCAAAAATCCTTTCATAGCGGGGGAGAGGTTGGTGGAAAGCACCGCGTCTTTTTCCGAAATGTTCGCAATCAGGGCGGCATGTTTGCCGCCGTCCGCCGCAGCCAATGCATAAACCCCCTGCTGCGCGCCGCTTACCCCTGCCTGGCTTCCCAAACGGTAAAGCTCGCCGAAGGCGGCAAATGCATAATAGGTGCAAAAGGGCTCATAGGTAATGGGGTTAAACAGCCCGCCGTAAACCGACTGGCCAATCCGCGCGTCGTAATAGCACAAAATGTCTGTCTTTTTGTTCTGCATGGCGCACATCATGGCCGCCGCGTTGGCCGAAGCAAAAGATGTGCCGCGCAGCTCTTTTTTCGGCGCGTTGTTCCACTCGTTCAGCTGCGTTTCCAAATGGCCGAAGCCAAAATCACACAGGCAGCGGTCAACAAAATCTGCAATCTGTTCGACCTCAGCCACCGAGTCGTAGCTGTGCCAGGAGAAAAAGTCTATGGGTGAGCCGTGCTGTTTCATGTAATCGAAAAACGCAAAGAAAAAGGTGAGCATGTGCTTCGCCCGGGGAGATTTTGCATATTCGCGCATTTCTTCACTTAATTCATTGGAACTGGCCTTTTCCGGAACGCCAAATTTTAGCGGCTCATTAAAAATGCTGTAAAATCCGGAGGAAGCAAATCCCCCTACCTTAATGCTACTGCCAAAGCACTTCTTTAAGTGTTTTGCCGTTACGTCGTAAAGCGCAAAATATTCTTTGTCCGTGCCGGTCCACATCTGATTTTCCCCGGGAAGGCCGTTGTCCGGCTCATTCCAAATCTCCCAGTAAACAATGCCAAAATGAAAACCGTTTGCCCAGCCCTCGTTATAGTGGCGAATAATGTGTTCACAAATCCGTGCCCATTTGCCAAAATCTTTTGGCGGATGAATGTGGTAAGCGCGGATGTAACACTGGTTTTCAATGGTAACGCCCAAACGGAAAATGGGCGGGCAGCCGTAATCCATTAAAGCGGAAACCAGCGTGTCGGTAAATGCAAAATCATATGAGGCGGGGTCGGTTTCATCTGCGTTAAAATCCCGAAAAATATTTGGTATGTCCACAAACCGTCCGCCGCCATAGGCTCCGCCCACGTCGTGCAGCCGGGTGAACGGAACCGCCGCCTCTTTCAAATAGGAAAAATAAGAATAGTCAACTCCCAAAAAGGGCGGCTGGCCAACGCCGTGCATGGGCTTTATGCGGCCTGTTTTCTGATTAAAATTAAACTGAATGTTCATGCTCACCACTCCAATCTTGCTTTTATCATACAACGAAAACCAAAAAAGTCAATAAAAAAGGCAACGAAAAATTTTCGTTTTTTCTTATTTTAAATTGAATTACAATATGTTATAATAAAACTTATCAGATGAGGAGATGGTAATATGCTTTCAGATAAACTGAATATTACAGATATTTATTGCGTATGGCCATTTTATTCAAAAAGCCATATTGTTGGAACCAGACAATATTATGCAAATACGCACCGCTATTACGAACTGAGCTATGTGTTAGACGGCGAGAGCTTGAGCACATACAATGGAAAAACGGTGCGGAACAGCCCCGGAACGGTGCAGTTTTTGCCCAAGAAAACGGCAGAAAACAAGCATTATATTGATTTTATCTCTAAATATAGCTGCATTACATTCTTTTTCGACAGCGACGTTCCTCTTTCCAATGAGATTATGACATTTGATTTATCGAACAATTCTAAGGTAAAAGCAATTTTTGAAAAGGCGCTTCACATTTGGAGCAGAGGGGAAACGGGACATTACCACCAATGCGCCTCGCTTTTATACCGGGTGTTGTATGAAGTTGAAAAGAGCTGCTGCGCCGACTACATGGCCTCAAGTGCAGAAAAAAGGATTGAGCCTGCGGTGGAATATATTCACAATTACTATTGCGACAGGGATTTTTCCTATGAGTGTCTGCCTGCGCTGTGCGGCCTGAAATATTCCTATTTTTTCAGGCTGTTTGTGAAGCGGTTTGGCATTTCGCCCTCGCAGTATGTTAAAAAAATGAAGATAGAAAAAGCTTGTCAATTGCTTTGGATTAACAAGTTTTCCGTTACGCAGATTGCGGAAATGCTGGGGTACAGCGACGTATATTACTTTAGCCGGCAGTTTAAAGACCAGATGGGCGTTGCCCCGTCGCACTATGTGTCTTCCATACCGCAGTTATAATGCATCTATCAAAAAATATCCCCCCAAGATTAACCTTGGGGGGATATTTTTTTTGTAAAAACAAAATTTTTAGTACAACAAAATACAAATAACAATCATATTCCATTGTAATGCAAAAATGGCTCTGGTATAATTTCATCAAAATTTACAAAGCAAATAACCAATAAAAAGGATGATGAAGCCATGAAAATGGGGATTACGATTGTACACTTCCCGCACCGCAGTGTTTGTGAAAACATAAAGTTTTTTGCAGAAAACGGATTTGACGCCATTGGATTTCACGGGCCGCAATTTTATGACGACGTGAAAGATTCAACAACTGGAAAAGTGCTGGCGGAAACCATAGAAAAATGCGGCGTAGCCGCCACGGTACATCATATGATACCCAAGCCGGAGGACAAAGAAGCGTGTGAAAACTTTTATGATGAGATGAAGGCAATGAAACAATGGCAGGAAGAATATGGCTTGTTGCATGTTTTATCCTTTGACGTTTGGATTTTGGATAAGTCCAAAGTTGCCCAAATGATGCAGCATGCCATTGATACGTTTGCCGGCACCGGAACAAAAATAGCGTTTGAGGATTTTCCGCTGAATACTTACGAGCTGATGCAATCGGGCTTAAATTTTTCAGATGAATCCGGCATTTTAATGGACTTTGGCCACACAAATGCACGCCTTAGCACGGTGGGAACAAACCAAAACTGTTTTTTGGCAAATAGGGGCGAGGGCGCGCCGCTCATGCCCGGCGACAACAGCGTAGAGGCGTTCCGCATGGCGTTTTTGAAAAAGCCCCTGCCGGTTTTTGAGCTTCACCTTCATAACAATAACGGAATAGACGACCAGCACGACTTTATTGAAAACGGCACGGCAGATTTTCGTGGAATTGCAAAAATGCTAAAGGAAGTGGGATTTAAGGGCATTGCCTCTTTTGAAGCGGGGCCGGCTCTGCACGGCAAAACAGGCGAGGAAGCGGACAAAGCGACGATTGAAAGCCTGAAAAATTGGAAAAAGTGGCTAAGTGAAGATTAAACAACTTGTGCAAATGGGAAACCCCAACAATCAATCAAGAAAGGAAGGAACGTATGAAAAAGATTATTGCATTGCTTATGGCAATGGCACTTTTGCCGAGTTTCACCGCATTTGCTGAAAACAGCCGTGTCATTCAAAGCGAGCTGTTTGTATCCCCAAGCGCAAGCATTGACGGCGACGGCACAAAGGAACGCCCGTATAAAACCATAGAGCAGGCGCAGGAAGCAGTCCGCACTATGAACACGCAAATGACGGGAGACATCGTGGTAAACCTGCTTCCCGGGCGGTATGAGCTTACGGACACGTTAGAGTTCACAGCAAAAGACTCCGGCTCGAACCACTACGATGTAATCTACCGCGGCAGCGGCGACGACACAACCCTATCCGGCGGAAAAGCGGTCAGCGGCTGGAAACAGGGCGAAAACGGAATCTGGACGGTACCGGTGGAAGCAGATTTCGTGCGCGAGCTTTATGTGAACGAAACCCCTGCAAGCCGGGCGTCCAGCAGCAAGCGCGTCGCTGGGATTGCAAACTACCAGGCCCCCGACTCTTACTATAAAAACTACGGCTCCGACGGGTTCTACGCCAACAAATCGGAAATCGGGCTTTATCAAAACCCCGGCGACATTCAGCTCATGTGGAACGTGAGCTGGCGCGTTTATTATATGAACGTGGAAGACATCACAGCAGACCCGGAAAACGAAAGCCGGGTCATTGTAAAAATGGAACAGCCGGCGTGGGGCGCCATGTACGCCACAACGGCCTATACCAGCCCGCGTTTTCACTACGGCTTTACGGTGGAAAACGCCAAAGAGGTGTTAGACGAGCCGGGCGAGTTTTATTTCGACAAACAGGAAAAGCTTCTATATTATAAGCCCCGTGAGGGACAGGATATGACAAAAGCCGAAACCATTGTTCCGGCAATCGACCGGCTGGTGATGTTCCGCGGCAAACACTGTCAGACCTGCGACGGCAACCTGCGGGTAAAAAATATCCGGTTTGAAAACGTGCGCTTTGCCCACTCTACTTGGGGCGCGGTAGACGGGCTGGGCTTCACCACCCGCCAGGCGGAGGTAATGAACATTCCGGCGTCCCGGGGAAAACACGTGCCCGGCGCGGTACAGCTTGAATATACCGACGAAGTAGACATTGAAAACTGTACCTTTTTCGGCATCGGCGCCGCGGCGCTGTCGTTAAGCGAAAGCGTGAAAAAGGGCGAGTATAACAAAAACGTATTTTCCGACATCGGGGCAAGCGCCTTAGTGGCGGGAAAAGAGTGGCACTCGAAATACTTTGAGCCGCAAAACCCGAAGGCGGCGGCCAACGTAGCCTTCCGAAAACCCTTAATCGGCTCTTACCAATATGTAACCGGACAAATGGAAAACTATTGCCTTTCCATGTTCTCGTCCTACCACGAACAATTCTACGACGAGTTCTACACCGCCCTCGGCAGCACCTGGCAGGGGGAGCCCTGGGCCAAAGACAAAGGCATAAAGCCCTGGCTGATGATAGACCTGGAGGAGGCCTACACCATCGACAGCTTGAAGCTGGGCTTTGCGGAGGGTGTCACCGAGGAGCAGAGAAGAAACATAGAAATTTTAGGCTCCAACGACCCCAAATTTGAAACCTACATCACCTTTGCCACATTTGACAAGCCCGCGGCAAACCTGCAAACCGTTCCGGGCAATAAAACGGAAAAAGTGCGCTATCTGATGATACGCAAAACCGTTCCCGAAGCCTTCGGCATTTCCCAGCTTTGGGCCTACAGCTACGATGAAGCGCCCAAAGGCTCAACGGGAATCTGCGTAGACAACACCTTTTCCAATAACTACATAACGAAAACCGGCAAGTTCAACATGGGAGCTCCGGCAATCCACGCGCTTTATACCAATGGGCTAAACCTGTCCCACAACGAGATTAACGACGTGTCCTACACGGCCGTCTCCTTAGGCTGGGGCTGGGAGGCCATCGATTCCGCCGAAACGGGCAACAACACCGTAGCTTACAACAAATTAACCAACTATAACCAAATGTGCTTCGACGGCGCCGCCATATACACCTTAGGCGACCAGCCCGGCACAAAAATCAATCATAACTATATGTCCGGCCAGAATCTGGGGCAGGCAATCTATTTCGACCAGGGCACGCAGTTTATCGTGGCGGACAACAACGCCATGACCGACGTAAACCAAAGCGTGTTCATCTGGCACCCAACGGTTATGAACAACAAGGTCTATCACACCTATTCCGCGTCGGGCCTGTTTACAAAGAACAACCCCAACAACGTGCTGAACGAAATTCAGACGTTCCCGGCAGGCTCGCCCCCGGCGGAGGCCTATAAAATCCAGCGGGAAGCGGGAATTGAGCCTGCGGTGCGCGAGGCTGTCGTAAGCCGCGTTCCCGATACGCCCGACCCATACCTTCGCGGCCGCGAGGCATTCGAGGGCGTGGCCCGAACGGTGAATAACAATCCTGCCCACCCGGATTCGGAGTCCTTGCAGGAAATGACAGAGATTTTTTTAGCCGACCCCACCCTGGGCAAAGTTCCGGGAAAAAGCGCCTATGAAGAAATTTATGAGATAAAGGAGCTTTATAACCGGTGCGTGACCTCTGAATTTGGTCTTGATGAAAGCCTTGCGTTAAAAGAAAAGCTGCTGGCGGCGGCGGAGGGTATCACCCATAAATCCCTTAATGAAATGCTTGCGTTCTGCAAGGAGGCGCTTTTAAAAGCCACAGTGGGCAAAACGCTGAACGCCTATCCCCGGGAGGCGGTGGACGCTCTCACAGAAGCCGTAAACGGCATAACCGCTTCCGACCGGGCGGACGAATTTGCAGAATACGCGGCGGTGCTGCGCTTAGAAACCGCATATGCCGCATTTGAAGCGGCAAAATACGCCGCAGACGTGGAATATGCCTATGTTCCGGGCGGAACCACCGAAATCAATCAGGAAACAAAGAGCATTACCATCACCATTCCCCAGGCGGCGGATTTTGCCGCCGTGAAACCGGAATTTGTGGTGTCGCCCGGCGCAGAGCTGGCGCAAGACCCCAGCGCAAAGCAGGACTATTCCAAAGAAACGGTGGTTCCGGTTTACCAGCCGGAGCTAAAACGGTATGTATATTGGAAACTGAACGTGGTAAAGAAAAACGAACCCGTCCTATCTGAAAAAACTGTTTCGGCAGAACGTTCGCAATGGAAATCGCTCAACAAAAACATCGCACCGCAAAGCGATAACGGCGTGCTGACACTGTTTGCCAACTACCAGCCCTATCTGTATCAAAAAGGCAGATTCGACAAGGAAGTAAACGTGAGCTTATGTGCGGAAACGAAAGACGCAAACAACGAAATCAGCCTGATTTTCGCCGCAGGCAATCCGAACATGGAAAGCCTGAATCAAACAGGCGCAGAAAATAACCATTACCGCATTGCGCTTTCCGGCAGCGCCGCGCGGCTTTACAGAGTGAAAGACGGGCAGGCGCAAATGGTTTCGGAAACGCAGAATAACGGCTTTTCCTACGGCGAATGGAACAATATCCAAATCAAGGCCGCGCAGGACGGCAATTACGACAACATAACCGTGTATATCAACGGCGCGGCGGTACTGAATGCCAACAGCATAGAGAGGCTTGGAACGGTTGGATATTTCGGAATTCGCAGTAACAGTCAAAAAATAAAAATAAAATAACGTAACAGGAGGAAAATTTTATGAAAAAGTTTTTATGTGTTCTGTTGTCCCTGGGCATGCTGCTAACAGCTGCAAACGTATGTGCAGCGCCGGGAGACGTGGTAAACGTGGCCTTAGACAAACCGGCTTTTGCAAACCAGCAGTACGGCGCACTTACGCCGAGCAATGCCACAGACGGAAGTGCATTAACCTGCTATGCCGGCACATGGGGCGCGGCAGGCACCAACGTAACGTTTTACGTAGACTTGGGCGAGACGTATCCTATCCACAGCTTAAAGCTGCTTTTAGGCGGAACCGACCAGGAAGCGCAGCGGAAAAACTTCAATATTTACCTTACCAATGAGCGCCCCGTTTGGACAGCGGCAGGGGAGCGCGTTCTGGTTCATGAACAGGCAGAAGACCCCGGCGACGATGTGGAATTAAACGTCTCCGTGCCCGACGAGGCGAAAGCCGAAGCATACCGCTACGTTGTAGTGGAGAAACAGGACCAAGCCACGGGCCTTGCGATTCGTGAAATTGAGGTTTACGCTCCCGCAGACAGCGTTCCGGAAAAGCCGTCTTACATGGTGGAAATCGGAAGAAACAAAACGGCGCTGTCAAACGATAACTTCGACACCTCTGCCAGCTATATGCTAAACGACGGAAACGCCGCCACCATCGTGGCAGGCGAAACCAGCGGAACTTCAGAAACGGGCGCCCTGCGCTATAAAGCGTGGATTGATTTAGGCGCGGCCTTCCCCATTGAAGGCGTGAATATTTCCATTACCAAAGGCAACGACACCTGGTTTTTCATCTACGGCTCAAACGACCCGACCTTCGCCGAAAGAGACACCCTCTACACCGGAGAGGGAACCCCCTTAGGGCAGGATTTTAAATTCCTTGAAACGCCGGAAGAAATGAAAGCCACGCCGTATCAGTATATCATGGTAGAGCGCAACAACGGGAAAGCCATGGCAATCAGCGAGCTTGAGGTTTACACCACCAACACCGCCGCGGAAGAAACGGAAGTTTCAGAGCAAAACGGCCGTGTCATTGAAGTCGGCCGGGGGAAAAAGGTTGTTTCCAACAGCTTTGCAGGTTCTTATGTGGCGGAGAACATTAACGACGGTGTAGATTCAAGCTTTTGGCAGGCAAACTGGCCCACAACGGAAGAACACTATGCGTTTATCGACATGGAAAAACCAATTTCCGTTGCAAGGGTAACCACCTTCGGTGTACAAACGGTGGCAGCGGGCAGAACCGACGCAGATTTAAAAATCGTAGCCACCAACGACCCGAACCTGGCGCCTGAAAACTGGGACACCTTAGCCACCTGGGAGGCAAACAAAACAACCCTTCCCCGCAGGGAAATGATGTTCACCCCGGCGGCGGAGTTTGCGAAAAACACCTACCGCTTTGTGGGAATCAGTACCATTTTGGGAACCGGAACAAACGGCATGCAGGAGCAGCGCGTGGCGGAGCTTAAGGTTTATACCTACGCACAGGATTTTAAAGAAACCATCAATCCCATTGCGGCCGCATGGAACAGCGAAACGAAAACGGCGGAAATCTCATCGGTTATGGTAACCAATGCAAACACGCCTTACAACATGATTGCGGCGGCATATCAAACAGACGAGGACGGAAACAACCAGATGATTGGCGTAAGGATTCAGGAAATTTCCGGCCTGGTGCAGGGAGCTTATCAGCCCGTCTCCATGACGGCGGACCTTTCCGGCGTGGAGGGGATTGAAAACGTCACGAGAATCCGCGTAATTTTGGTCGATACCTTAGACCGTATGTGCCCGAAAATGACGGCCTATGACATTTCCCTATCTTAAACAATAGGGGAAAACCGAAGGAGTGAAAACATGATACGAAAAAGGCTTGCTCGGCTTTTATTAGCTGCAATGATGGCATTTTCCGCCTTTTCCGTTTCAGCTGAGGGTGATAACAGCAGTTTAACGGCCAAACTTTCAGATTCCTCAGTTGAAATTGCAGGAACAACCAGCGCAGGCTATGTGCAAATTGTTGTAATGAAGCCCCTGCGGGATTTTTCTGAAATCACGGCGGAAAACTTTAAAGAAATTGTCTATTACACAGACACCCTTGCAGTGACCGGCGGAGGTTTTTTGTGCAAAATATCGCTGCCCGAAGATGCAGAAAACGGAAGATATGCGGTAAAAGCCATTTTTAATGAGGAATCTGGCTGTGCGGAAATGAAAACCAGCTTTTTTAAAACTTCAAACGAATATACAAAAGAAATGACAGCAGCCTACTTATCTGCAGATAAAAGCAATTTTCGCAAGGTTTTTGAAACCTATGGCGAGGTTTATGACGAAACAGATTTGTTTGCAAAAGAAATTGGCGGGCTGCTCATTGAACACGAAGAAGCAGTTTCCGAGTGCTTCATCATTGCAAAAAACGGCATGGTGAACCACACGTTTACCGAAACGCCCGAAACGGTGACGGCGCTGGGCGACATCACCAACATGCTTAAGTGCACGCTCATGCTGTATCATATGAGCTATTCCGACGACTTTGAAGCGTATGTGGAGCTATATCGCGAAACAATGCCCCTTGTGTTTGACGAAAATTACGACAAAACAGAGTTTTCCCACATATTTAAAATGGTTCGGGAAAAAGATGTGCAAAACATAGACAAAACGTTTGTAAATGCAGTTCGGAAAACCATAGGACTTTCCTTAATTCTAAACGGCAGCAATGCCGACAAGGCAAAGGCGCTGGAGCGCTTCAGCAGTGAGCTTGGCATAGCAAAGAAGACGCTGGAAAACAGCGGCTTTGCCCTTTTGGAAATTGCCAAATATCTTGAAAATGATGAAGCAGCGGTGAAAGAATATGCAGGCGGCATGGAAAGCGCCGTAAAAGACGCAATTGACGCCCTTGAGAAAAAGAATAACAGCGGCGGCTCGGGTTCTGCCGGCGGTTCGGGCTCCGGTTCCGGTTCCGGCTCCGGCAGTTCCGGCGGACGGGGCAATTCCTCTATTTCGGTTGGAAACCGGGAACCTGCAGGCACTCCCGACCCATCGACACCGCCGGACACGCCGGAACCCAACCCGCCTTTTTGCGACCTGGACGGCGTTTTGTGGGCAAAAGACGCAATTTTAAATTTATATCAGAAAAAAATCATCAGCGGAAAGGAAAACGGACGTTTTGCCCCGCAGGACAACCTGTCCCGCGAGGAGGCGGTTAAAATTCTGGTCGGCGCATTTGGTCTTTTTGAAAAGCAGGAGGACCTGCACTTTTCAGACTGTAACGTGGAGGATTGGTATTATCCATATGTAAGCATTGCAGTGAAAAGCGGCATTGTGCGGGGTATTTCCGAAACCCTTTTCGGAACCGGAACAAATATCAACCGGCAGGATTTTGCGGTGATGCTCAGCAGAACACTTACAGCCGCCGGCTGTAAATTAAACGGGGAAAAGGCAGTTTCCTTTGCAGACGGCGAAGCGATTTCAGAATATGCCCGGGCAGACGTTGACGCGCTCAGCGCGAACGGCCTTTTTGTGGGCGACGAGAGTCAGCGGTTTTACCCACAAAACAGCATTACAAGGGCAGAAGCCGCCGTGGCAATTGAACGGGCGGTTAACTTTACCGAAAGCAGTCAGGAGGTGCAGCCATGAAAAAATTAATCAGTTTGCTAATGGCGGTGCTTGTGTTTTCCAGCATTTTATGTGTGCCGGCAGCCGCCCTTGAAAACGTGGCGCTGAACAAGCCCACGGCAGCCTCCTCTGTTTATGCGGCAGGCACAACCGGCCCTGCCAATATAAACGACGGCAACAGAAGCAACTATTTTGCCAGCGGAGGCGCGGTTTTAGAGGGAACCGTAAACGGAAACCAGTTTGTCAGAATTGACCTTCAGGAACCCTGTGAAATCGACTCGGTTGTTCTCTATACCCGTGTGGATGTAGACGACGGCAGATACCGCAAAAATTTAGCGGTAGAGTTTTCCAACACCGTTGATTTTGCAGAAAAAGAAAGCGTGCAGGCGGTGGGAAACGAACCGGTGGGCTTTAAAGAATCCATTGCGGTGGATTTAAACTTAAAGCGTCCATACCGATATGTGCGCGTTGTGCAGTCGGCGGGAGACAGCCTGCTGGTGTTAGCTGAGGTAGAAGTGTTCGGCGAAGCCGCGGCATTAACGGATGAGGATAACAACACCGTCCCGGCGGAATATGCCGACGCCGCGGCAAGTGAATATGCCGGCCCCATCCGCCTTTTGCAGGTGATGGGCGTGATGTCGGGAATAGACGAAACCGCCTTCGGCGTGAACAAAATCGTGTCGCGGGCACAGGCGGCCGACGCCATTGTGAAAGCCGCCAACCCCGACTATCCCAAAGCAGAAAAACAGCCGTTTTCTGATGTAGACAGCGCGTTCTGGGCGGCAGACACCATAAGCAGGGCATGGGATTTGGGAATCATTAAAGGCGATGGCAACGGTGACTTTCGGCCGAACGACCCGGTGAGCGAGCTTGAGGCCATTACCATGATGCTGCGCGCACTGGGCTATGGAGCGTTTTTAGAGGCTAGAAACAGCGTTTCACAAACCATTTCCGCCGCAAAACAGGCCGGGCTGGTGAAAAGCTTTCAGGCGGACAAAAACGAATATATCGGCCGCGGCAAGTTTGCCCAAATGCTTTACCGCATGCTGCGGAGCAATGTGGCGGTTGTAAAGGAAATCAACGGCGACGGCCTTCGTTATGAAACAAGAAAATGTCTGCTGGAAGACTTGCATGGCATTTTGCTGGAAGAAGGGCTGGTAAAGCAAAACCGATATTCCCATTTGAGCTGGCCGAAACAGTCTTCCGGAAACAATGCCGTAATCGGCACTGAAAATTTGCTCGACTCCCGGGGAATTTTAGACAGCCTTTTGGGTTACAACGTAACGTATGCAACACAGAAGGACCAACCCGAACAAATTTATATCGCATGGCCCGAAGACAATGAAACCGTAACCATAAAAGCCGAAGAGTTAGACAGCACCAAAGAGGAAATAAAAAAAGGAAGCGTTCGGGTTCTGCGTGCGGACGGCAAAAAAGAGCATTACACCCTTTCTGCGGCGAAAGACATTGTGATAAACGGCGTGTCCTATCCTGAGGCACTGCCGGAGGATTTATTGATTTCAGCGGGAACCGTTACGCTGATTGACAACGACAGCGACGGAAGCTACGACGTGGCAGACGTACAGTCCTACGAGGTGATGGAGCTTTTGCTGGTCGCCGACAAGGGCGAGGAGCTTATGGTTACCGACTCTTTTGGAAAAACAGAAACCTTAGTCAAAGAGAATACCGCCGTTTTTTATGTGAACGGGTCGGAAGCAAAAACGGGAAAAATAAAAACAGGCCGGGTTATCCGCCTGTATCAATCGAAAAACGGACAGAAAAGCAAGGTTGTTTTGCTGGATAACACCATATCCGGCATGGCAGAAAACATTGCCCAAGGAATAAGCGTTACGGTTGGCGGAACGGTTTATCCATATGCCGCCGGACTGAAAAGCAGCGAACACCAGGAGGAATTTGCCCCCGGCGATGTTATTACCCTTTATTTAGACGAAGAAAATAAGGTGGAATGGATTTTAAAAGACGCAGAACTACAGAGCGGTGACTGGATTATCGGATTTTCACAAAAGGTAAACCTGGCAAAAAGCATGAGCGACAAAACCCAGTTCCGCATTTATAATCAAGACGGGGCGTTTGAAACACTGTTTGTTGCGGACAAGGTTTTTGTTGACGGCAAAAGAATGTCCCACGACGAACTGACGGAAACGGTAAGAAAAAATCCGGAAAATTATGTGCTGGAGTTTGTCCGTTACCAAAGGAATGACAGCGGAGAAATTTTTCGTCTTGACACCATGTATGAGGGGGAGCGGGAGGACGGCGAAACCATGAGCTTTTACCGAAAAAGCACCGGCGGCAGCATGGTGACGGAGGTAAACGCTATTTATAACGGGCAAACCTATGTTATGCCCGCAAAGGGTGACGCGCTCACCTTTGTGATTCCGCAGATAGACGGAGAATTCACCGACGACGAGGAATATGACTATGTATATGACATCAAACAGCTTTCCCACGTCATTTACAATCATAACGACAACGGTGACACTACTGTTTCCTCCTACATGCTGGGGGAAGACGGATTTCCAAAGTTCTTTGCAAATATAAAAAATTATAAGGGCGGCTCCGGCCTGAATGTGCGCCTGGTTTCGGACACGGCAAACATGCCGGTTTTGCTGGTTGAACGTGTAAACGCAGCAATGAAAGACGACATAACCGGCTACACCATTCACGTTAGAAACCTGAAGAACGGCAAAACAGAGCAATATTTTGTGGAAGACCAGATAAAGCTGTTTGAAACGGGAAAGGTGTTTCAGGAAAAGCAGGAGTGGTTAGACGCCAACATGTGGCTGGACGAAAGCAAAATTTTCAGTGCGGATCCGGCTGTTTTGCAAAATTATGTCAGCGGTTTTTCTGATTTGTCCTTTGGGGACATCATTGGGTGCGAATTGGCGTCAGACAGGGTAACGGCCATTGAGCGCCTTTACCGGTATGACAAAACAACAGCGCCGGAACTGTTAAACAGCGTTTGGTATTCCGGCGGGCAGCACCCAAAATGGTTTTTCTCGCGAAACAGGCTGCAGCTTGGAACGGTTGATCAAACCGACAAGATTTCGGTCACCTTTCAGACCAAGGAAGGGGCGCAGGAACGCTTTTACCTATCCTCATTTTTCAGCACGCTGTATGTCTGCGATAACACTCGGGAGAAAATTACAACCGAAAACGGCGCCAACATCAGCGCATACTTAACCGATCAGACGAAGTTTATGTATCTGTGTTCCTCGGGAACGCCGGTTTGCATCGTTGCATATACCTTTGATTAGACACGATAATTTGATAAATTGTTCTCTCTCTCCTTAGGCTGTGCGCAAAATTGCGGCCTAAACGGAAAATGCCTGTAGAACGCTACAGGCATTTTTACGTTATTCAATTGCTTGCACATTTTCCGTGTCCACTGAGTGAATAATCAGCTTTTTCCACCGTCCCGTTAAGAAGAAGCCCAGGCCAAAAACCATGGCGGCGGCAGATGCAATGGGTCCGCCCAGACCAACGCCCAACAGCCCCATATTGAGCACCATGCCGAATATGTAAGATGCGGGGATTCGGAACAAGAGAGACGACATAATGCCGTTAATCAGCGAAAAGTTGGTGTGCCCCGCACCGATAAACAAACCGTTAAAGCAAAAGCACAGAGGAGCTACCAAATAGTCATATTTAAACGCTTTTATGTATGCAACGCCGTTTGCAATGAACTCAGGGTCGTTTCCGAACAGGCGCATACAGCTTTCCGGGAACACGCCTACGATAAAGAATATCACAATGCTGATGGCCATGGAAATTGCCATGCCAACCAGCATGGTTTTGGCAGCCCTGTCATACTTTTTCGCGCCGATGTTTTGGGCACTCATGGCGGAAACCGAGGTGCTCATGGCAATGCCGGGTAAAATAGCAAATCCGTTCAGCTTGCCAACTGCGCCCACCGCGGCAGAGGCCATAACGCCAATGGAGTTTACCAGCGCCGTTAAAAACAGAAACGACGCGCTTGTGGCAACATTCTGAATAGACGTGGGAATGCCAATTTTCAAAATCAGCTTTAGCTGCTTTTTTGTTGCGCCTTTAAACGAGTCTAAGCTAAAGTCGAAAATAAAGTTGTTTTTTCTAAGGTAAAGAATGCACAAAATCATGCTGATGGCCTGGGACATAATCGTCGCCAAAGCAGCTCCGGCTGCGCCCATATGAAACACTGCGACAAACAAAAGGTCGAGCACAATGTTCACGCCGCAGGCAATTGCCACAAAAATAAGGGGATTACGGCTGTCGCCCAAACCGCGCATAACCGCGCTTAAGGCATTGTAGCCAAAAATGAAAATCGTGCCCAGCATGCTGATGAAAAAGTATATCCTTGCCTCGGAGAAAGACTCTGCCGGCGTTTGAATGAGCCGAAGCAGCGGTTCCTGCAGCGCCAGCATGGCCACAGTGATGATCACAGCGGCAACGGTGAGCGACACAAACAGCGTTGCAATGGTTTCGTGCATGGAATTCCTATCGTCTGCCCCCATATACTGCCCGATTAAAACCGTTGCGCCGACGGCCAGACCAAACACCATGTTGGTGATTAAAAACGAAACCTGCCCGCCGATATTTACGCCGGACATTGCCACCTCTCCTGCAAACTGGCCCACCACCAGCATGTCAACCGTGCTGTAAAGGGACTGGATTAAGTTCGAAATTAGAACAGGAAGCGAGAACAAAACAAGCTGTTTTACCACGTTCCCTTCTGATAAATTGTTTTCAAATTTTGCCATTTTTAAGTAAATACCTCGCTATTTTATGGTGATAATTTCATATTTATTGTACCATTTTTTTTTAAAACGGGCAAGGGCTTTTTGCTTGATTCTGCGCTTTTTGTCAAATGTTATCAGAAAAAATTTTTAAATCTTTCGATTGTTTGTAACTATTTTTTTCCTTGACGGGGATAAAACATTGCTGTATAATATATAATATTTTAATAGAGGAGAGAGGAAATAAATGGAGTTCATTTTTTCAAACGGAGTTTCGCAGCTCGACTGCATTGCAAGAATTGTGGCAGCCTGCCTGTGCGGCGCGCTGATAGGGTTCGAGCGCAGCCGGCGGCAAAAGGAGGCCGGCATCAGAACGCACATCATTGTGGCATTAGGCTCGTCTTTGATGATGATTGTGTCGAAATATGGTTTTTTTGACATGGTGGACATTCACAGCGGAGTGTTCACCGGCGACAGAATTGCCGCTAACATCATAACCGGCGTGTCGTTTTTAGGCGCGGGCATGATATTTTTCCGCGGCAGCTCGGTGAAAGGCCTAACCACCGCGGCGGGCATCTGGTCTACCGCAGGGGTGGGGCTTGCCGTCGGGGCAGGGCTTTACATCATTGCTGGAACGGCCACGGTGCTGATTTTAATTATTCAAATCATTTTCCACAAATGGCAAATTAGCGCAGACACCCAGGTGTTCGGAAAAATTGTGGTGGTTTTGGAAAACGACGAGGCCAAAATTGATTTCATTGCAGGCACATTAAAAAATGAGGGGATTGAAATTGTTTCCAGCCGGTTTGAAAAACTTGGCGACGACAAGGCAAAAATTACCTATGCAGTGCGCTCCGACAATGAGGTTTCTGCCAAACAGTCTGCAAGACTTTCGCGGATTATTCCCGAAATGGTGTCGTTAGAGGTGCACAGCAACACATAAAAAGAGCGGAACCAAGCGGTTCCGCTCTTTTTATTTTATTCTTTTGTAAGCCCAAAAGAAAATGCAAACTCAATTTGCTTCTCTTTCAGCCGATACCGCTCAAGCAGCGCCGGCCCGCAGGAATTCGAGCCAATTCCGGAAACCTTGTAGTCAATCCGCACGTTCACGGCGCCGTTCTTTTTAAGCTCGTCAATGTGCCCTGCCCGGGAGAGATCTAAGCTGTCAAACTCCGACACGTTACATTCAAACCCATATCCTGTAAACGTAAGCCCGTTATTAAATGCAAGCTCCTTTGTGTTGGTGTGGTTGCCGTGCTCTTGGGGTTTTACATAATTCACATACTCGTCTGCTGCCGAGCTGTGAAACAGCCCCATGCGGGCAAAGGCGCGCATGTCGGCGTAATTTTCGTCCGGCCCCATGCCAAAATACGAAAAGCGGCTGTTTTCTAAAAGGGTTTTAAACTCAAAGCCCAGCCGCGGCAGCCACACGCAGTCCTCCCGCACAGAGCCTGAGAGGGAAACGTCCACCGTGCCGTCGGTGAAAAACGCATAGACTGCGGTATAGCGGAAAAACGGTTTTCTGGAAATGCCGGCAAGGGAGCCTGTTACCGTAATCACGTTGTTGTCTGTGCGGCAGTCATAAACCTTTGAAAACACCTTGTTAAAGTTCTCGCCGGACTGGTTGTCGCTGTCAGACCATTCCCATTTTTTCCGGATATGCCTGTCGTTGTCTGTGGGCGCCCGCCAAACAGAAAGCTTGGTGGGGGAAACCAGCTGTTCTTTGCCGTTTCGTTTTATCGAAACAAACCCGCCCAAAAGCTTTGAAAATTCATAAACAAAGCCATCTCCCCGGGCGATAATGGTTTTTTCGGTTTCCGTCAGCGCCAGGGCCTCGCGCGGGGCCTCGTGCGATTGTTTTGGAACAGAAAGCTCGTGCTGAACGAAGGCGACCTCGTGGCCGTTTTTGTCAGTAAACGATGCGTTTAAATATGCCCCCAAACGGCAGCCGGTAACGTTTCCAATTAACGCGGCCACGTTCAGCTCGCGGCTTTCTTTGGGACGCACATCAAGCGTATAATCCCCCTCCGCCACAGTTTCGCCGTCCGCCATTACGGAGAGCTTTAACGAAAACTCCGAAAGATTGGTAAAGTCATAAAGGTTTGTTATGGTTAAATCCGTGCCGTTCAGCGAAGCTGAAATGTTTTGATAGGCGGCCTTAATTTCCTTCGAGCCGGCTTTCAGCCGGCGGTCGTGGGTCACCATTCCGTCACAACAGAAGTTGTGGTCGTGGGTGCCCTCGCAAAAATCGCCGCCATATTTAGGTACGCCGTCAATCACAACGGTGTGGTCAGCCCACTCCCAAACACAGCCTCCGATAAAGGCGGGATAGCGGTAACAAAAATCCATATATTCCAAAACCGTTCCGGGGCCGTTGCCCATTGCGTGAGCAAACTCGCATAAAAACAAAGGCTGTTTATTTTCCGGGTTTGTTAAATACCCCTCAACCGTCCGGTTGTTTTGCTCTTTGGAATAGGCCTCGTTTTTATACACTTCAGGATACATAATCGAATACACGTCAGCGTGGTCTAAATATCCCAAACGGGACGCGTCCTCACAGTGAACGAGCGCACCCGGCCTGCGTGCGCGGAGCCATTTCACCATTTCATAGTGGTTTGGCCCGTGGCCGCTTTCGTTTCCGGTGGACCACATAATGATGGACGGGTGGTTTTTGTCCCGCTCGAAGGCGCGTTCCATGCGCTCAACATAGCTTTTCGTCCACTCTTTTTTGTTGCCCGGCCAGTCGGAATTGTCGTTGTCATAGCCATAGCCGCAGACGCGGGTAACAAAACCGTGGGTTTCCAAATCGGTTTCCAGCACCACATAAAGCCCAAGCTCGTCGCACAAATTCAAAAACTTCGGCGGGGGCGGGTAGTGGGACGTTCTCACGGTGTTAATGTTTAACGACTTCATCAATAAAAGGTCGTTTAAAATTGCTTCGTCTGTCTGATACCAGCCGGTGTAGGGGTCGGTGTCGTGGTGGTTCACGCCTTTTAACTTCACCGGCACGCCGTTTATGATAAGGGCGCAGTCCGGGCCGATTTCCACAGTTTTAAACCCGGTTTTGATTGTAATGACTTCGCCGGCTGCCTCAAATTTCAAGGTGTATAAATAGGGCTTTTCGGCGTTCCAAAAAACAGGATTTTCAACGGCAAAGGAAACCCCGTCCTGCCCGGTTTTTGTTTCTAACACACGGCCCTCGCCGTCGCACAGTGTGACGTTGGCGCTGCCGCTGAATTTTGCAGTTATCGCACATTTTTCTGCCAGCACCTCAATGTCCGTCAAATGCCCCTGGGGGCGGGACAGCATATAAACGTCTCTGAAAATGCCGTTAAAACGGAAAAAGTCCTGGTCTTCCAAATAGCTTCCTGAGCACCACTTCAGCACCTTTGCGCGCAGGGTGTTAACACCTTTTTTTACAAAAGGCGTCACGTCAAACTCCGCCTGCAAATGGCTTCCCTGGCTGTAGCCTGCAAATTCGCCGTTTATGTATAAAAACACACAGGAGGAAACGCCCTCAAACACAATATAGGTTTGGTTGCCGGCGTTTTCTACGTTAAACTCCCGCTCATAAATCCCGGCAGGGTTTCTGTCGGGCACAAAAGGCGGGTCAACCGGATAAGGGTAGTTCACGTTGGTGTAGTTGGGGTCTTCATAGCCCAAAGTCTGCCAGCAGGACGGAACGCTGATTTCGTCCCAGCCGGAGATAGAATCAGTCACGTCTGCCTCACTGTCAAAGTAATGAAACCTCCAACGGCCGTTTAAAAGCGTATATGCCCCCTCGTTTTCCGGAATGTAATAGCTCCGCTGAGGGAGGCGGTTTATAGCAATGTTATCTAAATCTTCATAAAAACGCATGGTCAAAACTCCTTTCTATCCTGCATTATATCGTCAGGCAGACCAAAAGTCAATATAATTTTCATGCAGTTTTATATGAAAATATTCCACGCCCTACGGCTGGTACATCAGCTTTTTATATTTGTGGGGAGTGCTGCCGGTGAACGCCTTAAAAACGCGGTTAAAGTAGTTGGGGGAAGAAAAGCCGCACGCAGAAGAAATTTCCGTCATAGTCAAATCGGTTTGCTCCATCAGCACAATGGCGCGGGAAATCCGTACCCGGGTAAGATACACAATGGGCGAAAGCCCCGTAATCTCTTTAAACAGCCGGGAAAAATGAAACTTGCTTAAATTCACATGGTCGGCAAGCTCCTCTACCGTGATGTCAGACGAAAAGTTTTTTAAAATAAATTCCGCCGCCTTTTTCACCGCAGCATTGTGCTTCAGTTCGCCGGTCAGCGCAAAAATCCGGCAGATATAAATGTTTAAAAGAGAAAGCAGCGCGCGGATTGCGGCGGATTGATAGGCGTGCTCCACGCTGTATTCTTTATATACTAAAGTGAGCAGCTGGCTTAACTCCGCATTTTTTCCGATAACCGGATTGTAATCTGCCATGAGAAACGACAAGTCCGGCGCGCTGCCGTTCCATTCTGAGGCGGGAACCACCAATGCCCGCAGCATGCAGCCGTTTTCTGAATGGCCTGCGTGAAAAAGACCGGAATGAATAAACACAATGTCGCCCCGGGAAACCGGATAAGACGTTTGCCCCACAGTAATTGTCATGGCGCCCTCTAAAATTTCAATATATTCAAAATAAGAGTGCCAATGGGGACAAATCAGCTGTCCCGGCCCGCTTTGCAGTGTAATCCGAATGGGCTTTGCGCCAAATTCCTCTTTTTTTTCCAGCATTCCGTGCACGAAATCCACCTCGTTTCGCAATATTTTACAATATTATAGCATTATTTCTATAGAAACAGCAAGATTTATATGTTAAAATACAGCTATATTTTGTGCGAAAGGGGAATTTTTATGCAATTACCAAATATTTGGGGCCAGGGCGCCCTGTTTGCCTATTCGGGACTTGAGGGGGAGTGTACGCTGAAAAACAGCTTTACCTGCACCCTCTTAGGCGACAATTTAGGACTGCGTTTGCATACGGACAAGGCCTGCGACCTTTATGTTACCACTGAGGAAGTCTGCGACATACGCTATCAAATTGTGGCGTCCGACATAATCTCTGCCGAAATCGAAACCCGCGGCGCAGTTTACGAAACCTTGTTTTTATTCTATAACCAAAACACCATAATCGGAAAATGCCGGAAAGGGAGCGTTCAGCTCCGCATGGTAAACAACGCAGACCGGCCGCCGTATTTTTATGAAACCAGCACGGAAACAGAAACCTGTTTTTCCGTTTCCACCCAGCAGGAAACAGCGGTTACGCCGGAAATGGTCGCACAAACCGCGGCAAAAAAGCTGGCGTTTTACGAAGCCCTTCCCGACGTTGGCCTGAAAGACAAGGCAATCGAAAAAGCCTTTTATAAGGCTGTATCTGTTATGAAATCCCAGGTCTATTCAAAAGAAGGACAGTTCAAACGGAACTGGACAACGCCGGACAGACTGCCCCATAAGGCGCTCTGGCTGTGGGACAGCGTGTTCCACAGCTTCGGAAACCGCTTTATTTCCGAAGCACTGGCAAAAGACAGCATTCTTGCTGTGCTGGACGCTCAAAGACAAGACGGCTTTATTGCCCACATGGCTACGCCGGATTCTATTTCCGACGTTACCCAGCCGCCGGTGCTGGCCTGGGGCATTATGAGGCTTTTTAACAGAACCAAAGACATCGCTTTGCTCGAGGAAACTTATCCGAAACTGCGCGGCTACTTAACGTGGAATATGGAAAACAGAACAGACAAACACGGCCTTTATGTTTGGCATGTGGACACAACCAGCGTAGACTGCCGGTGTGACGAAAGCGGAATGGACAATTGCTCCCGCTTTGACGGTGTGAAAGACATGGAATGTATCGATTTTTCCTGTTTCATGGTCATGGAGGCCGAAGCCATGGCGTCTATGTGTGAGATTCTTCAAAACGGCGAAGGTCCGTTTTGGAAAGCGTTTGCGGAGGAGTTAAAGGAAAAAATCAACACCCGCCTGTGGGATGAGGCAGATGGCTTTTATTACGACAGAATTGTGGCAAACGACAGCTTTCACAAGGTAAAATCCAACGCCTCGTTTTTGCCCATGCTTGCCGGCGTGTGCAGCACAGACCAGGCGGCAAAGCTTGTGGCGCACCTAGATAACCCCGACACATTTAAAGAAGCCGTCGGCGTACCCGGCATTGCCAAAGAAGACCCCACATACGGTACAGACATGTGGCGCGGCCCCGTTTGGCTGAACTATAACTATCTTGTGCTGGAGGGCCTGAAGAAATACGGCTATATTGAGCGTTACGAAACGTTTGTGAAAGGCCTTGTGAAAGAAGTGACAAAATGGTATCTGTCAGACGGGGTGCTCTACGAGTTTTACGACCCCTCCGGCGCCACGCCCCCAAGCAGACTGATGCGCAAGGGGCCGGTTATCGAGCCATATAATTTTAATATCCGCTACCAGGCCATACGCGACTACGGCTGGACTTGCTCTATGTTTGCATGCATCATTTTAGAAAATAAACACCTGTTTGAAAGCACTTGACAACAACCGCCGCCTGTGGTATAATTTCTTTTATACAATTGTACATAAAAAAGGAGCGAATTAAAATGACGAGAATTCAAACACTTGAAACAAAAGATTTGAAAAAAAGCTTAGAAAACGGCGGCTGCGGCGAATGTCAGACCTCATGCCAGTCGGCCTGCAAAACTTCCTGCGGCGTTGCCAACCAGCAGTGCGAAAACTGCGGGGAAAACAAGTAATAAACGGATTAGTAAGCGGGGCTGTTTTTAGCAGTCCCGTTTTTTTACGGAGGAATTTATGATACACCAATACAAACTGGGCGGCTATAACCTGGTTTTAGACATGGCAAGCGGCAGCGTCCACTCGGTGGACGACGTGGCCTACGACGCAATCGCCATGTTTAAAACCCACAGCCGCAAAGATTTAATAACAGCGTTGCAAACCAAATATGAAGAAGACCCCACCGTGAATGAGACAGAGCTTGCGGCACTCATTTCCGACATCGAGGCGCTGGAAAAAGACGGAAAGCTTTTTTCAAAGGATATTTATGAAAATAAAGCCTTCGACTTAAAAAACCGCCACACAGAAATTAAGGCCCTATGCCTGCACATTGCCCACACCTGCAATTTAACCTGCGACTACTGCTTTGCCAGCCAGGGGAACTTTTGCGGCGAGCGGGCGCTTATGTCCTTTGACGTGGGCAAGCGTGCCATCGACTTTTTGGTGGAGCATTCGGGAACGCGAAAAAATTTAGAGGTAGATTTTTTCGGCGGCGAACCGCTGATGAATTTTGGCGTGGTAAAGCAAATTGTTGCCTATGCCCGGTCCATTGAAAAAGAACACAACAAAAACTTTCGCTTTACCTTAACCACCAACGGAATGTTAATTGACGACGACGTGATTGACTTTGCCAACCGCGAGTGCCACAACGTTGTGCTGTCGTTAGACGGGCGGCGGGAAGTCCACGACCTTCTGCGCAAAACCGCCGGCGGAACGGGAAGCTACGACATCATTGTTCCCAAGTTTCAAAAACTGGTGGAAAAACGCGGCGGCAAGGGCTATTACATAAGGGGAACGTTCACCCACAACAATCCCGACTTTACCAACGACCTGTTTCATATGCTGGATTTAGGCTTTACGGAGCTTTCCATGGAGCCGGTGGTGTGCGCGCCAAACGACCCCTATGCCTTAACGGACGAAGATATTGAAACGGTCTGCCGGCAGTATGAAATTTTGGCGGAGGAAATGATAAAGCGCGAAAAGCAGGGAAAAGGCTTTACGTTTTACCACTATATGATTGATTTAACCGGCGGACCGTGCATATATAAACGGATTTCCGGCTGCGGCTCCGGCACGGAATATTTTGCCGTAACGCCCTGGGGCGAGCTGTTCCCCTGCCATCAGTTTGTGGGAGATGAAGCCTACAGCATGGGCGACATCTGGAAAGGCGTTACAAATGCGGAAAAGCAGGAACAGTTTAAGCTGTGCAACGCTTATGCCAGAGAAGAATGCCGTGACTGCTGGGCAAAGCTCTACTGCAGCGGCGGCTGCGCCGCTAACGCATACCACGCCGCAGGCTCTATATCCGGCGTATATGAGCAGGGGTGCAAGCTGTTTAAAAAGCGCATGGAATGCGCCATTATGGTTCAGGCCGCAAAAGCTGGTCTGTAAAATAAAAAGAACACAAAGCTTTTCGCTTTGTGTTCTTTTTTTGTTTATAGCGTTTTTAGATAAATTAACTCTTGCGCTTCCTGTTCCGGCGGAAAAAACGCGCCGGTTTTTGTATATCCAAGCGTTTCATAAAAGAACTTTGCCGTTTCGTCCTCCTGGGTGGAGGTGAGGCAGTGGCAAAATCCCTCCTGTTTCATCTGGGCTTCCCAAAACGCCATAAAAGTGCGGCCAAACCCCTGCCTTTGAAAGGCCGGGTCAATAGAAATCAGGTCTAAAAAGGGAAGACTTTCCCAAAACAGGCTGTAGCGCAGCACGCCAAAAATTTGGCCGCTATTTTCCAAAACAAACGCCCGGCCGGCTGAAATCACAGTTTTAAGCCGTTCCGGCGCAATGTGTTTATCCAATTTTAAAAAGCCGTCTATATCGGAAAGTTCTGCTTTGCGGATAGATACGTTCATGCTTTTTTCCTCGCCTGAACAATTAAAAAGCTTGGTTTTATAAATTCTTTTGCAATCGCCGGAAGTTTTTTCACAGCCCAATCCTTTGGCGTTGGCTCGCAAACCACTTCAATGGTAAAGCCCGCGCGGGCAACTGCCGTTAACAGTTCGCCCATGGGGCGGTGAAATTTCACCACGCCGTCAATAAACCAGTGAATTTCCCGCTTGCCGCTCTGACTGTAGTTGGAAAACGTGTAAGAAACAGGGATACCGTTTTCATCTTTATTATAATGGCCCAAACCGTCTATTGTGGCGGTGGGAATGGGGTGCTCCTGGGAAAACAGCAGCATTCCGTTTGGCGCAAGCAGATTGTAAATATCGGTCATCAGTTTAGAGAAATCCTCAACGTAGTGAAACGCAAGGGAACTGTAAACAAAATCAAATGTTTCGTCCATGGAAGCAATATCGGTCATGCTCATATTTCGATATTGAATTTCCGGAGCGGCAGATTTATCTTTTGCAACAGACAGCATTTTTTCTGAAATGTCAACGCCAACGACACGTTTTGCGCCGCGGCAAACAAAGTCTTTACAGTTTTGGCCGAAGCCGCAGCCCAAATCCAGCACAGCTTTGCCCGAAAGATTTGGCAAAAGCTCAGCCATAGCAGGCTGTTCAAGCAGGTCGTTATAATTGATGTCCTGGTTTCTTAGGGCAAAATATCCGTCAAAAAAGTCCTGATTATCGTATAAAATTTGACGATTCATCTCTGTCCCTCCCCCTGAATCGTTACAGCTTCATCAAATTGTCTGCCGCGCAGAGCACAGAGAGCTTTCCGCTCTCATAGGTCAGGCCGCCCTGCATATAGGCGGCATAGGGCGGACGAATCGGCCCGTCGGCAGAAATTTCAATGCTGGCGCCGGACACAAACGCACCGGCAGCCATAATCACCTGATTTTCATAGCCGGGCATGTCCCACGGCTCCGGCACAACAAAGGAGTCGATGGGTGCGCCCCGCTGAATGCCGCGGCAAAAAGCGCAAAGCTTTTCACTGCTGCCGAATTTCACAGACTGAATAATGTCACCGCGTTTGTCTTCGGCCTTGGGGGAAACGTCATACCCCAGTTTTTCAAACACCTTTGCCGTGAGCACTGCAGTTTTTAACGCTTGCGCCACAGTGTGGGGAGCCATGAAAAAGCCCTGATACATGTGCCGGTTCATGCCGAGGGACGCGCCAACCTCCGCGCCGATTCCGGGGGAGGTAAGCCGGTAACTGATTTGTTCCACCAGCCCGCGCTTTCCTGCCAGATATCCGCCAGTTAAAGCCAGCCCACCGCCGGGGTTTTTGATGAGCGACCCGGCAATTAAGTCCGCACCGATTTGCGGCGGCTCAAGGCTTTCAACAAACTCGCCGTAGCAGTTGTCCACCATCACAAAAACGTCGGGGCGTTTCTGTTTAATCAGCGCAATGGCGTCCTCCATGTCAGAAAGCGTGTAGGAGGGGCGCCAGGCATAGCCTTTTGAGCGCTGAAGCTCCACCAAACGCACGCTTTTGTCGGCCAAAGCTTCTCCAAGGGCGGTTAAATTAATTTTTCCGTCTTTTAATAGCGGCACTTCGCGGTAGCCAATGCCCCATTCTTTTAAACTTCCGCCTCCCGAGCCGCGTTTTCCAATAATTTCTTCCAGTGTGTCATAGGGCGCACCGGTGGCAGAAAGCAGCGTATCCCCCGGGCGCAAAACGCCAAACAGGCAGGAACAAATCGCGTGGGTGCCGGAAACAATGCTGCTGCGCACCAAAGCGCTTTCTGTTCCAAACACATCGGCATAAATTTTTTCCAAGGTGTCACGGCCCAAATCGTCATAGCCGTATCCGGTGGAATAGCCCAAGTGCGCCTCCGAAACTTTGTGTTCAGAAAACGCCTTTAACACCTTAATCTGATTCAGCTCCGCCGTTTTGTCAATTTCAGCAAACTGCGGGCGCACCTCCTCCTCCGCCCGGGCGCAAAGCGCAAAGGTTTCGGGGGAGATGCCATATTCCGATTGAATAAAATCTTTTATCTCCATGAATAAACGTCCTTAATTAAAGTTCGTAGCCAAGTTCAAAGGCTTTTAAATTCGCCTCTAAAAATTTCGGCGGAACGGTGGCGTTCACAGCATTTAGCCAATCATCTTTGGAAATGGAGGAGTGCTTTGCCAAAACGCCGATTAAAACCACGTTAACAGACTTAACGTTCCCCGCCTCTTTTGCCAGGGAAAGCGCGTCGCAGGCAATGATGTTTATGCCCATCTGCTCAATCTTTTCCAAAATATTTTCAGGATATTCCGCCGTGCCGCAGATAACGGGCATGGGGTCTGTTTTCTGGGTGTTCACAATCATTGTGCCGCCCTGCTTTAAATAGGGCAGATAGCGGTAGGCCTCAAGCTGTTCAAAGGCCAAAATAATGTCCGCCCCGCCCTTTTCAATGATGGGGGACGAAATCTTTTCGCCATACCGCACATAGGTCACCACGCTTCCCCCGCGCTGGCTCATGCCATGAACCTCGGAAAGCTTTACGTCCATACCAATGTTTTGTGCCGCCGCGCCCAAAATCCTGCTTGCTAAAAGCGTTCCCTGGCCGCCGACACCAACTATCATAATATTCATATCGTTTTTGTCCTTTCCCTTAATTCACTTTTTCAATGGCGCCAAATTTGCACACATTGGGACACAGCCCGCAGCCAACGCAAAGCGTGTCGTTAATTTTCGGGCCGTTTTCCGTAATGGAAATTGCGGGGCAGCCCAGCTTCATGCACATTTTGCAGTTTTTACACTTGTCGTTAATCACGAAAGTTCCGGAATATCCTGCCTTTTTCAACAGCGCGCAGGGGCGTTGTGCGATAATTACAGAAGGCTCGTCTGCCGCCACTTCTTCTTTCACAACTTTTTCCAAAAGGTCTAAATCAAAGGGGTCAACCACTTTCACACGGTCAACGCCAACCGCTTCGGCAAGCTTTACCAAATCTACCTGGCGGGTCGGCTCGTTCCGAATGGTAAAGCCTGTTGATGGGTTTTGCTGGTGCCCTGTCATGCCGGTGATGGAGTTATCCAGAATAATTACCGTTGAAGTGCCTTTGTTGTAAACAATATCAATCAAGCCCGTAATGCCGGAATGGATAAAGGTAGAGTCGCCCAAAACCGCCACCGTCTTTTTCGCAAAATCGCGCCCTGCCGCCTTTTCCATGCCGTGGGCCGCCGAAACGCTGGCGCCCATGCAAATGATGCTGTCGATAGAGGAAAGGGGAGCGGCACATCCCAAGGAATAGCAGCCAATGTCGCCGGACACGTTAAGCCCAAGCTTGTGTAGCACATAGAACACGCCGCGGTGGGAACACCCGGGGCACATTACCGGCGGGCGCACGGGAACGGCTTCGGCTGCCGAAACAGTGTCGGCAGCTTTTTCGCCTAAAATCTTGCTGCGAAGAAGCGCAGCGGAATATTCGTCCACCTTGGGGAACAGCTCTTTTCCGATTACAGAAATGCCCATGGCGCGAATATTCTGTTCTAAAAACGGGTCGAGTTCTTCAATTACATAGCAGGTTTTCACCTTCGCGGCAAAATCGCGGATTAAGTTTTCCGGCAGGGGCCAAACCATGCCCAGCTTTAAAACAGAAGCGTTTGGCAAAGCCTCCTCCACATATTGATAGGAGATACCGGCGGTGATAATGCCAATTTCGGTGTCCCGCATGATAACTTTGTTGAGATCCGAAGTCTCCGAAAATGCAGAAAGCTGTTCCGTTCTTGCCTCTACAGCCGGGTGCTTTGGACGGGCGTTTGCCGGAACCATAACATTTTTTGCAATGTTCTTCTCATAAGGTTTTAAGGGCAAATCCTCGCGCTCGCACACCTCAACCAGGCTCTGGGAATGGGCGACACGGGTGGTCAGGCGCATAAGCACCGGCGTGTCAAACTTTTCGCTTAAACAAAACGCCTTTTTCATAAAGTCTTTACATTCGCCGCTGTCTGCCGGCTCTAACATGGGAATTTTAGAAGCTAACGCATAGTTTCTGGAATCCTGCTCGTTCTGGGAGCTGTGCATGCCGGGGTCGTCCGCCACGCAAAGCACCAAACCTGCGTTCACGCCGATATACGACATGGTAAATAACGGGTCTGCGGCAACGTTTAAGCCAACGTGCTTCATGGCAGAAACCGCCCGGCCACCTGCAAGGGAAGCGCCGGAAGCCGTTTCAACCGCCACTTTTTCGTTGGGCGCCCACTCGCAGTAAATTTCGTCATATTTTGCCATAAATTCTGTGATTTCGGTACTGGGCGTACCGGGATAGGAGGAAACCACGCGAACCCCGGCTTCATAAGCGCCGCGGGCAATGGCCTCGTTTCCAAGCATTAACTTTTTCATATCGAAACAATCCTTTCAGTTTGTTAATTTCCTTAAAAGGGGTTAAATTATATTTTACCTTATATAGCGGAAAAAGTCAAGTTTTGCAGAAGATTATCCGGTACGAATCCGCAAAACGGAGCAGAACTGCGGCGTTCTGCTCCGTTTTGGTTACATTTTTTTGCGGCAGCCGTCAACCAAGTAGTTCTGGCCGGAAACATAAGAGGCTTCGTCAGAGGCCAAAAACAATACGACGTTGGCGCATTCCTCCGGTGTTCCGGCCCGGCCCGTAAAGGAATGCTCCGGCATGTCTTCTCCGCTTACCGATATGCTGCCCGGAGAAACCGCGTTCACCGTAACGCCAAACGGCGCCGTTTCCTTTGCCAGGGACTTTGTAAAGGCAATTACAGCCCCTTTGGTCATTGCATAGTCCGTCATGTTCGGAATTCCATATACGCCGGCAACCGAGCCAATGTTCACAATTCGTCCGTATCGGTTTGCAATCATGTGGTTTAGCACGGCTTGTGTGGGATACATGGTGCCCAAAATGTTCACTTCAATTTTTTTCTTCCAGTCAACAGAATTTGAGTTTTGAAACAAACCAAATGTATTGTAAATGCCGGCGTTGTTAATTAAAATATCAATTTTGCCAAACCGGAGGATGGCCTTATCCATCACAGCATGAACTGCCGCCTCATCAGACACATCTAATCCACAGATTTCAACCTGCGCACCAAGCTCATTGACCGCTTTTGCCGTTTCTTTCAGCCCTGCTTTGTCAATGTCACAAAGAAAAAGCGCGGCATTATTTTTTGCCAGTCCAAGGGCAATGGCCCTGCCAATGCCGTGAGAAACACCTGTAACAAATGCTGCTTTACCTGAAAAATCCATAAAAATACACATCCTTTTATATATGATAGTTGAAATTATACAGCTGTGCTCTTTAAAAAGCAATGATTAAAACGCTTATTTTTTAGCCAAAACCATACACTTGATGTTGACAGAATTTCAATATCATGATACGCTGAAAAAAAGGGGGCAGGAAAATGAATAAAAATTATTGTATTACAGAATTTATTTCCGCGCTGAATGTGCACGACGAAGAGGGAAAACTGCTAACAATGAAAAACCGATACAGCGCCAGCTTGGTTTTCCCGCTTTCGGGAGCAATTTCGTTTTCGGCCGGAAAAAACCGGGTAATTGCAGATAACAACCACCCGGTTTATATCCCTCAGGGAATAAATTATTTTAACAGATGCCTCCGCGAGGCGGACAGCATTCTGTTTAACTTTTATGATATGAATGGATTTGGCGAATTAACCTCTTTGCCGCCTGTGCCGACGGAGACAGTTTTGGAGTGTTTTGAACGGATAAAAACGCCTGCCGAAGCTGTTCAAACTAGCCGGTTTTATATCTTATCACAGCTTTACAGCCTTTTGCATAAACTCGAAAACAACGAAATGCAAAACAAAAACCCAATCCTTGTTTCTGCGGCACTATTTATAAAGCAAAATTTTCATGTAACAGGACTTTCCCTAAGCGACATCGCCAATGCCGCATGTGTCAGTAAGGTATATTTGGGAAAGGTTTTTGTGAAGGAGCTGCAAATAACTCCGTTTCAATATCTTACAAAAATACGCATGGAACAGGCTGTTACTTATTTGCAGGAATTTCGCAGAGTTGGCGAAGTTTCCGCCAGCGTCGGATATGGTGACGTTTATCAGTTCAGCCGCGCGTTTAAAAAATATTACGGTTGTTCTCCAAAAGCTTATTGTCGCCGCCTGCTTTAAAACGATAACAATTTCACACTTTTTTCAGCCGCTTCATCACATGGTTTTTTTTGGCGAAATATTCACACAAAGTCACATACTCATCATAAAGCTTGTTGTAAACTGCGGAGTTCTCTGCAACCGGTTGATATGAAAAATCCTTTAAGCGTGCTAAAACACCTGCCGCCTGTTCCATGTTTTGAAAATAGCCCGATGCCACGGCGGCAAACATGGCGCTGCCCAAGGCACCGGCCTGGGCGCTTCCTGCCACTTGAATTTCGCGGCCGCAAACATCTGCATAAATCTGCATGGCCAGCGGGTCCTTTTCCGCAATTCCGCCGGAGGCACAAAGGGAACGAATGTTCACGCCGTGCTGTTCGTAGGTGTCGATAATGCGCTTCGTGCCAAAGGCCGTGGCTTCAATCAGCGCGCGGTAAATCTCCTCAGGACGGGTTTTCAGCGTCATTCCCAGAATCAGCCCTGACAAATCGGCGTCTACATAAGGGGTGCGGCTGCCGTTCCACCAGTCCAGCGCCAAAAGCCCGCTTTCGCCGGGAGCGAGCAGCGCCGCCTTTTCCCGCATGAGCGCATAAACCGATTTTCCCTCTGCCGCCGCCTGCGTTAAAAACCGCTCCGGCAGGCAGTTTTCCATAAACCATGCAAAGTGGTCGCCCACGCAGGCCTGCCCGGCCTCGTAGGCAAAATATCCGGGAAGAACGCCGTCTTTCACCACGCCGCAAATGCCCGGAACCTCTTTTTCCTCGCCGTTCATCAAAATGTGGCAAGTGGAAGTGCCCATAATCATCATCAGCGTGCCGGGGCCGGTAATTCCTGCCGCAGGCAGCGCCGCATGGGCGTCTATCACGGGGACAGACACCGCCGTGCCCGCACAAAGTCCCAGATTTTCTGCGGCAGGTTTTGTCAGCCCGCCGGCAAGGGTTCCTGCCGGCATAACTTTGGTGCTGATTTTGGTGCCCGCTAAACCGTGCAAACGCGGGTCCAGGGCGGTTAAAAACGAGTCGGAGGGATATCCGGATTCAAAGTGCCAGGTGCCCTTGTAGCCCGCCATGCACGAGCTGTGCACCTCGCGCCCTGTAAGGTTCCACACAAGCCAGTCACCGGCCTCAACAAACCGCTGGGCGGCAGAAAAAACCATTGGGCTTTTATGAAGCGTTTCCAGCACCTTGGGCAGCAGCCACTCTGACGAAACCTTCCCGCCGTAGCGCGCAAGCCAGCTTTCTTTCCGCTCCTCGGCCAGGACGGTGATTTCGTCCGCCTCCTGCTGGGCGGAATGGTGCTTCCACAGCTTCACATAGGCGTGGGGGTCGCTTGAAAACTCGTCCAGCACGCACAGGGGCGTGCCGTCTTCCAATACAGGCAAAACCGTGCAGGAGGTAAAATCAATCCCCAGTCCCACAATGTCTTCGGGGCAAACGCCGGACTGGGCAACAACCGTTTTCACAGTGTGGTTTAACACGTCGAGATAGTCTTGCGGGTGCTGAAACGCGGCGCCGTTTTCCAGCCTTTCGCCGGAGGGAAGCGTTCTGTCCATCACCCCGTGGGGATATTCCATCACGCAGGACGCAATTTCCTCCCCGTCTTCCAGCGAAACCAACAAAGCCCGGCCGGAAAGCGTTCCGAAATCCACCCCAATTGCATATTTGGTCATCCGTAATCCTCCTTATTTATCGCCAAATGCAGCCTGGTTTTGATTGGGACTGCTTCTTTTTTGTATTTTTGCCGCCCGGGCCGATAGCGCCGCCCGGGAGATTTCAATGTCTTCTAAAGCCTCGCGCTCGTTTAAGCACCCCACGGTAACCATGTCGCAGTCCCGAATGGTGGCCCAGGAGAAATTCAGCCCCACAAAAGGGGTGCATCTGCCTGCGGCCATGGGCTTAATGGTCATTACGGGCTTTTTGGCGTGCTGAATAATTTGGTTCACCGTTTCAATTTCCACCTGCATTAAAAAGCCCATACAGTTATAAATTTGAATATACGTTTCCACGTCATAGTGGTTTAAGTCGCTGTAAACAATCAGCTCCGGCATGTGGGCGGAAAGGCCGGGAATCAGCCCCGCGTCGCGAATCATTTTGGTGTAGTCGTCAATTCGTTCAATGCTTCTTTTCCCTTTGTTCACCAGTTGTTCCGCGGCGGAGTGGTGAATCAGGCAAAAGGCGGCGCCAAGTTCTTTGCTCTGCTTTATCATGGCTTCTGCCTCCCGGCGGCCCGCCGCACTGTCTTCTGTGTTAATGGCGGGGGTGTCGATGATAATAATTTTTTTGCCTAATTTTTCTTCGGCTTCCCGCACGGCTTTTGTGATGACGGGCGTGAGGCTAAAGCTGCCCATAATGGCGTCTATGCCGTTGTTCACAAATGCCTCCAGCATGGGCACAATAGAACTGCTTTCTGCGTGGCGTTCTTTAATCATGCAGTCCGCCGCAGGGGAGCGGTGGCTCCAGCCGGCCATCCAGTTGGTGCCGATTAACATGCGCGGCAGAGAAATGCCGGCAACCGTGGTTCTCGGAAAAAGTTCCTCCATGATCACACACATCCTTTTTTCATTTTTTATTTTGTTTTATTTAAAACAGGGACATCTGCCGCCCAATAGGCTTTGCAGGCGTATTTTGTTCTGCTTTTTCAGTGAAATTCTCCGGAATGTCTGCTAAAAATGCAGAGGGCTTGCCGAAGGAACTTAAAATCAACTCGTCCATTGCCCGGGTCATTCCCACATAAAACAGGCGGCGCTCCTCGGCAATATCCGCCGCGCCGGAGGCGGCTTCCAGCGGAATGGTGCCGTCGTTTACACCGCACAGGAATACCACAGGGAACTCAAGCCCCTTGCTGCCGTGGAGCGTGGAAAGCGTCACCGCGTCGGAACTGTAGGCCGTGCCGGAGGCGCGCTGAATGTCCCGCTCCTCACCGAGCACAACCGACTGCAAAAACGCGGAAATTCCGTCATACATCACTGCGGTATGAATCAGCTTTTTCACGTTTTCGTCCGTATCTTTCCCCAAATTCTCTGCCAAATGCGTGATAAAATTTGAGGGGGATTCTGTGCTGAACAAAGACAGCAGTTTTTCCGCCAATAACGCAAAGGAACACAAGGGTGTTTGTTCTTCTTTTAGAATAGCAAGAATGTTTTCCGCTCCGCGCACTTCTTTTTTCTCTAACTCCGCCAAACAGCGTTTTGCCACAGGGGCGGAACAGTCGAACAGCAATTTCAGCGCCTGGGCCAGGGCATTTTGATTCTCCGGTTCCGTTAAAAACCGCAGAAAGGCCAAAATTCCACGAACACAGCCGTCCTGCAAAAAGTCCTCCCGTCCGGCAACGGTATAGGGAATGGATTCCTGCCGGAAACATTTTTCCAAAATCCGGGCCTGCCGGTGGGTGCGGTAGAGCACCGCAATGTCGGAAAAGCCCCGCACCCTGTGGGCGTCGTCAAGCTGTTTCGCACTATCGGTATCTAACATTTCAATGCCGCCAACCATTTGGTTAATCTGCTTGGCAACAAAAATCCCCTCAGCCAGCGGACTTGTGGCAGCGTGCAGCTTCACGCCTGCGCCTCCTGTTCTGTTGGCGGCCAGTGCCCGCTCTTTTTTTCCGCCCTCAGTAATCACGGAAACTGCGGCATTTAATATCTTCGGTGCACAGCGGTAGTTTTGCATAAGTGTAATTTCTTTTCTGTCAGGGAAATCCTCCCGCAGCCGGTCAAAACATTTCGCGTCGGAGCCGCGGAAGCCGTATATGGCCTGGTCGGTGTCGCCAATCACAAACAGCCCCTTTGCGTTCTGCGACCATGCCTGCACCAGCCGGTATTGCACCGGGTTAATGTCCTGAAACTCGTCCACAGAAAGGTGTGCAAACCGGCGCTTTTGCTTCGGGAGAAATTCGCCAGCATCCCACTTCTTCAAAACCATCAGCAGCAAATCGTCCAAATCAACCACCCGGTTCTTTTCAAGCTGCGCGCAATAGGCGTAAAAAAGCTCGTCGCTGAGCTGCCCCTCTGCGGTTACGCCGTTCTTCCGTTTTGAAACCTCCTGCAAAAGATCTACCGGGCCAATTTTGGCGTTTTCTTCCAGAATAGCTTCCTTTGCCAAATCCAGCGCCGTTTCCCTGTCAATAATGGCGGGGGAAAGGCCAAGATCTGTTAAAAGCCCCAAACACACAGCGTGAAACGTGCCAATGGTCATTTGCTTTGCCGCCCGTTTTCCAATTTGTTTTTCCAAGCGCTGGCGCATTTCGCCTGCGGCTTTGTTGGTGAACGTAACTGCCGTAATTTCCTGTGGTTTTACGCCCTGCGAAATGAGGTGCACAATACGGGAAACCAGCGTTTTCGTTTTGCCTGTTCCCGGGCCTGCCGAAACCAAAACCACCGGCGCGCCGGACGCGGCGGCCTCTTCCTGCTCCGCGTTCAGCGCATCGTTCGCTTTCATCTGTTTTGCTTCGGTATCTGATGACTCCTGCACGCTCTGTGCCGGCGGGGCAGGATTTTTTTTCTTAGCAATTTCCGCTGCGTCGGGAAGCAGTGAGAGTTCTGTCAGCATGGTCTGGCCGCTGAAAAGGCTGATTTCACTGTCCTCCAATAGGCGGATTTTTCCATATTCTCCGTCAAACCCCGGCGTGCGTTTCACCTCGCCCGCCCGCAGGCGGCGAATACCCTCGGCCACGCAAACACCGCCCACAGCGCGGATTTCCTCAATGGGCGCCTGGCGGAGAATGTAAAACTCCGGGCCGATTTTTTGAAGCATCTCCTCATAGAGTTTTGCAGTTTTTTTGCTGGCTGCGGAAAGGGAAAGGGAGGCCCCAATCACCTCAGGCAGGGGCACCAGACTTTCAAAGGGCAGCATATCGGGGAGTACAAAATCCTCCGGCCGGTCGGCAAGCTGTGTAACGCGGTTCAAAACGCCGATTGTGATTTTCTTTCCGCACACCGGGCATTTGCCGCCATATTTTAAGGTTTCGTCAGGCGTTAAGCATAAATTACAGTTCCTGTGGCCGTCTAAATGATATTTTCCCTCCTCAGGGAAGAATTCCACCGTTCCTAAAAACCCTTCTCTGGTTTGAATTGCGTTGTAAAGCCCGGTGTAGGAACGGTCAATATCCAAAAGGTTTGCCTCGCGCCCCAGCTTGGCAGGGGAGTGGGCGTCGGAATTGGAAACTAAGGTATAGCGGTCTAGGGCGGAAAGCCGCCGGCACATGACCGGGTCTGCGGAAAGGCCGGTTTCTAAGGCGTGAATGTGGGGCGTTAAATCCTCAAAACACTCCTCTATGGTGTCAAATCCGGAAAAGGCGCCGAACAGGGAAAAGTGCGGCGTCCAGATGTGGGCGGGAATGAAAATCGCCTCCGGGCACACGTCTAAGGTCAACTCCAACAAATCCCGGCTGTCCAGCCCCAAAATGGGCCGTCCGTCGGAATGAATGTTTCCAATCAGCGCAAGCTTTGCCGAAAGCAGATCCGCTGCCTCAAAACCGGGCAGCAAAATTACGTTATGCACCTTTCTTACCCTGCCGTTCTTTTTATAAATGGAACTGATTTCGCCGGACAGCACAAACCGCGGCGCGTTGTCTTCTGAAAAATTGTCTGGATCGGCACAATACTCTTTTTTCAGGCGAAAAAGCCCATCCTCCGCAGAAATCAGCTTTTCCTTCAGCTCGCCGCGCCAGGCGGCATGGGTAAAGTCCCCCGTGCCCAAAAGGCCTATGCCCTTGCGCCGCGCCCAAAAGTCTAACTGTTCGGGCGTGCAGTCCCGGCTGGTGGCCCGCGAATATTTAGAATGAATATGCAAATCAGCAATGATCATAATGTCAACTCCCCCATTGTAATGATATGTTTAGTATATCGCGTTTAAAATGGATTTGCAATCCTAATTTTTGTGTGTTATACTAAAAAATAAAAAAGGGGGACGGAGAATGAAAAAGTTAAAAGTTTACGGAACCGGGCAGTATCTTATGTGGGAGGACGAAAAACCATTTTTTTACCTGGGAGATACGGTCTGGGAGCTGTTTCACAGGCTGACGCGGGAGGAGATGGTGGAATATTTCGCGGTTCGCGCAAAGCAGGGCTTTAACGCAGTTCAGGCGGTGGCCCTGGCAGAATTTGAGGGCGTCACTGTGCCAAACAAATATGGCAGACTTCCGCTGACGTTCACAAACGGCCTGCCAGACCCGGAAAAGCCCGACACAGACGGGGAATACAGCTATTGGGACCATGTGGAGTATGCAATTGCGCTTGCTGCTGAAAAGAATATGTTCATTACCCTTCTTCCCACCTGGGGCGACAAGTTTAACCGGCTTTGGGGAACAGGGCCGGAAATATTTACGCCGGAAAATGCGTATGCTTACGGAAAGTGGATTGCAAAACGGTTTCAAAAGCATTGGAACATCATTTGGATGCTGGGCGGCGACCGGCCGCTGAGCACGCACCTGCACCGGATGGTGGTTGACGAAATGGGCAGGGGCATTGCAGAAACAGACCCAGACCATTTAATCACGTTCCACCCCTGTGGCGCTGCGTCGTCTGTTGATGCGGTCAGCTCAAAATCTTATATCGATTTCCACACGGTGCAATCTGGTCACGGCTTTGAAGGGTATGAGAGCTTTTCTTTGCTCCGCAGAACAAAAGAGGCAGAGGGAAACAAGCCGTTTATGGACTCGGAGCCGCGGTATGAAGATCACCCAGCCTGCTTTAAAGCGGAATATGGCTGTTACTGGAGCACCCAGGACGTGCGGAACAACGCCTATTGGGACATGTGCGAGGGCGCCTGCGGCCACACCTATGGAAACCACTGTATTTGGGGATTTACCACAAAACCGGAACCTTATTTTCCCTTTGTGTGGCAAGAAGCCCTGCACCACGAGGGGGCGAACCAGATCAGGTTTTTAAAAGAGCTGCGCTTAAAACGGGATTTTTATTCTTTCCGTCCGGCGCCGGAGCTTGCGGAGGACGATGATGCCATCGGCGGGCACATTGCTGCCGGCAGGGGAGAAAAGTATGCTTATATCTATACGCCCCAGGGGCAGCCAATCCGGGCAAACTTAAATTTGATGGGCGGCAATATCATTCGTGCAAGCTGGTTTAATCCGAGAACAGGGAAAGAAACATTTTATAAACTGTTCCCGCCCAAAACTGCGCTGTTTGCTGCTCCGACCCACGGGGAAGACTGGGTGCTGGTGTTGGAAATTATGGAATAATGATAAATTGGAGGAGTTTAACATGAAACGGGAAATTAACGTTTTTAACCATGCAGCAGAAATTATGAACGCGGTCAAAAACGGTGTTTTAATCACCACAAAATCAGGGGACAAGGTTAATTCCATGACCATTTCCTGGGGGATGCTGGGCATAGAATGGAACAGGCCTGTTTTTATCACCTTTGTGCGGGAAAGCCGGTTTACAAAAGAAATGTTAGATGAAAGCATGAATTTCACGGTGAACATTCCTTTCGGCGAATTTGACAAAAGAATCGTGAGCTTTTGCGGCGCACATTCCGGCAGGGATGTTGACAAGGCAAAAGCACTGAATTTGACAATGCTCCCGTCAGACAGCATTCCGTCGCCCGCCGTAGCGGAACTGCCGCTTACCTTAGAATGCAATGTGATATACCGCCAGATGCAGGATAAAAATGCAATACCCACATCTGTTAAAGCAGATTTTTATCCCGCAGGCGAAGACCGCCATGCGCACGATAATCAGGATTTCCACATTGCATATTATGGCGAAATTGTAAAGGCATATATCATAGAATAAATGATTAATACAGACATAAAAAAGGGACGCATTATGCGTCCCTTTTTTGGCGCGCCATGAGAGATTCGAACTCCCGACCTTTTGGTTCGTAGTTGAGTTTCGTTCTTTTTGTAACGTGTAGTAATATCTTGAAAACCGCTATATTATCGCATTTTTGCAAAATGGTATTTATTAACATATTGCTGTTTATGGCGATTTTAAGTAGCAAATAAGTAGCAAAATTTAGCCCAAAAAAGGAGCTGCGAAAGCTCCGATTTTTGAATTAAAACCCTCTATAGTCCCGGTTTAAATATCTATGTATTGCTTTTGCTGTTTGAGAAGCTGTTTTAGGCGCAAAACCTACCTTGTACATCTTTTTAAAATCAATAGCGGGAAATTTATCTACATTGAGGCCGACAATATTTAACGTGCCTTTTAAGCTTTTATTTACTTCCTGTATCCATGTTCTATAAGTCATTATAATTTCAATCCTTTCTATTTTGTTACTGCAATACATACACAGTCCAACAAATCGCAGCCATAACGACCATGCAAAACGTTCCGAAATCAAACTTATTCATGCTACTTCGTCCTTTCCGTCCAAACCCTCTAAATATTTGCCGATTGCTTCGACTTCAGAACCTTCTGCTTTACTGAGTGAGGGGGCGTTCGCGTCAGAAGCTTCCGCTATCTCCTTGGGACTGCCGAGTATCTCTTTAAGCGACATGGCAAGTTCAATCCCCTGCGCAATTCCGCACTGGTGAGCGCTGAATGCTAAATCAAGGGCCATACTTTCCAATGCGAATAATGCCTCTTTGAGTTCCGGGCCAACCGTTTTAGATATTTCCGACACAGAACCCTTGAATAATGCTTCCAGCTTCTTTTTGCGTGTAGTTTCATAGAGTTCCATATTATCAGCGTAAACAATGCTGTCATATATTTTTGTTGTGGTTTTCATTATCTTTCGTCCTTTCTATGTTTTTTCAGTTCTTCAAGGTCTTTTGCTCGCGATAGCGCCGTTAATGTATAGTCGCCTACAATATCACATAAAACTTTTGCATGGCGAAAATCTAATACTATGCCGTCACGCTGTGTTTTGGGGTCAAGTGCGAAAAATTCATCCAGTTGCCCATAAATAAACAAGGCCTTTTTCAAATCTTCATTAATATCGCATATTGTGTCAATCGTTCTTGCCGTTATTACATTGTCTGTCATTTTTTATTCTCCTTTCGTTAATTTATTCTTGACAATTTCGGACGGCTACCGTATAATTAAATTGTAACCATCCTTTCAACTGATGGGTGTTACACTGCCTTTACAAATCGTGACTTTGTAAGGGCTTTTTCTTTACGCGATTGTGAATCGTGTTGTGATGTTGTCCTTTACAAATGCAGAGTATAAATCCTTGTGTGCTTCCTTAAATGCCTTTGTGTCGAACCGGCTTGATTTTACCGTTTTATAGCGGATTTTATATTCACCGGTTATAATTTCATCTGTCCCCCTTTCTGACATTTCAGCCTTGATTTTGTCCTTGATAGCTTCCATTTCAGCTGCTATTTCCTCGGACATACGTTGCAGTTCCTTAAAATCTTTAATGTTCTTTTCAATGTTCATTGTTGACATTGTAGTCAACCTCCTTTTAAATTAATTTTGTTGTTCTCCTTGTCTGTGATTACATTATAACATCTAACGTTAGATATGTCAATTGGTAAATATGCATAATCTTACGGTAGATATTTTGTGCAATCTTACGGTAGATTTTTGTTGAGAAACATGTTATAATTATATTAAATATGGTAAAGCAAAAACTTTGGATTTAAACGCCGCTAATATTAATAAAATAGGAGATGATTATAATGATTAAAAATTCAACGGATTACAAAAGAAAATTTAATGCCGAAAAATATGATAGATTGGAAATAACTGTCCCCAAAGGCAAAAAGGCTGTAATAAAAGACTTTGCAGAAAAGCAGAATAAGTCTGTGAATGGATTTGTTAATGAGGCGATAGACGAAAAAATGGAACGGGATAATTAATGGACGAACTTCGTTATGTAAAAGTTCTCATACTCGAAAGGAAATGATGGCATGGATTTAGCTATACTGAAACAGAAAAAGGAATTTGTAAATGCAAATATGCATACACTCTCGCAGGCGGCGCAGGAAAACTATGCTACAGCTTTTGACATAGAATATACGCACAATTCAACCGCTATTGAAGGGAACACCCTTACGTTAATGGAAACCAAACTGCTGATTGAAGATAAATTGTCGGTTGGCGGTAAAGATTTAAGAGAAATTTATGAAGTAGTCAACCATAATAAGGCTTTTTCATACATTTCAAAAAAGGTTTTGAAAAAAGACCCTCTTGATGAGAAAATAATTAAAGATATACATGCTTTGCTTATGGAAAATATCATAGTAGGCGGCGTTTACAGAAACGTTGAGGTATATATCAGCGGTGCGCAGCACACACCGCCGGCGCCGCTTGAAATGTACGGACAAATTAAAAACTTTTATATGGATTTGGCGCAAAAAAAAGATATTGAACCGATTGAACTTGCCGCGTGGACACATGCAGAGTTTGTTAAAATTCATCCTTTTATCGACGGCAACGGGCGCACGTCAAGACTGATTATGAATTATCAGCTTATGTCCGGCGGCTATTTGCCTGTGTCTATTCCAAAAGAGGAACGTCTTAAGTATTTTGAGTGCTTAGAAAGTTATGCTTTAAAAGGCGATTTAAACATGTTTATCTCTTTGATAGCGGAACTTGAAGAAAAAAGACTTGATACTTACATCGAAGCCATTAAAAACAGCACCGGAATAGATTTTTGTGTAAATTCACAACTGAACACATAAAAAAACAAATTCAAAGCGACTTTTGCTAATGAGGTTTTGGCGAGGTTCCTGTTGAGGTTTGTTAAGGTTGTCTTTATTTTTAGTTTTTCGCGATAATAGATTTAGATGGCTATTGACAAATGGTACTAAATATGGTACTATAAATGTGTAAGGCGGTGAGAGAATGGCGACAGTGGAGAAAATCATTGAAAAAATGAAGCGACAGCCAAACGGCATCAGGGTATCGGAATTGGACAGGGTGCTGAACGCTTACGGGTACCGGTTAGACCGTCAAAAAGGCTCTCACAGACAATATATCAATCAAATAGGTGATGTAATAACAATTAAGGACGAAACGCCATTAAAGGCCGTATATGTCAAAGACGTTTTGCGTAGAATAGAATAGGAGCGTGATTTTATGACCGTAAAAGACTATTTAGAGTTGCCATACAATATCGTTATCAAAAAAATAAAAGATGAAAGCGGAACATATTACCATGCTGCCGTTCTGGAGCTTGACGGCTGTCAAAGCACCGGAGATACTTATGGCGAAGCATACAGCGGTATTTTAGAGGCTATGGAGGGTTATATTGAAACAAAGCTCGAAAATGGTTTTGATGTACCTGTGCCATTAGATACGGATAAATATAGCGGTAAGTTTGTCGTGCGAATGCCGAAGTCGCTCCATCAACGTTTAGCCATGGAGGCATCTCAAGAGGGTGTGTCTTTGAACCAGTATGCACTTTATAAACTCAGTCATTAATCAGAGCGCTTCGGCGCTCTTTTTTTGACTTGATAACGATTCGTAATGGAGTTTGTCATCTGCAACAATTAAGAAATTAAATCTTAACAATTCCTAACATTTGAAAACACGCAAACATGATAATATATTACCGTGTTCAGGTTTTTTCAGGTTCTGTTCTCCGCTATATAGCGGTCTGTATAGTTTTTTATAAGTCCGCAAAATATGTCCGGGGAGTTTACAATATTATATTGATTTCTCAAACATTTAAAACATGTCAAAATGTTGTATATTTTAAGGCTTTGAACATAGAAATGGGGGTACTGTTTCGGTGTGTAGAGATTTTAGAGGCCCTAAAAGGGTGACTGACTGTAAAAAGTAATCCGGAGATTTCGGAGGCCCTAAAAAGAAAAGTATTGCGAGATTTGCGAGGCCCTAAAAAGGGGTCGCAAAACTGGACGCCCTTGGTAAGGTTTTGGTAATGTGAAAAGCTGGCGTCGCATTTTGCTACTCCATCAAAAAGCATATTTTCGGTAATAACCAAATCGGTTAGCACTGAATACAGAAAAAGCCGAAGTCAAAGCGACTTCCGCTAATTAGATTTTGGTAAGGATGGGGTAACGAAACAGTACCCCATCAAAAGCGGACAAAACAATGGAGAGATAGTTCCTGATATAAGACACCGTTCTGTTCATGGTTTCACCTTCATTTTGTAAATATCTTTTTTTATTTACACTTTCAAAAACGGCTCAAACCCTTGCTACATAAGGCTTTGCGGGTTTTTATCTTTTGTAAACGTAAATAACTTTGCTTAAGAGTATATTTTTTCATTTTTGAAAGTCTATATATATTTACATATTTACACTTTAAGATATTGTTAGTAATAATAAGGGTTTAGGCCGTAAATTACGGTGTAAATAAGTGTAAACAAGTATTGTTTTTATGCAACCCATAGTTACATTAATACGGCAGCCCGTTTTTTGTAGACTTGGGGAAAATACTCGGAATAATGAATGCAACCCAATACCTGGGTTTTATAGCGGTCTATTTGCTCTGTTTTTAGTACTTATTTGCGTTTTTGCAGAAAACTAATAAGGTTTAGCATATCAAAGAAAAATCGAATATGGGCAAAAATAGAGCGGTTTTAAATGGTTGTGTCTTTTCTGTGGATTCTGTCGTAAAAATGATTGTTTTCTTTTTGCTCCATTTTCAGAACCGCCCATTCAACGCTGCTGGTGTTGGTATGCTTGAATTCAGTGAATCCGCTATGGTATATGGAGCGGTCAATGACGTATTCGCGATACGAGTGCAGTTTTTTATGTTTGGGGTTTCTTAAATGTCTAAGGGCCTTCACTCTTATCTGCCGTATTCTCTCTCCGTTTACGCTGTATTTTCGGCCTATTTCAGCCAAAGTCTTTTCCGCAACAAAAACATCACACAGAATATCATACATCATATCGCCGTTGTTTTCGCCCTTCAGCGCGTCTTTTACAAGCCCGAACACTTTGTTCATGTCAGCGTTATAAATTGTGCTGTCCTCAAATTCTGCCGCTTCGTCCGGGAGCATGTCGGCCTTTGTGGTTTCACCGTCTTCATCTATGGGAGAATCCAGCACGCACAGGTCACGGCGGTTTTTATCACGCTTGACATATCTTGAAAAGTGCCATTTCAAAGAATTGGAAAGGTATGTAACAAACTGATAGCCGCTATCTTCCTTGTAGCTGTCAACGGCCTTTAAAAGCACAAAATAAGCCTCCTGCATAAGGTCGTCTGTTTCATACCCCAACCGCTCAAACGGCCGGCAATTACGGAAAATAATGCCGCTGTTCTGCGTGTAAAGCTGCTCGATAGCGGATAGGTCCCCCTTTTTGGCTGAAATTACAAGCTGTTCGTTTGTCAATATAAAGCCCCCTAACTACTTGCAAAAACCATTTGACTGTGGTAAACTGATTATGTTGGCTGGGGGCTTGGGCTTGACTGCGGTATTTGTTTACTGTGGCAGGCCTTAGCTCTTTTCTTTTCCGCGGTGACTTTCGCCGGTGATTATCACAGGCAATTTACACATGTCTTTTATTCTGTCATATGTACGTTCTCCAAATGCGGATTTTAATTCTTCAACGCTCAAATTTGTAGAAATTACAGTTGGTTTTTCGTTTATGTATCTATGGTCTAAAATTCTGTAAAATAAATCCTGATTCCATTCAGTGGTTCTTGTTACGCCGAAATCATCTAAAATCAGGACGGCTGTATTTTTGCAAATTGTTTCAAAATCTGTAGCCGTATTATCGACCATTCTTTCTTTTACTCCGGCGATTAAGTCTGTACACCTTATATATTTGCACGGCGGCGTAATGTTACCAAAACCGCCTAACGGGACAAATTGACGCGCGATATTCTCATCAATCGCACAATTATCTATCATTCTGTTGATAATAGCGGCCGATATATGTGTTTTCCCTGTTCCGACAGTTCCAGCCATCACAAACCACAGACCGGTATTGCTATAGTCCTTGTCTGCAAATTCGGTGCTTAAGCTTTTGCATATTGCTTCGTCATTGTTTCGCGGCTCAAAGTTGTCAAACGTTTTTTCAATATAACCAATTGGGAGACCGCTTAATTTACGCATGTGTTCCCGCGCTCTAATTGTACCGGTTGCAAGCTCCTTTTCTTTTTGCTCGTAATAACATACGCATGTTCTTTGAATTACTTTGCAAATAGGCGTAGGCTGAAAGTATTCCAATTGTCTGCCGCAGTTCGGGCAATATTCTACATTTCCGTTCATGTTAACATCTCCTTAAAACGGTTAAACCCATTCTCTTGTTTTAAATTTATCATATTGGGTGTGTCCCTGTTCCGGCTTAACAGATGTTCCTTTGTCCTGTGCCTTTGATAACCACGCTGTAATAAATGCGCTGATGCCGCGGTTTGTTTTGCGCTTTTTGGGATTGCTTTCAAGCCAGCCCTGCATTTTCCGTAATTCTTGCAAAACATCTACTGCCGGATACAGTTCTTTCCAGTGGTCTATTTGTGGTTGGCTGATGTGATGAAAAGATTTGTCATTTAACACCAAAGAAAGGACCGGCGAAGGCTCCGGCTTGGAGCCTGCACAAGCAGCTCCGAGCAATATGTTTTCTCTATTCTCTTTCTTATCTTCTTCTATATCTTTATCTGGGGTGTTTACGTTTTGTTTACGTAAATGTTTACGTGAATCATTACACTCTGCAAGTTGCTTCTGTTTGGCTCTATATTCGCGTTGATATAGCTTCGAATATTCTTTTCGCGCTTCAATCTGTTCGATACTTTGATGTTTTCCCCAGTTTGGAATTGTAATAACGCCGTCAACAATTTCAATCATTCCAAATTCTTCAAATGTTTTTAGTGCCAGTTTAACAGTAGATTCTTTTCTTCTGAAGATTGTTGCCAGCATTTTGTCTGTACACGCAATTTGGTTTGACATCATGAACACGCCGCTGTTGTTTTGTTTTCCTGCAAGACATAACAGCTTAAACCAAATTACAATAATGCTGTCAGCGTCCGGCAAACTTTCAATCAAAAGTATTTTTTCATCGTCAAAAATATCCGTGACAATTTTTATCCATTTTACACCCATGTGCGTCACCTCACTAAACCACGCGCCGGATTGGGCTTTTGTCAAAACATGTATTGATATCGGCTTTTGGTTCGCTTAGAAACTCAAGGAATTTATCGAAGTTTATCAGCGTTTTATTTCCGGCCTTTACAAAGACAATCTGGCCGCTGTTTACCAAATCCCGCAAATAATATTCTGTAATAGCGGTTTGCGGGTCAATGTGCTTTAGTTCCGCTATGGTTTCTTTAATCGTCCTCATTCTGGGCGGTGTGCTCATGCCTCTTCACGCTCCTTTACTAAATCCGCTATAATTTGCCTTACTTTTGCTTTTTGTTCCGGTGTGAACTCGCGGCGAAGCTTCTTACTGAATGTTACATCATTGCACCCGAAGCGCTCCGCTATTTGCCAAAGCTTTAGATTTGCGGCCTTCACTTCTTCTCTGATGTCCAAATTTTTCATTTTTTTCCTCTCCTTTTTTATTATTCTTATTGACTTTAAATATCAATTATGTTATGATTCAATTATACCATAACAATAATAAACAATCAAGTGTTTTGTTATGATTTTATTTTCGAATAACAAATTCGTTAAACTGGAGGGGCGAAATGAGTGATAATATAAAAAAAATGATTGGCGAAAGAATTGGACTTGCCTTGAAAAATGCTGACAAAAAACAAAAAGAATTGGCTCAATATTTAAATATTTCAGATAACACAGTATCTTATTTTGTAAACGGCAGTAGGACACCGAATACGGAACAGATTATAAAAATAGCGGATTTTCTTAATGTTTCTGCTGATTATTTATTGTGCCGGACGAACGTAGCAAAAGCAGATATGATACTGCAAACTATAGCGAAGGAAACAGGACTAAGTGAAAGAGCAATTGAACGTATATTAGAATTGAAGCAAGATAAAAATGATACATTAAATTTGTTTCTTTCCTGTGGTTTAACACATGAATTTTTTGAAGAATTTAAAGAACTAATTATAGTCCAAAAGATGTTGAATACCAGACGGACAGTAAAATTTTTTGAAGTTTCAGAAGAAGAATTCGAAACAAATTTTCATGAAAACAATGATTACAATTATTCAATTATAAACATGGAAGATAAGCTAAATCTGAAGTTGTTTAATATGCAAAATATTTTACTTGAAATTACAAATTATATTCTTGACGAGGTGGTGGAAGGTATAAATGGCCAGCATAACGAAACGGAATAACACATATACCATTCGCGTGTCGCTGGGCTATGACGGCCTGGGAAAACAGATACAGCGGTTTAAAACATGGAAACCCGAACCAAACATGACACCAAAGCAGATTGAAAAAGAACTGGAACGGCAAAAGGTTTTGTTTGAAGAGCAATGCAATAGCGGTTCGTTTATGGGCGGCAATATGAAATTTTCTGACTTTGCCGACTATTGGCTGAAAGAATACGCGGAGAAAGAACTGCGGCCAAAAACCATTACGGATTATAAGATATTATTAAAACGTATTAACACAGCAATCGGCCATATTCGGCTTGATAAGCTTCAGCCGCACCATATTATGAAGTTTTACAATAATCTTCGGGATGGAAATATCAGAGAGGACGTAACCTATAAAGCAAAAATTGACGCGTTGCCGCTATTAAAGAAAAAGAAATTAACCCAAGCTGCACTTGCGGAAAAATCAGGCATTTCTATTAATACGGTTCAGAATTATGTACACGGTGTTTGCGTGTCTGAACAATCCGCCTTAAAAATAGCAGCCGCTTTGAAAATGCCGCATGAAAAAATATTTATAGCATCAGAAAACAAAAATAAACCACTCGCGCCAAAAACGATATCCAATTATCACAGGTTAATTTCCGCTATACTGGAAAAGGCCGTTAAATGGCAAATATTGATGTATAACCCTTGCAGACGCGTAGAAGCGCCAAAGGTGCCGAGAAAAGAAACAAACTACCTTGATGAAGTGCAGGCAAGTAAATTGTTAAACTGTTTGGAGAGCGAACCGCTTCAATACAAAGCAATGATAACAACGCTTCTTTACTCTGGTATGCGGCGCGGCGAACTTTGTGGGCTGGAATGGGCGGATATAGACTTTGATAATAATTTGATTGATATAAACAAATCATCGTTATATTTAACCAACAGAGGGATTTTTGACGATACGACAAAGACAGAGAGTTCAAAACGTGTCATTAAAGTGCCGCAATATGCAATTGATATATTAAAGCGTCACAGCGGCGAACAATCATTACAACGGTTAAAACTGGGCGATAAATGGATAAATTCCGGCAAGGTGTTTACACAGTGGAACGGAAAGCCGATTCACCCGGACACAATATCCGGCTGGTTCGGAAAATTTTTAAAACGGCATAATTTGCCGCATATTTCCATTCATAGCTTGCGGCACACAAACGCAACGCTTTTAATAGCGGGCGGCGCAGATTTAAGAACAGTTTCAAAAAGGCTGGGACATGCCGACATGACAACAACGGCCAATATCTATACGCACGCAATCCAAAGCGCAGACGAAAGAGCGGCGCAGGTTTTAGACGCAATGCTTCCGGTTAACAATGCCAAAGCAAACTAATTTTTTTATGCCGTAAGTAGCAAATAAGTAGCAAACAGGAACAATTTACAATACTTCCATAAAAAGTAAAAACCCCACAAGTCTTGCGGCTGTGGGGTTTCTTTTTGGCGCGCCATGAGAGATTCGAACTCCCGACCTTTTGGTTCGTAGCCAAACACTCTATCCAGCTGAGCTAATGGCGCACGCGCTATTTAAAATCTGCTTTTGAAAATCAGCAAATACTATTATAGCACGTTTGTTTTAAAATTGCAAGAATTTTTTTTTAATTTATTTCTTTCACCTTGAAATAAACCAACATGTCAGACTCACCGCGGTTTGCAAAGCCAAAATAGGGAATGAATTTAATCCGTGTTTTTTCAAAAAAGTTTTCTGAATAAGGGCGGTAGAGCGCAGTAGAATTCTGAAGTTTGCGAAAGCCGTCTGTTTCAATTACGTTGGCGCCGAAAAACGGGTCAAAGGTGACTTTGGCATTTAAATTTTGGTTCACATAAAGGGCATGCAGATTTTCGCCGTTGTCAACGCTTTCGGCGCAGTAAACCAAAGGCCCAAACATCAGGGCCGCCCTGCCAATGTTGTTCTGCACGTTCAGGTTTGCCTCCACTAAGACCGGATCCATATGAAACTCTAACAAAACGGTTCCCGGATGATGAAACCGCGCATAACCGTTTTCCATGGTATATGGCGAGCTGGCTGTAAAGTTGCTGCACCAATCGGGAACACGCACACAAAGAAATTCTGCTCCCCGGTACACAATTTTTGCTTTTCCGTCTAACGGATAATTTGTGTGCGTTTCCACGTGCGCTGTGCCGTCGTCAAAGGTGCTTTCGGCCAAAATGTGCACATAGACGGACTCGCCCTCCCTGTCGTACAAAAAGCTCTCATATTCTTCAATGAAACGGTTGATATTGGGCGGACAGCAGGAGCAGTCGAACACTTCTTTGCGTTGTGTGGCAGCGTGGCGTTCTGTGCCGGCCGCATCTATGAGCCGGTTGTTTGTTTTTACATTGATTTCTAAGGGATTTTCATAGAAAAACGCCTTGCCGTCTATTGAGAGTCCGGATAAAATCCCGTTAAAAAGCGTACGCTCCAAAATATCGGCATAGACAGACTTTTTCTCTAAATCCAGCAGATTGCGGCAAAAGTAGGCCAGCGATATGGCGGCGCAGGTTTCCGCATATGCGCCCCTGTTGGGCAAGTCAAATTTTCGGGTAAAGCCTTCATACAGATTTGTGGAACCGACGCCGCCTGTAATATATAATTTATGGGAATATATATCAAAAAAGATATCCTGGCACCGCCGGGCGAGTTCGCTGTCGCCCAGCTCTTTTGCTAGGGCGCTGACGGCCGTGTATAAATAAAGGCAGCGCACACTGTGTCCGGTGGCGGTTCGCTGGGAACGAATGGGAAAATCCTGAGAGGAAGGGCAGTGGCCGTCTTTCTCGTTTGCACCGCGCTGTTCTATAAAAAACTTTGACAAAGCAAGATAGCGCGGCTCGTTTGTAGCCTGATACAGGCGAATCAGGGCGAGTTCAATTTCCTCATGGCCGGGCGTGGTGAAGGCGGCGCTGTTTTTAATGTGAAACGTTTGATCAATCAAATCTGCATAGCGCATCACAAGTTTTAAAAAACGGTCTTTTCCCGTTGCTTCATAGTAAGCCACAGCGGCCTCAATGAAGTGTCCGGCGCAGTAAAGCTCGTGATTTTCCCGCTTTGTGAACCGCATTCCCGGCTCGCACACGGTATAATAAATATTAAAATATCCGTCAGGCTGCTGGTTCGTTTCAAATTTGTCAATTAAAGACTCAATTTTTGCCTCAAGCTCCTTGTCCCTGGTTTTTGCCAAAATATAAGACGCGCCCTCCATCCATTTTGCCACATCAGAATCCCAAAAAATGTGTGGTTTTTGCTCCATCCCCTCTTCCCAGTCACAGGAAAAGGCGCCAATCCGGCCTGTGTTTTCAAATTGCTTCCAAACAGCGTGAATTGTGATTTTCCGATTCAGCTCCTGCTTTTCCCGCAGAAGTCCGCCCAATAAATTTACATTTTTATATGCGCTGTAATTCATAGCGTTCTCTCCTTTTCTTGACAACTTAACTGCTATTATCGTATAATAAACTGCAAGCACAGTCAATAGAAAAAAGCAGATGAAAGGTGTGAAAATCAGATATGTTAAAAACCGAAACCGGCAACCTTGCCTATTGCGGCGGCGGACTGTTTTTAACCGAGGTGGAATGGATTCATCCAAAGAGGGAAGAAAAAACCTATGAAATTATCTACATGGTGCGCGGTACTGCCTTTATGGAGGAGGGCGGGACGGAATTTACCCTGCAGAAAGGCGACCTGAAAATTTTGCGCCCCGGCATTGTACACAGCGGGGTTTGTAAATCGGTTACGCCCACCTCATTTTACTGGCACCACTTTAAAATATCAGGAAATATCAGCGAATTTTTGCCTGAGCGTTCTCTGTTTCAAAGCTTTTCCGGCGGCAGAATCTTTCCAGAAATTCTGCACCTGGAAAACCTGTGCGGAAAACAGGCGGCAGAGCCTGCCCTCCTGCACCTGCTTAATATTCTGAAAATTACCGTCCCTGGCCAAACCGGAAGCGAGCGGCTAGCCAACCGGGTTTATGAATATGTGCGTATCAACGCAAGCGTCCAGCTTACTGCTCAAAAAACAGCCGCTTATTTTGGCTACCACCCGGAATATCTTTCTAAAGTTGTAAAGCAAAAATTTGGAGTCGGACTAAAAAGTGTTATAGATAAATTTATTATTAATCGCGCAAATGAACTTTTAGACAACTCTGTTTATTCTGTAAAGGAAATTGCGGCAATGCTGGAATTTCGCGAGGCGAATTTGTTCATAAATTTTTATAAATATCATGAAAACACCACCCCGACGAAGTATCGCAGCAGGAACTTTAAAACCCACATGAACGCGCGCTAATTTTTGCCCTCCAAAATTTTTTCCACCGGCCGTTTGTGTTCCCGGTTAAACCGTTCCAGCTTAAAGAGGGAGGAGTCACGGCTGATTTTATTAATGCCCTCCGAGCAGGAGAGGCTCATTTTAAAGCCCATTTTTTTAATTTCCTCCTCAGACTCGCCGCAGAGGAAGCCAAAGGGATAGGTAAAACAGTCCGCATTTTTCCCCGTGTTCTGGTAAATCAAATCGCGCATCTTTTTCACATCTTCCGTGAACACCTTCTGATAGTGTTCCGTTTTCTCCCCGCGCATTTTCGAACAGCCGTTCCTGCCGCCGGAAATTTTGTGCATGTCGTAAGTATGGTTTTGAATTTCCGTGTGCGTGCTGTTGCTTAACTGATTTACATCGTCCCAGTTTAAATGGGCGTAGGAAACACACCTGTCGTTGATTTTAGAATACTCGTCCGTGTAAGAGCCAACAATGGAAACAACGGCTTTCATATCATACTTTTCCAAAAGGGGAACGGCATATTCTAAATAAGAAAGATATCCGTCGTCGAAGGTAATCATAACAGGCTTATCGGGAAGCGGCTCGCCGTCTTCGTGGTAGCGAATCAGCGTGTCTGCTGTGATGGCCGTGTAGCCGTTCTTTTTTAAATATTTTAAATCAGCTTCAAATTCGTCGGGGGAAACAACAAATTTTCCCTGCTTGCTTTTTTCTTTTAAAATGTGGTGATACATAATAATGGGCAGTTCATATTCCGCCCCGCGGGTTTCCTCCGCCAAGCAGCAGATATATGCCCCGGCGTGGAACACGCCAAATATTAAGGCAATACAAGCTGCAAATACAACAAAACGGAATAAAATTCGTTTCATGTCTGTCTTCCTTTCTTTTTTGCAAAACAAGTTATGTTTTAAATTATATTCATGCCAGGCTTGTATCAATCATATATTTCACCGAGGTGAGAATTTTGTTTGAAAAATTAAAAAGCGCAAAGCATTTTTATATCTTTTGCGGTTTGGTTACGGCGGTGTCGCTGCTCACTGCCGGATTTGTGATGGCAAACCCGCCGGAAACGATTGCAGTAGAGCAAAACCAGGAAGGCAAAGACTTTATAAAATGGGTGGATTTTAACGTGTGTTACACCGCCCTGTCAGACTGCTTAAAATATGATGTGGGCACCTACGGCACGGAAAAGCACACAAGCTGGCTGGACCTTTTGGCCTGTCTGGCGTCGAAAAACGGCGGGACGTTTTCCAGCTATAAATCGTCGGACTTAAAAAAAATTACCGACGAGCTGGAAAAGGGAACCCCGCTTACCGATATAACTGGAAAACTTAAGGCGTTTCCCTATTACCGCGAGGCCTACGAAGGAGTGTTAGGCGGTTTTGTGGGGGAATTTGAAATTGAAAAGGACGACGGAAACGGCGGTAAGGTCGTGGAGCGAAAATATGGCTTAAAAGCGTTTTCTCCCATTGCAAAGGGATACAGCTACTCCGATTTTGACGATTTCGGCTCGTCCCGTTCCTATGGTTTTAAACGAAAGCACTTGGGCCACGACATGATGGGCAGCGTGGGAACGCCGGTCATTGCAGTGGAATCCGGCTATGTGGAGTGCGTTGGCTGGAACCAATACGGCGGCTGGCGCATTGGAATCAGAAGCTTTGACAAAAAGCGGTATTATTACTACGCCCATCTGCGCAAAGACCACCCCTACAACGACATGTATGAGGGAAAAATTGTCACTGCCGGCGAGGTAATCGGCTATCTGGGTATGACGGGCTACAGCACAAAAGAAAACGTAAACAACATTAACACGCCCCACCTGCATTGGGGAATGCAGCTTATTTTTGACGAATCCCAGAAGGATGCCTTAGCAGAAATTTGGATAGATATTTACGCTATTACAAAGTTGTTAGACCAAAACAAATCGGCAGTTTACAGGCCAGAGGGCGAAAAAGAATTTTACCGCAAATACCAGATGTATGAGCCGAATATCGAGGTGTTCGCCGATTGACAAACCGGCTTTCGTTTAGTATAATAAACACAAATGATAAAGGGCGCACACAGGCGCTAAGGCGGTTTTAAAGTTGAAAGTTCTTCAAATCAACGTTTCAAATAGCGGCAGTACGGGAGCAATCGCAAACAGTATCCACAGGCGGCTGCTGCGGGACGGGGCGGAGTCCCGGTTTTTGTATGCCCGCGGCCCGAAAACGACGGAGCCGGCAGCCCCGACGCAGGCAATGGCCCCGACGCAGTCGGTGCAGACCGCGCCGGAGCGGTATGTAAACGCACTTTTGTCCCGGCTTTCCGGCCGCGTAGGCTGCTTTGGAAAAAAAAGCACGGACAGGATCTTAGAAAAAATGGAAACCTTTCACCCCGATGTGGTGCACCTGCATAACCTGCACGGATACTATGCAGACATTTTCCGCCTGCTTGAATTCTTAAAAGAACGGAAAATAAAAACGGTTCTCACGCTCCATGACGAGTTTTTGTTCACGGGCCGGTGCGCCTTTTCGGGGGACTGTGAAAAATGGCGCGTAAACAGCCCCGGCGGCATTCGCCGCTTTGAGAGCAGCAAGGCCGCTTTAAAAGAGGTTTTGCCCCCCAGCGCAGCATACAGCCCCGGCGCAGCCGGCGGCTGCGGCAATTGTCCGCGCATGGGCGAATACCCCGCCGCGCTTTTGGACAAGTCCCGCGCGCTCTGGCTGTTAAAACAACAGGTGTTTTCAGAGTTTCATACCTTAACGGTTGTTTCCCCCTCCCGGTGGCTGGCGGACAGGGCAAAAGAAAGTATTTTGTCCGGCCACCCCATTTGCGTTATCCCCAACGGCATTGAGCCGGGCACGTTCTACCCCGGGGAAAACAGCGTAAGGGACGAATATGAAATAAAAGAGGAACGCGTGGTTCTGGCGGCGGCGCAGAACATTATGAGCGGCCGCAAGGGCGGAGAATATGTGCTGAAGCTGGCGGAAACCATGCCCAAAACCCGGTTTTTAATTGTAGGCGCACAGGAAGAGGTTTTGTGCCCGCCCAACGTTACGTTGATTCCGGGAAAACAGAGCCCGGAAGAAATGGCCAACCTCTACCGCGGGGCAGATGTGTTTTTAATCACCAGCCGGGAGGATAATTTTCCTACCGTTTGCCTGGAGGCCGCGGCCTGCGGCACGCCTGTGGCAGGCTTTGCAAGCGGCGGCGCGCCGGAAACGGTTTCGCCGAAAGTCTCAAATTTTGTGCCCTTTGGCGATGTTGCCGCTTTAAAATCGGCCGTAAAAGAGCTGTTCTTGCTGGATAATAAGGAACAAAACGCAAAGCAGTTTTCAGGCGCCGCAGAGGAAATGTATCAGGCGTACCGGAGGATATATCTGTTAAATTAAGAAAGTTTTAGTTGCGAAAACGCTTGATTTGTGATATAATAAATAAGATAAATTTACTTTAGAGAAACCGAAGGAGAGTTCCATGGAAGAAAACAGCGGTTTTCCGCAAATCCCGGAGAATGCGTGCTACCTTGCAGAAAGCTACGACGTTGTCGTTGTGGGCGCAGGGCACGCGGGCTGCGAGGCGGCATTGGCCTCAGCCAGGCTGGGCGCAAAAACGGCGGTGTTTGCCTTAAATTTAGACAGCGTGGCCAACATGCCCTGCAATCCGTCAATCGGCGGAACCGCCAAGGGCCACCTTGTGCGGGAAATCGACGCTTTGGGCGGCGAAATGGGCAAGGCGGCGGACAAAACCTTTTTGCAGTCGCGAATGCTAAACCGCGGCAAAGGGCCGGCTGTTTACTCCCTTCGAGTGCAGTCTGACAGGCGGGCATACCAGCAGGTAATGAAGCATACCCTTGAGCTGACTGAAAACTTAGACTTAAAACAGGCCGAGGTCACATCGCTTTTTATAGAAAATAATCAGGTTTTAGGCGTTGTAACCCACACGGGCGCGTTTTATCCGGCGAAGTGCGTCGTCATTGCCAGCGGCACCTATTTAAAGGGAAAAATTATCATCGGAGACACGGCTTACGCCGGCGGGCCGGACGGAACCAGGGCAGCGGAAGGGCTGTCTGCGTCTTTGCTTGCGTGCGGCGTGCAGCTTATGCGGTTTAAAACCGGCACCCCTGCCAGAGTGAACCGGAGTACCGTGGACTTTTCTAAAATGGAACGTCAGGACGGGGACGAAACCATCACGCCCTTTTCCTTTGAAACCGAAAATCCGGGAGAGAATAAAGAATCCTGTTATTTAACATATACAAATGCAGAAACGCATAAAATTATCATGGACAACCTGCACCGCTCACCGCTTTACAGCGGCAAAATCGAGGGCGTCGGCCCGCGGTATTGCCCTTCGATTGAAGATAAGGTCGTGCGGTTTCACGATAAAGAACGCCACCAGCTTTTTATCGAGCCGATGGGCGAAAATACCGAAGAAATGTACGTGCAGGGCATGTCGTCCAGCTTGCCGGAGGACGTGCAGATAAAAATGCTCAGAAGCATAAAGGGCTTAGAAAACGTAAAAATGATGCGCACAGCCTACGCCATTGAGTATGACTGTATCGACCCCACCCAGCTGGATTTAACGCTGGAATTTAAAGAAATCCGCGGCCTGTTCGGCGCAGGACAGTTTAATGGCAGCTCCGGCTATGAGGAGGCGGCGGCCCAGGGCTTAATTGCCGGGATTAACGCGGCAAGAAAAACCCAGGGAAAGCCCCCCGTGGCGCTGGACCGTTCCACCAGCTATATCGGAACGCTGATTGACGATTTGGTGACCAAAGGTACCCATGAGCCATACCGGATGATGACGTCGCGGTCGGAATACCGGCTTTTGCTCCGGCAGGACAATGCCGATGCAAGACTCACCCCCCTGGGCCATGAAATCGGCTTAATTTCAGACCGGCGGTATGCATTATTTTGTAAAAAGCAGGAAAGAATTGAAGGGGAAATAAAACGGCTTGAAAAAATAGTGCTTCCGCCGTCAGATGCAGTGCTGTCCTTTTTAAAGGAACACGGCTCAACCCCGATCTCTACCGGCGCAAAGTTCTGCGATTTGCTAAAACGCCCCGAGCTTGACTATAGGGGGCTAATCTCTCTGATTGGCGAAGAGCAGGGCCTTACCGGGCAGGAGGCCGAGGAAGTCGAAATTTTGATAAAATACGAGGGATACATTGCCCGGCAGCAAAAACAGGTGGAACAGTTTAAAAAGTTAGAAGAGCGCAGATTGCCGGAGGGGATTGACTATGAAAAAATTGACGGACTGCGGATTGAAGCAAGACAAAAGCTTGTGAAAATGCGCCCGTCCTCCATTGGCCAGGCGGGAAGAATTTCCGGGGTAAGCCCGGCGGACATCTCGGTTCTTTTGGTGTATTTAGAGCAGAACCGCCTGTAAAAAAGACAGGAAAGGAATTTTTCTTATGATAAAGAGCATGACAGGCTACGGCCGCTGCGAACACATTGACGAAAACAGAAAAATCGTGATAGACATTCGTTCTGTCAACTCCAGATACTGCGACATTTCCGTGAAAGTCCCCAGAGCCTACGGCTATCTGGAGGATAAAATTAAGGAAACCGTGTCCGGCGAAATATCCCGGGGCAAGGTTGAGGTTTTTGTTTACATAGAAAACTATACCAATGAGGATAAGGTCGTCAGCTTAGACCATGTTTTAGCTGAAAACTATTATAATGTTTTAAAAGAGCTGAAAGAAACATATAATTTAAGAAACGACATCTGCCTGTCAGACCTTTCGCGCTTTTCCGATATCTTCATTACGCGCCAGCAGGAGGAGGATAAAGACAAGGTCTGGGAGATGGTGTCCGCCTGCTTAAACGGCGCAGTGGAGGACTTTGTTGCCATGCGGCTCCGGGAAGGCGGGCGCCTGCGGGAAAACCTGGTGTCGCGTGCGTCGGCAATTCAGGACTTAATTGCCGAAATTGAAACGCGCACGCCGCAGATTGTGGAGGAATATTCCAAAAAATTGAAAGAGAGAATGACCGAACTTCTGGGCAATTTTCAAATTGACGAGTCGCGTCTTTTAACTGAGGTGGGCATTATGGCCGACCGTGTCTGCATCGACGAAGAACTGGTCCGCTTAAAAAGCCATTTCAAAGAATTGGAAAAAATTCTTGCGCTGTCTGAGCCTGTGGGCCGGAAATTAGACTTCCTGGTGCAGGAGATTAACCGGGAAACCAACACCATCGGCTCAAAGGCGAACGACTTTGGAATTGCGAAACATGTTGTGGAGATAAAATCTGAAATAGAAAAGCTGCGGGAGCAAATTCAGAATATAGAGTAACGTTAGGAGAACAGTCACATGAAGCTTATCAATATCGGATTCGGTAACATTATTTCAGCAAACCGGCTGGTGGCCATTGTCAGCCCGGAATCGGCGCCGATTAAGCGCGTGATTCAGGACGCAAGAGACCGCGGCATGTTAATTGATGCAACGTATGGCAGACGCACCCGGGCCGTGATTATTATGGACAGCGACCATATCATTCTGTCTGCCGTTCAGCCCGGCACCGTGGCCCACAGGCTGGATGAAAACGCCGTGGTTGAAGAGCCGGAGGAATCGGGGGACGAAGACGATGAAGCCTAACCGCGGACTTTTGGTGGTGCTGTCGGGTCCTTCCGGCTCCGGCAAGGGAACGGTTCTTAAGCGGGCAATGCAAAAAAATGAACAGCTCGAATTATCCGTTTCCGTCACCACAAGGGCGCCCAGAGAGGGCGAAATTGACGGCGTAAATTATTATTTTTTAACGCCCGAAGCGTTTCAGAATTTGCTGGTGGAAGACGGGCTTTTGGAGTGGGCCGAATTTTGCGGAAATTTCTACGGCACACCCCGTGAGAAAATTGAACAGCGGTTAAACGAGGGAAAAGATGTGGTGCTGGAAATTGAAGTGCAGGGTGCGATGAAGGTGCGTGCGGCGTTCCCCGACGCGGTGCTGATTTTTAATCTGCCCCCGTCTTTGGAGGAGCTGAAAAACAGGCTTATCGGAAGACAAACAGAACCGCCGGAGGTTGTGGAAAAGCGGATGAACACCGCGGTTTGGGAGCTTTCCCAGGCAGAAAATTATGACTATGTGATTGTAAACGACAATGTGGAGGACGCGGCGAATGCGTTTCTTTCCATTTTAAGCAGTGAAAAATGTAAAACAGCGAGAAACAAGGCGTTGCTTGCGCATTTTTAAGATAAAAAATTGAAAGGATTGATTTTGTTATGATGCTATACCCGTCTATTGTAGACCTTTTGGAGAAAGCGGGCAGTAAATACAGCTTGGTGATCGCGGCTTCTAAGCGCGCGCGGGAAATCTGCGAGGAAGGGGAGGAAGAAGGCGAACCCTTAGACGGCGCAAGGGGAATTTCCCAGGCGGCGGAAGAAATTGCCGACGGCACGCTTTCCATCATCAATTACGAGGGCACAGATGGCATTATCGAAAAGGTGCTGCACAACACAGAAGAACTCTATGCAGAAGCCGGCAAAGAAACGGAGAATAACGCTGAAGGGGAAGCTGCGCCGGAAGACGAACAGGAAAATGACTAACATCGGAATTGTGTCCCTGGGCTGCCCGAAAAACAGGGTAGACACGGAGAACATGCTGGGAATTTTGGGAAACGAGGGCTTCGGCATTGTGGCAAACCCGGAGGAAGCCGACATTATCATTGTCAACACCTGCGGTTTTATCGACGCGGCAAAAGAGGAGTCGATTGCCACCGTTTTGGAAATGGCCGAATTTAAAAAGAAAAAGTGCAAACTGTTGATTATGGCAGGATGCCTGGCGGAACGCTATTCCGGCGATATTTTAGCCGAGCTTCCGGAGGTAGACGCGGTGGTTGGCACCGGAGACTACCACAAAATTGCAGAGGTTATTAAAAAAGCGCAGTCCGGCGAAAAGCCGGTGCTGTCGGGCCATATTGACGACGAAATCCCCGAGGGCCTGCCCCGGATTTTAAGCACCGGGAGCGCAAGCGCATATTTAAAAATTGCCGATGGGTGCGACAACAAATGCACCTACTGCGTTATCCCAAAGCTAAGAGGAAAATACAGAAGCCGCCCCATGGAAGATATCTTGTCGGAAGCGGAGGCGCTGGCAAAAGAGGGCGTGCGGGAGCTGATTGTCATTGCGCAGGACACCACGCGCTACGGCTATGACCTCTATGGGGAAGAAAAACTTTCCGCGCTCCTTACGCGGCTGTGCCAAATCGAGGCTGTCCATTGGGTGCGGGTGCACTATATGTACCCCGAATCCATAACGGACAGCATGATAGAGGTTTTTGCGGCCAACGAAAAGCTCGTGAACTATATGGATATTCCCATTCAGCATATTAATGACCGTATCTTAAAGCTCATGGGCAGAAAAACCACAAAGGAACAGATAACGAACTTAATTGAAAAACTTCGGAGCAGAATCCCGGATTTAACCCTTCGTACCTCGCTCATTGCGGGCTTCCCGTCGGAAACGGAGGAAGAGTTTTCAGAGCTTTTGGAATTTATTAAAAGTACAAAGTTTGAACGGCTGGGCGTTTTTGCGTATTCACAGGAAGAAAACACCGCCGCCGCCCGCCTTCCGGAACAACTTGAAGAAAGCGTGAAGATTGCACGGCAGGAGCGGGCAATGGAAGCGCAGAACGAAATTTCGGCGGCGCACCAAAGAAGCAAAATCGGCAAAACCGTGGAGGTGCTGACGGAAGGGTACGACGAAGAGAACCTAATGTATTTCGGAAGATGCGCCGCGGATTCTATCGAGGTGGATACCACTACGTTTTTTGCTGCGGAAGACGAAGTTTTAATTGGCAGCTTTGTAAAAGTGAAAATTTTAGACGCCGACAGCTACGACTGCACTGGTGTGCAGGTAGAGTGAGCGTAAAAGGGGACATGATATTGAACACACCAAATAAATTAACGCTGCTAAGGGTCATAATGATTCCGCTTTTCATTGTGTTTTTTCTTTATGATTTTGTTCCATATTCCAATATAATTGCCATTGTGCTGTTCGCGGCCGCATTTTTTACCGACTGGCTGGACGGCCGCCTGGCAAGAAAAAACAACCAGGTAACAAACTTTGGAAAAATAATGGACCCCCTGGCGGACAAAGTTTTGGTTTCCGCCGCCATGGTGTGCTTAACCTGGACAAAAATCGTGAATCCCTGGATTACGATTGTGATTTTGGCGCGGGAATTTACGGTTTCGGGCATCCGCATAGCGGCGGCGGCCGAGGGCAACGTGGTTGCGGCCAGCATCTGGGGAAAACTGAAAACCTCCTGGCAGTTTATTGCCATAACAACCGCCCTGATTTTTATGCAAAAGGTTCTCATTGTGGATATCTGCATGTGGATAAACCTGATATTAACGCTGTTTTCCGGCGTTGATTACGTGGTGAAAAATAAAAAATACTTGTCTTATAAATAGCCTGCGGCTGCCCGCGAAAGCGGACAGCTGTTTTTTAACCGTGCACGTTGTGCATTCGGAAAGGAAGTGTTATTGTGAACTTGTTCGATTTTCCGAAAGAAGCTTTTCCGGAGGAAATTACAACCGTTTTAGAGGAAAACGAAACTATACGAATTGAAAAAATTGTTTCCTGCGGACAGACCTCCGGCTGGTACGACCAGGAGGAAAACGAGTGGGTTCTGCTTTTAAAAGGTGAGGCGGAGCTGGAGTTTGAAACACACAAAACACGCCTCGCCCCAGGAGAATATCTTGTCATTCCCAAACACACCAGACACAGAGTTTTAAAAACAACCCAGTGTATCTGGCTGTGCATATTTTATAGATAACTTTTAAAGCCGCAATGCATGCGGCAGATAGGAGGATTTTTATGGCATTAAAAAACTATTCGGCGGTCACACCGGAAATTACGGCTCTTTCCGAACTGTGTACAAAAAACAATCACATCACACCGGAGCTTTATGAAAAACACCAGGTAAAAAGAGGCCTCAGGGACTTAGACGGAAAAGGCGTTGTCACGGGGCTGACCGAAATTTCAAAAATTGTTTCATCGAAACAGGAAAACGGCAAAACCGTGCCCTGCGAGGGCGAGCTTTACTACCGCGGCATCAATGTAAAAGACTTGGTCGGCGGCTTTTTGGCGGAAGACCGGTTTGGGTTTGAAGAAACCGTTTACCTGCTGCTGTTTGGCGAGCTGCCGGACGGCGAAACCTTAAACGATTTCTGCAAGCTTTTAAGCGACGCGCGGACGCTTCCGAAAAACTTTGTCCGCGATGTCATTATGAAAGCGCCCAACCAGGATATTATGAATTCCCTGGCAAAAAGCGTTCTTCAGCTTTATTCTTACGATAAAAATGCCAATGACATATCCATTCCCAACGTGCTCCGGCAGTGCCTGCACTTAATTGCGAACTTTCCGCTTCTGTCGGTTTACGCCTACCGCGCCTACCGGCACTATATCAAGGGCAAGGGGCTGATTATCCATAACCCCGACCCGAAGCTTTCCACCGCGGAAAACATTTTAAGGCTGCTTCGGGCGGACAAGTCGTTCACCCAGCTGGAGGCGCGGCTGTTAGATTTGTCCTTAGTGCTTCACGCAGAACACGGCGGCGGCAACAACTCCACCTTTACCAACCACGTTGTAACCTCGTCGGGAACCGACACATACTCTGCCATGGCGGCGTCTTTGTGTTCTTTAAAAGGCCCGAAACACGGCGGCGCAAACATTAAGGTCACCCACATGTTTGCAGACATTAAAAAGCATGTGTCCGACTGGAATGACGACGAGGAAATTAAAGCATACCTTTTAAAAATATTGAACAAAGAGGCTTTCGACCGCTCCGGCCTGATTTACGGCATGGGCCACGCGGTTTATTCTGTTTCCGACCCCCGTGCAGGCGTGTTTCGCGGCTTGGTGGGCAAGCTTTCTGAGGAAAAGGGCAAAACAAAGGAATTTGCGCTTTACAACAACGTGGCGCGGCTGGCCACGGAAGTGATTGCCGAAAAAAGGAAAATTTATAAAGGCGTCAGCCCGAATATTGACTTTTACAGCGGCTTTGCCTATTCTATGATGGAACTGCCGGAAGAGCTTTACACCCCCATTTTCGCGGTGGCAAGAGTGGCAGGCTGGAGCGCCCACAGAATCGAAGAGCTGATTAACGCGGGCAAAATTATCCGCCCTGCATATACCTCAGTGTCTGCCGACCGCCCCTATGTGAAGCTTGCAGACAGATAAACTGCAAAGACGCCGTCCGTTGACACAAAGGGCGGGCTGTGTTATACTAAAAAGGAACGATAAATGATACAAAGAAAGGATTTTAAAAGATGGGACTTACGCTTACGGAAAAAATTCTCAAAAACCATATTGTGGACGGCGAGTTTAAAAAAGGTACGGAAATCGGAATTAGAATCGACCAGACGCTGACGCAGGACGCAACGGGCACCATGGCCTATTTGGAATTTGAGGCAATGGGAATTCCCCGGGTGAAAACAGAGCGGTCTGTAGCATATATCGACCACAACACCCTGCAATCTGGCTTTGAAAACGCCGACGACCACCGGTTTATCGGCTCGGTGGCAAAAAAGCACGGTATCTATTTTTCGCGCCCGGGTAACGGTATTTGCCATCAGGTGCATTTAGAGCGGTTCGGCGTTCCGGGAAAAACCTTAATCGGGTCTGACAGCCACACCCCCACCGGCGGCGGTATCGGCATGCTGGCCATCGGCGCAGGAGGCTTAGACGTGGCCGTTGCCATGGGCGGCGGCGCGTATTACATAACCTATCCCAACATAGTGAAGGTGAACCTAACCGGAAAACTTTCCCCCTGGACAGCGGCGAAAGACGTTATTTTAGAAGTTTTAAAACGCATGTCTGTCAAAGGCGGCGTGGGCAAGGTGATTGAATATTGCGGCGAGGGCGTAAAAACCCTTTCCGTTCCCGAACGCGCAACGATTACCAACATGGGCGCAGAGCTGGGCGCAACCACTTCTGTTTTCCCGTCTGACGAAATTACAAAAGCGTTTTTAAAGGCGCAGAAAAGGGAAGACGTTTGGGTTCCGCTGTCGGCGGATGACGACGCTGTTTACGACGAGGTCATCGACATCGACTTGTCGCAGGTTGAGCCTTACGCCGCCTGCCCCCACATGCCGGACAATGTAAAACCCATATCGGAGCTGGGAGATATGAAAATCGACCAGGTGTGCATTGGCTCCTGCACCAACAGCTCCTATCAGGACATGATGAAGGTTGCCTATATTTTAAAAGGAAAAACCGTGCACCCCGACGTGTCCCTTTCCATTGCCCCCGGCTCAAAACAGGTGCTGAATATGCTGGCGGAAAACGGCGCGCTGGGAGATATGATTGACGCCGGCGCAAGAATTTTAGAGAGCGCCTGCGGCCCGTGTATCGGTATGGGACAGTCGCCCAATTCCGGCGGTATTTCGCTTCGGACGTTTAACCGAAACTTTGAAGGGCGTTCCGGCACAAAAGACGGACAAATTTATCTCGTGTCCCCTGAAACCGCTGCGGTCTCCGCCATCAGCGGCGTGCTGACAGACCCCAGAACCTTAGGGGAAATGCCGGAAATTAAAATGCCGGACGAATTTAAAATTAACGATAATATGATAGAGCCTCCCGCCCCTGTGGAGGAAATGGACAGTGTGGAAATTCTCCGCGGCCCCAACATTAAGCCCTATCCGGAAACGGCGCCGCTGCAGGACGAATTGGAATGTCCCTGCTCTTTAAAGGTGGGCGACAACATCACAACCGACCACATTATGCCAGCCGGCGCGAAGATTTTGCCCCTGCGCTCGAACATTCCGAAAATTTCTGAGCATTGCTTTACCGTGTGCGACGAAACGTTCCCGAAACGGGCAAAAGAGCTGGGCCAAAGCATTATCGTGGGCGGTGCAAACTACGGCCAGGGCTCGTCCCGGGAGCATGCGGCTTTAGCGCCTTTGTACCTGGGCGTAAAAATTGTGCTGGTAAAATCCTTTGCCAGAATTCACCGCTCTAATTTAATCAACGCCGGAATTTTGCCGTTAACGTTTGCAAACGAGGCCGACTACGACAAAATTTCCCAGGGGGATATCCTCTGCGCAAGCGGCTTAATTGAAGCGGTGAAAAACGGAGAAGACATTGTAATTGAAAACAAAACCACAGGCGATAAAATTAAATGCAGGAGCGACTTAAGCGGCCGCGCAAAAGAAATTATGCTGGCAGGAGGCCTGCTCGATTTTACCCGGGAAGCGCTTGCAAAATAACCACAGAAAGGCAGGAAACAACTATGTCAAAAATTCAGATGAAAACCCCGCTGGTTGAGATGGACGGGGACGAAATGACCAGAATTATCTGGAAAATGATTAAGGATATTCTGCTTACGCCTTATATAGACTTAAAAACAGAGTATTACGATTTAGGACTTACGCACCGAAACGAAACGGACGACCAGGTTACGGTGGACTCTGCCGAGGCCACAAAAAAATACGGCGTTGCGGTAAAGTGCGCGACGATTACGCCCAACGCTGCAAGAATGCCGGAATATAATTTAAAAGAGATGTGGAAGTCGCCCAACGGAACAATCCGCGCGATTTTAGACGGAACGGTGTTCCGCGCGCCGATTCTGGTGAAGGGCATTACCCCCTATATCCCAACCTGGACGAAGCCCATCACCATTGCCCGCCACGCTTACGGCGACGTGTATAAAAACACGGAAATGCAGGTGGCAGAGGGCAGCCGGTGCGAGCTGGTGTGCACGGATAAAGACGGAAACGAAACCAGGGAACTGATTCATGAAATGAACGGCACCTCCGGTATTATCCAGGGGATTCACAACACGGACAAATCCATTGCAAGCTTTGCAAGAAGCTGCTTTAACTTTGCGCTGGACACCAAGCAGGACATTTGGTTTGCCACCAAAGATACCATCTCGAAAAAATATGACCACCGGTTTAAAGATATTTTTGCAGAAATTTTTGAAACGGAATATAAAGAAAAATTTGCCGGTGCCGGAATTGAATATTTCTATACGCTGATTGACGACGCGGTGGCAAGGGTAATCCGCTCTGAGGGCGGCTATATCTGGGCCTGCAAAAACTACGACGGCGACGTGATGAGCGACATGGTGGCAACGGCCTACGGCAGCCTTGCCATGATGACCTCGGTTTTGGTTTCGCCCGACGGCGTTTATGAATATGAGGCGGCTCACGGCACGGTGCAGCGCCACTATTATAAGCACTTAAAGGGAGAGGCAACCTCTACCAACAGCGTAGCAACCCTGTTTGCGTGGACGGGAGCTTTAAGAAAACGCGGAGAGCTTGACGGCCTTTCGGATTTGTGCGAATTTGCAGACAAATTGGAACGCGCCACCATAAAGACCATTGAAGACGGCGTAATGACCGGCGACCTCTACCTGCTGTCTTCCCTTCCGAATAAGCAGAAGGTAGACACAGAAGGCTTTTTGCTTGAAGTAGACAAACGCTTAAAACAAATGATGTAAGTTTATTTTTTCACCTCTTTTCGTGTACTGCATATCATGTAGTATGTGAAAAGAGGTGTTTTTATTGCGTCTTGGTCCGAAACGATACATATATGCACGTGCGTCCGCCAAAAAAAAGGCGGCCCGGTGGGGGGCGCTGACGGTGTGCGTCCTATTTCTTCTTTGCTCGGCGGTATATATGCTTTCCGTCATGCGCCCGGCCTTTGCCGCTTTGGCGGAAAACCGCGCAAAAGAGCTTGCCGTGCGAACGATTAACGAGGCAATTTCACAAAAGTTTTCTCAGGAAATGAAATACAGCGACATTGTGGAGTTTGAGCGCACCAGCGATAATAAAATCAATGCGGTGAAGTCAAATCTTGCGGGTGTGAACAAACTCAAATCTGATTTGAGCTTAGATATTCTGCAAAAAATTTCCGCGCTGAACCAAGACCAGCTGAAGGTTCCGCTGGGAAGCCTTATGGGGAACGACATTTTTGCAGGCTGCGGGCCGGAACTCTCTTTTCAGGTGAAGCCATATGGCAACGTAGTGACCGACATTCAAACCAACTTCACCGAGGCGGGCATCAATCAGACAAAATGCGACGTAACCGTCAGCGTGAAAGCGGATATGTCCATCCTCATGCCTGCCATGAACAAAAAGAGCACCGTTGAAACCACCGTGCCGATTATCCAAACCGTTATCGTCGGCGATATTCCCGAAAGCTACACCAATGTTGACCGGGACGGCTACCAGTTTGAAGACGATGTGCTTCAGCTTGCCGAATAGCGGTAAAAATATCTTATAAACGATGTGTGTCATTAAGGCCACAGCAATTTGTTTGCTGCGGCCTTTTTTGTTTAACTTGTATAAAAAATATATTTTTTTATTTTTAAATTATATTGATTATAGTAAATACATTTGTTATAATGAAGCCAATGGGAATAGGTATATCAAAAATTATATAAGGAGGACGAGAACTATGAAAAAATTAGTGTCTTTGACGCTGTCGGTTCTAATGGTGCTGACTGCGACCGGAATGGTGCGGGCAGGCGCGGCAGAAGTGGCAACGTCGTTTAAAGATGACACGGGCTTTCATTTTTCGTTTGAAAATGAAAGCGACTTTGCATATCCCGATATGCAGCTTGACAGCATCGGGCTGTCGCAATTTAAAACTCCGGGCGTAACGCGCTACTGCGAGGGCGCCTATGGTTCAAAAGGCGCGGTGGCCGTGGCTGTTGAAACCGCTTCCGGAAACGGAAATGTTAACGACGGCGTGTCGGGCATTAAAATGTTCCCCGGGAAAGAGTATGACCTGACAATGGATTTAAAGCTCTTTTCACCGGAGAATTTTGCGAACCTGCCCAATGTGAACCTGTTTTTTATGACACAGGGGGTTCAGATGTATGAAGATACTGATTGTACCAAACCGCTTTCAGTTTCATCATCAGACTTTCAGCTGTTTTCCATTCCTGGCAGCAGCGTGTTCCAATTTGAGGAAGACGGAAAAACCGTTTCTGGTGACTGGAGCAGTTTTCATCAAAAGATAACCTTAACCAATTCATTCAGCGGAAAATTTGTTAAATCAGACGAGCCGGTAAACGTAAAACTGTTTATCCGTATGGGCGCAAATGCCCATGCGTTAACGGGAACGTCAGATTTTACTCCGGAATTTGTGGCCCAGTGTGGAACGGTGTCGGAAACAGACACACGGGCAGCCCTTTGGATGGAATATGCCATCGACAACATTGGCCTTTGGCCGGCTTCTATTATACCGGAAGAACCGGCAGAAGAGGACACTGCGCTTTGGAGAGGGTCTTTTGAAGACAATGGCTGGGCCAGCGAAACCCACGGCGTAACCTTTGAGGGCAACTATGCAAAAGCATTGATTACCTCTGATGTTCCAGCTGATATTCAAGACCGTTCCAAAGGCGCTTTGGAGCTTACATACACCGGCAACACGGACAATAGCGGTTATTTGGACTTTAACACAGTGGCGGCAACAAACGAAATGCGGCTTCAATATAACCGTGTTTATGAAATTTCGTTCTGGGCCAAAGGCTCTTCTGCGGTAGAGGATTTTTATAAGTCGTCTGGCAGGAAGACTGCGCTCATTCCTGAGCGGAATAATGCCACACGTTTAGACCGCACGTTCCCCATGTGGACCAGTTACACAGTAAACGAACCGATTACAACAGAATGGACGAAATATACCTATCTGTTCTATGAGGAAATGCCAATGGCCCTGGGCCGCGACGGCGATAACGTTTCAACATTGCGGTTTCATGTTCGGTATTCGTGTGTGCCGAACACAAAAACAAATAATTTAACGGCGGAGGTTGGCGGCGAAACCATCAATTATGCTTATCAAAGCAAGAGCGGAGAATATTATAAATTAGAAGATTTTAAAATTTATCTTGACGATTTCACCGTGACACCGTTAGACATAGCATATAACGGCGATTTTGCTGTAAAAGATGAAAGCCAGTCGAATTACACGGTTGTTTGGTATAGCGGCGGAACCAACACATACCGGGTGGCACAGCCTGGGAACGACGTTCTTTCGCCTGGTGTGTTCCACAACGGCGTAATTGAAACCATTTCCGATTTCCCCGGCGCAGACAGCAAAAATGTGCTGAAGGTAACCAAAGACGGCGGCGCTCCGTATCAGGGAGCTGACATTGAAAACGGCAAAAAATATCAAATTTCGTTCTGGGCAAAGGCTGACGATGCAGAATCTGTAGGCCGGCCCATCAATTTGGTTTTAGACCGTGACATTCAGGGGCAGATTTTAGATAATACCGAGCCAACCTATACGAACGTTCCAAAGTGGGCCGGTTACCGCCTTGATACAAGCGTCACCAAAGACATCACGTTAAACAAAGAGCACTACGACGGCTACGGCGCTCCCAAAAATTTTGGAATAAATGAGGAACCGGAATTTAGAACCGGCAGCGTTCCGTTTTACATGTATGGCGGAACCATTGCAAATGCATATCACAAGCCGGGCGAGCTGACCCCTACAAACTATGAGGAAACGCTGGTTTATGACGACTATTACGATAGAATGTTCGCGAAAAACACCCAGCTTGGAAATGAGCCTACAGCCTGGGCCTACCAGTATTATGACGGAACAGCATGGGCAGGCACCAACGACAAAGCGGAAATTACGTCCGACAAGACTCTAAGCGGGGACTGGACGCTCTATACCATGGAATATGAGTGGAACTATCCCGGCAAGCACTACAGGGTGCCGAATCTCACCTTTTTAGATAACGCAAGCTATAGCCTGGCAGACATTAAAATTGAAGCGTTAGAGGGAGAAGACCCCAATGCTAAGCCGGCATTTCACATTGAAAACCTTGCGGCAACTGCCGACAAAGAAATTTTATCAACATCAGACAGCATTCGCCTCACCTGGAATTTTGTTTCTACAGGCGCGGCAGACGCAAAGGAGGCAGCAGGCGGCTCTCTTGTTAAGGTTTATGCAGACAACAACGGGAAACTGGCCCTGATTGGCACAACAAGGGCGGACCAGGCGGGTGCAGCAGAAATTAAGGCAGGCGCGGCGCTGTTTGGCAAAAGCCTTGTGTTTGAAGTGATTCCCGCAGATACCAATGGCAATTATGGCATCGGAGCAACAGCCGCTTTTTCCGGCCGGGTTGCAACCGCAATGGAATCGGAACTGGCAGTGAATCCCGATCAGAACTCGGCAGACTGGTCTGTTACCATAGCCGCTGACAACATCAGCGGCACGGCGGATATATATGTTGCAACATATAATCAAAACAACAAATTAATCAGCATTTCACAGGAGCAATTAGCATATGCATCCGGTGAAAACAACAAAACGGGAAACATCGCATTTTCTGCAAATGCAGATAAAGTAAAATTGTTTGTTTGGGACGGTGAGTTAAAACCAATGTGCACGGAAAAAGAAATAACTTTTATGCCTGTGAACAACGACCCCTTTGCGGGAGACAATGAGATTAACGTTGTGTTCTTGGGCGGCTCCATAACGGAGGGCGCCGGCGCGTCCGCACCGGCAAAGTGTTATGCCAACCTGACCGGAGAATGGTTTAAAAAGACCTATGGTACAACAAGCAGAACAGTGAATTATTATAACAAGGGCGTAGGCGGAACGCCGTCGGATTATGGCCTGTTAAGATTTACCCGAGATGTTGTAAACCTTAACCCTGACGTGGTGTTCATTGAGTTTGCCGTAAACGACGGCGGGCGCGATACGAGAATGTACATGGAAAGCATGGTAAGAACGCTCCTGTCGTTGCCCACCAGTCCGTATGTCGTTTTCTTGTACACAACCAATGAAACCTATTCAACGCCGACAGCTTTCCACGAGCAAGTGGCAGAGTATTACGGCATACCGCAAATCAGCTTAAAAGACGCGCTTAAGCGAGAGTTAAACGGCGCAAACGCAAGGGACGCGGGATATTTAAAAGACAGCGTTCATCCTTCCGACCAGGGTTACCAGGTTTATTTTAACGAAATTACAAAATGCCTGGAAACAGGAAGGTTCTACCAAAGACCCATCCCGCAGAAGGAAAAACTGGTAGCGGCAAGCGGCGCAGTGGAAACGGAATTTATTCCAATTTCCAACGATAGAATTACAAAGTCTGGTAACGACTGGACAACGGGCGGCACCGGCAACCGGCAGTGGGGAAAGACTACAACCATAGGCGCTACATTAAAATTCTCTTTCGACGGAACCATTTTGGCTGTTGAGCATGGCCTGCTCAGTGCAAGCGGCATGTATGAAATTTATGTGGACGGCGAAAAGAAAGGCACGGGCGACCCTTACTACGGCGACCGCGCATTGACCGATTCACCGCAGCTGGTTATGGGCTATGCAAACTATGCCCTTCCTGACGGCCATCACGATGTGGAAATAAAAACGATTCAGAGCACCAATTCCAACAGTGAAGGAGACAATGTGTTCCTCTACAACATCATTACCGGCAGTCCGGTAAAGTAATAAATTCTTATACAAAATGCAATCCCCTTAAAGCAAACGCTTTAAGGGGATTATTTTATATATGTTTCATAAGAAAATGTATTTCATTTATAAAAAATATATTGAATATGGCAAAAAAATGTGATATACTATTTAAATAATGGTATATATCCATATGATTTTAATTAAGGAGGAAGAGAAACATGAAAAAAATGATGTCTTTACTGTTGTCGCTTGCAATGATTTTGTCTGCAGCCGGCATGATTACCGCAGGCGCGGCAGAAGTGACAACCTCGTTTAAAGACGAAACAGGCTTTAATTTTTCTTTTGAAAATGAAAGCGATTTTACGCACCCCGATATGGTGCTGGATTCGTCGGGTTCATCCACGTTTAAAACCCCTGGTGTTACGCGTTACTGCGAAGGCGCCTATGGTTCAAAAGGTGCGGTGGCGGCACATATTGAGATTACTGCCGGAGGCGACGGCATCGCAAATGAGGGTGTGTCCAACATTGAGCTTATTCCGGGTCAGGAATATGAATTATCTATGGACCTAAAGCTGTTCTCGCCGGAAAACTTTGCAAAGCTTCCCAATGTCAATGTGTTTTTTATGATTCATGATAAAAATTCCATGTATGCAGACCCCGAGGGAACGACACCTGCCACAGCAAGCTACTATTACCAGGTACATAAAATTTCCGGTGCGGATGTGTTTCGCTTCAATGAGGATGGAACAACCGTTTCGGGCGACTGGGCACACTTAAACTATAAATTTACCGCAACCAACAAATATAGCTCCGGCTATGTGAAAAATGGTGAAGCGGCAAAGGTTTATATGTTTGTGCGTTTTGGAACCAGTGAACACGGAATTGTAAACAACTCTAATGATTTTACACAGGAATTTAGAGATTCCTGCGAAACAATTAATGCGCCGGGTCAAAAACATGACGGTAAAAAGGCACTTTGGATTGAATATGCCATTGACAACGTTGGCCTGCGCCCGGCTTCTATCGAGCCTGAGGAACCGGTAGAAAAGGACTCTGCTCTCTGGAGAGCATCTTTTGAAAACGAAAGCTGGACAAATGAAACAGAAGGTGTTTCGCTGCACGCCTCTTACGCGAAAACGGCCTTGTCAACGGACGTTCCCAGCGAAATTGCGGACACATCAAAATCTTCTCTGGAACTGACTTATACCGGCTGGACCGGAAACGGCGGTTACACAGAAATTGTGGCTAATGTAACAGACAACAATAAAAAAATGTGGTATAACCGCGCCTATGAGGTTTCGTTTTGGGCTAAGGGTTCACAGGCCGTGGCGGATTATTACAATGAACATGCAAAAGATGGCCAAAAGTTAATGTTTATTCCGGAAAGAAACAATGGCAGCCGTCTTGACCGAACAAAGCCCATGTGGAACGACTTTAAGTTAAATGACCCCATCACCACGGAATGGACAAAATATACATACCTCTATTACGAAGAGCTGCCAATGTCCTTGGGCAGAGACGGTGAAAATGCCTGGGAAACAAAGTTTGATTTGCGTTTCTCCTGCGTTCCCAGTTTAGCGGCAAACGCTCCGGAGGCAGCCGATTATAAAATTTATTTGGACGATTTCACTGTGACCCCCTTAGACATTGTTCACAACGGCGATTTGGCCATAGCAGATGCCAGCCAGTCTGACTACAGCTATGCTTGGTATGACGGCGCAGCAAACGCAACGACCGTCGGCCTGGCGGGGGAAGACACAAAGACCCCGGCAATTTTCCACAACGGCACCATTGAATCTGTAACCGACTTTAACGGGGCGGACAGCAAAAATGTGCTGAAAGTAACGAAAGACGGCGGAGCGCCTTACCAGGGCGTAGACATTGAAAACGGAAAAACATATCAAATTTCGTTCTGGGCAAAAGCTGATGATGCAGAATCCGTAGACCAGCCCATCAATTTGGTTTTGGATCGCGACATTCAGGGTCAGATTTTGGATGCTACTGAACCTACCTATACAGATGTTCCAAAGTGGGCAAGCTACAGAATTGATACAACCGATAAAAAAGATATTACCTTAAATACGGAGCATTACGACGGTTATGGCGCACCAACAGAAGCAACAGGCAGCATTCCGTTTTATCTGTATGGTGGTGTAATTGCAAATTCATATCATAAGCCGGGTGAGCTGACCCCCACAAACTATGAGGAAACTCTGGTTTATGACGACTATTACGACAGAATGTTGTCTAAAAACACCCAGCTTGGAAATGAGCCTACAGCCTGGGCCTATCAGTATTATGATGGAACAGAGTGGGTTGGCACCAACGATAAAGCGGAAATTACATCCGGCGAGACCCTGGGTGAGGACTGGACGCTTTACACTGTGGAATATCAGTGGAACTATCCCGGCAAACATTACAGAATGCCGAAACTCACATTTTTAGACAATGCAAACTATAGCTTAACCGACATTAAAATTGAAGAGGTGGAAGGCACAGACCCCAATGCAAAACCGGAATTCCACATTGAAAACCTTACGGCAACCAGCGACAAAACAATTTTAAATTCAACAGACAGCATTCTTCTTACCTGGAATTTTGTTTCCACAGGAGAAGTAGAAGCCGTTGAGGGTGACGGCAAGTCTTTGGTTAAGGTTTACGCAGACAACGGCGGTGATTTGGCCTTAATCGGCACAACACGTGCCGACAATGCAGGCAGAACTGAAATTAAGGCAAGCGCAGATTTGTTTGGTAAGAATCTCGTGTTTGAAGTAATTCCAGTAGACTCCAAAGGAAACTACGGCGTAGGAGCACAAGCTGCATTTGCCGGAAGAATTGCACTTTCTGCAAGCTCAGAACTGAAATTAAATCTTGATAAAACATCGGCAGATTGGTCCGCCAATATCTTAACAGACAACGTCAGCGGCACGGCAAGCGTTTATGTGGCAACGTATAACCAGAACAACAAGTTAATCGCGGTTTCAGAAGAACCGTTTGCATATGCTTCAGGTGAAAACACAAAAACGGGCACCGTTCAAATTTCGTCCGCGGCAACGACAGTAAAATTGTTTGTCTGGGACGAAAACTTAAAGCCAATGCTTGCAGAAAAGAAGATTTCTTTAATGCCGGTAAACAATAACCCGTTCGCAGGCGACAACAACATTAACGTTGTGTTCTTAGGCGACTCTATCTATGCGGGCGCAGGGGCAGAGCCACAGTCGGAAAGATGGGTAAATAAGGTTGGAGCCTGGTTTACAAACACCTACGCGAAAAATGGCGTAACCGTAACACCGCACTATAAGGGCGTTGGCGGTACGACAACAGACTACAGCTTAGTCAGAGTGATGCGCGACGTTGTAGATTTGGATCCTGATATTGTATTTTTCAGCCATACGTGCAACGACGGCAACCGTGACACAAGACGTAATATGGAAAGCGTTGTTCGCACCTTAGCTGCACTGGACAATCCGCCATATATCGTGTTTACACGCACAACAAACAGAAGTTACAGCGAATCGAACGGTTACGGCAACCAAGTGGCAGAGTTCTACGGCCTTCCTCTGATTGACGATTTAGAGGCATTTAAAGCGGCAACAAACGGTACGGGTGTATCAATGTCAGACCTCTTTATCTCAGACGGCGTGCATCCCAGCAATGCCGGATATCAGGTAATTGCGGATGAAATTATTAGATGCATGGAAACAGGACGGTATTATCAAAAAGCAATTGACCGTGCAGACAAACTCATAGAAAACAGCGGGGCCATAGCGGAAGCAACCTGGTTCTCAAGCACCGACACAAGTAAAGTCACGAGAAGTACCGGTTGGACAGCAGGCAGTAATTATGTGCAGTCAAGCGCGGCAGGCGACACATTGGAGTTCTCTTTCACCGGCAATATTTTGGCGTTTGAGTATGGCTTGCATAAGGATTCCGGGCTGATAGAAGTTTGGGTAGACGACAAGCTGGAAGTAACCTGTAATCCGCGCTATAACGATTCAATTACAAGTTATCAGCTAGTGTGCAAAGGAGATTCCATTTTGCTTGATTTAGAATATGGTACGCATAAGGTTGTGATGAAAACGGTGCAAAACCCGCAAGTTACGGGCAGTCAGGTAGACCGTATATTCGGTATCATGACCGGCGCATGGGTGCAGGAATAATTCCAATAAACAAAAGCTCCTCAGACGAAAGTCTGAGGAGCTTTCTTGTGCGTAAGAGACTTGAAATAAAGTGAAAAATGTGGTAAACTATTCATAAACCTTATGCAAACAAAGGAGAAACGCTCAATGTGCGGAAAACTGGTTACGGTAATTTTGCCCGCCTATAACGAGGAAGACAACATACAGCGCGCCTCGCAGACCATTGCGGCTGTTTTGGAGCAGGAAAACATCAACTATGAGCTGCTGTTTGTAAACGACGGCTCAAAGGACGGCACCTGGGAAAAAATTTTGGCAGAGTCAAGCAAAAACAGCAGGGTGCGGGGCGTGAGCTTTTCAAAAAACTTTGGCAAAGAGTCCGCTATTTTTGCAGGACTCTCTGAGGCCAGAGGCGACTGCTGTGCGGTGATGGACACGGACCTGCAGCACCCACCGGAAAAACTCGTGGAGATGTACCGGCTCTGGCAGCAGGGAGCCGAGGTGGTGGAAGGTGTGAAGGCCAGCCGGGGCAAAGAGTCTGCCGCCCATTCTTTTGCGGCGAAATGCTTTTATAGGTTAATCAGCCGTGCGGTAGGAATTGACATGTCGAGAGCATCTGACTTTAAGCTGTTAGACCGGAAAGCCGTAAATGTGCTGCTCACCATGCGCGAAAAGCACGTGTTTTTCCGGGCCTTGTCCTCTTGGATTGGCTTTAAAACTGCCGAGGTGGAGTTCGAGGTAGCCGACCGCGCGGCGGGAACGACAAAATGGTCCACCTGGTCGTTGGTGAAATATGCGGTGCGCAATATTGCGTCGTTTACGTCGCTGCCGCTGCAAATCATCACGTTTTTGGGTATTTTGGTGCTAATTGTGTCCGTTGTTTTAGGCTCCATTGCGCTGTATCAAAAGGCGGTTCACACCGCATTGGATGGGTTTACCACCGTGATTGTGGTGCTTTTGTTCATCGGTTCCATCATTATGATCAGCCTGGGCTGCATTGGATATTACATTGCGAAAATTTACGACGAAATTAAAGGCAGGCCAAGATACATTATTTCAGAAAAATGTGGGAAATAAATAAAAGTGCGCAGCGAAATGGCTGCGCACTTATTTTAATATAAAGCAATTGGCAAACCGGAAAGCGTTCATCTGCGGTAAAGGCAGGGGTTACGCCGGCATGTGGTTTTTTGTCTTAGGGATATTCATGCAAAATGAAATTTATAAATTTTTGGAGTTGTTTTTTATCAATTAAAATTTTGCCGTCTGCCGGTTTGTAAATCGCTTTATGTAAAATGGAGGGGCTTATTCAAAAAGCTTTGCCAATGACTGGGGCATGCTCACATCATTCTTTGAGCGGATTACCGTAAATTCCTGCTGTGTGTTGGACTGAAACGTCAGGGTAATGGCATTTCCGAACTCTGTTTCTAAATAGGCGTTGCGTTTTAACTTCGGCTGTGTTGTAGTAACATAGTTATAAATTTCTTCAATTTGTGCCGGATCGGTAACAACCACGTCGGGTTTGCGCGCATCTCCCGTAATGCTTGTGCGCCAAACCTCAACGGATTGATATTCCGAAGCCGCAGGCAGTGCGTCATAAAAGCCCAGCTCAGTTAAAAGCGCAATCGTGTTTTTGTAAGACGGGCGAACGTAGTAGGTGTTGGTGTCACTGAAGGTGCGCTGCGCATCCAAATCCGTCACTAAAATATCAGTTCCCTCATAAACAAGGGGAATTTCATAATTGATTTCAATATAGGTGGGCAGGGCAATCTCGTCAATAAATTCTTCATAGGTTACCTGCGACAAGTCGGCTTTTAGGGCGTCAATCAGCCTGTTTGCAATTTCAGTGTCGGTATCCTTCTGCATGAAGTAAGAATTAAAAGGCCTGCTCAGCCGTGCGTCTGCTATAGAAATTGATGTGAGGTCTTCTGTGGATTTCTCTAAAACAGGGAAACGGTCTTTTAAGTTTTCTTCTGTTTCCATAATCGGCTTTAAGAAATCCTTGTCGTCGTCATAGTCTACAATATAGCGGCGAATCATTGTTTTGCCGTCTTTTAATTGATAGTTTACATACAAATAGTCTGTATTGTCGCTTTCCTCGGTGTGCTCAACGGTTTTGTGGCTGTGGAACTTCAAAACAGCTTCAATGTCCTGCTGTTTCGTCATGTTGGGCACATAAACATCTTTCGGAATCACCATTCTGCCATTCATTGAGCTAACAAATCTCCGCGAGTCCGGCGGACGGCGGGTAACGCTTACGCTTTCAATTTTAGCCGCATCGGGTACCCGTTTTTCAAAGCCCGTAATGTCGAAGTGGAACAGGCAAAACAGAGCAGAAACGGAAACTACCAGGGCAACCGTGGGCTTTAAAATACCCTTAATGGTAAACGACTTTTTCGCCAGCATATTTGCAATGACAAGGCCCAATAGCCCAAAGGGCAGCGCCAGAAACAGGTTGTTTACATTTATAATTTCTGCCAGATAAAAGTAACCCGCCACGCCAAAGCACATAGAAACGCCATAGACGAATATCGGCTTTAATTTTGGAAATGCCACCACTTCGCTGCTGTTTTCTAAGTTTCTGATTTTATAAATCAAGTAACCAATTAAGAAGAACACCAGTGCATAGGCCATATAAAGAAGAAACCACGTTGGCTCAGTCAGCTTGTCAATGGAAAAATAGAGATATTTTGCAACTGCCATATTTGTGTCGTTCATTACATAGCCGTAGAGATTTAAATACATAATATATTTCAAACCGGCCTCAACCAGGAACGGTAAAACAGCAAAGATATAGGTAAACACCAAATGTGCAACGCTGTTACCCGTAAACATGCCGATGAGCACAGAGAAGGCAAAGCCAACAACGGCATATGCAATCTGTGTGGAAATCCAGGCTCCGATGTGGCTCATGGAAATTACCTGGGCAATGTTCGGGTTAGAACGCATAATTACCAAAATTCCGCCGTTGATTAAGATGGGAACAATTAATGCAATAAGCCCGAACACAATGTGGGTAATGTAAAGGGTTTTGCGCTTCACCGGCACTGCGTGCATGGTGGCAACCGCACTTTTTGAGTTTAAATAGGAAAACAAAAGCACAGAAATTCCAACGGTAAGAATCCCCAAAATAATGTACGGCACAGGGCTGCACTGGAATAAGGCAGAGTTTATGTACTGTTCACTTGCCCCGCCGAACAGGCCGATTGCCTCGTGATAGTCAATGTAAAACGGCAAAAGGCACAGCAAAAATATGGAAAGCGTATGAAGCGCGGGAACCCACCAAAGACGCTTTACATCTGAACGGAAAACCGCAGAATTAAAGCAGGATGTTCGCAGATTCATATCCAATACCTCCTAATTCGTAAATAAAAACTTCTTCTAAGGTAAGCGGCAAAATATCGCAAAGCAGCGGGGAGTAAGCCGCAATTTTGTTTTTAATCTCGCCGCTGTCGCCTTTAATAATTAAGCTGTAAACCGAGCCGAACTGCTCAGAGTGGAGCACGTTCAGTTCCTGCGTCAGCTCGTCGGGCATAAAGCCGGAAAACGCCGCCTGCACCTTGTGAATGTTGCCCTTAGCGTCGTCTAACGATTTTTCCAGCACAATTTTGCCGCCAAACATAATGCCCACATGGTCGCACACGTCCTCAAGCTCCCGCAGGTTATGGCTGGAAACAAGAACGGTAATGTCGCGCTCCGCCACATCTTGCAGCATCAGCTTCCATACGTTGCGGCGCATTACAGGGTCTAAGCCGTCCACCGGCTCGTCTAAAATCATCACGTCCGGCTTTGTGCAAATGCCCAGCCAAAAGGCCACCTGTTTCTGCATACCCTTCGAAAGCTTGCGCACCCGGCGTTTCGTGTCAATTTTAAACACTTCTTTCAGGCTTTCATAGCGCACCCAGTCCCAATCGGGATATAGGCCAGCGTAAAACTTTGCCATGTCGGCAATGGTATATGTGGGGAAAAAATATAAGTCATCCCCAATGCAAATAGTTTTATTTTTTAGCTTTATATTCTCATAAACGTTGTTTCCGTCAATCAAAACTTCCCCGGCGTCTTGCTTATACACCCCGGTCAGATGCTTGATAATGGTTGTTTTTCCGGCACCGTTGGGGCCGATAAGGCCGTAAACCGTGCCCTTTTTCACATGCAGGCAAAGGTTATCCAAAGCTTTTGTATCTTCAAAAACCTTTGTCACATTTTTAACTTCAATCATCTTCCTCCATCCCTTCTCATTGTATCATAAACCTTCATAATTTCAGCTGTAACGGTTTCCGGGCTTTCACCGCGGTAAAACAACTCGCCGGCAGCTTCGGTCAAATCTTTATACAGCGCTTTCACATAGGCGGTTTCCTGCGTCTGCTGCACCGGTGCAATAAAACTGCCCTTTGCCCGCTGGGAGTAGATATACCCCTCTTCCTCCAGTTCCTTATAGGCCCGCTGAATGGTGTTGGGATTAATAGCAAGAATGGAAGCCAGCTCGCGCACCGAAGGAATTTTGTCCTGCTCCTTCATGGCACCTGTGAAAATCAGCTCCTTAAACTTTTCTTTAATCTGCTCATACAGCGGTCTGCGGTCGCTAAAATCAAGTTGAATCATGGTTTTCCTCCTTTCCCTAACTGTGTTATCTGTACTAATACATATAATACAGTTAATACAGTTATTTGTCAAGAGGTTTTTCAAAAATTTTTTTATTTTTTTCCAAAAAGGACGATAAACCGCTTAAGAACCGCATCTTTAGGCTCTTTAAAATCATGCGCGTCTTCTTATAAACATAGCGGAGTTTTAACAGCTTCATTCCGAACCGATACAGTTTACCAATGGCGTATTGGTTTTTTTGGATGTTTTTAGAAAGCCTAACCGCCCGTTTGCGAAGCAGGGAAAACTGCAAAAGAAAAATCAGCCGGTACCAAATTTGGGCCTCAGAATTGTCTGCGCCGCACCAATAGGCCGCAAACTGCTCCTCCATGGGAGCGTTCACGATTTTTTTTAATTCTTCTTTTGTCAAAACTCCGTTTTCAATGGCAAGGGGAATAATGTCCGTGCCGGGCAAGAAATTCAGGCCGTGAAGCTGAAGTTCAAAGGGCGGCTGAAAGCGGCGCACCAAATGAAAGGTCTGTTTTAAATCGTCTAACGATTCAAAGGGGTGGTTTAACATAAAGTCGTAGCTTGCCCAAAACACGCCGGAGCGTTTTATTTTTTTCACAGACGAAAGAATTTCCCCGTTTGTTTCATAGCGGTGAAAAATGTCCCTGCGAATGTGGGCCGAGCCGGACTGCACACCGCAAATCACCTCGCAAAGCCCCACGGAAACCAGCTTTTTCAAAACGTCCCCGTCAACCATTTTCGGATGGGACCAAATGGTGAAGGGCAAATGAATGTGCCTGTCATACAGAGAAACAAACTCGTCTACCCAACCGGGCAGATTGGGAAAGATTTCATCGTAAAAGTGCACAAAAACCAGGTTTTTCAGCTCCCGCTTGGCAATCAGCAGCTCGTCGATCACACTTTGCACAGACCGGGTGCGCACTTTTTTGGTCCCCTTTGGCAAAAGGCGGCCTAAATTTGAACAGCAGCAGTAGGAGCACGTAAAGGGGCATCCCCTGGAGGCAATCACCTCATAGCTCATTGCAGAGAGTTGCGGGTCGCCCGGCTTTACCGTGTTGTTTTCAATAAAATAAGCATGTTCACACTTAACCGACGGAATTCCATATCCATCTATGTCGTTTAACACACCGTCCACCGAGTTAAAAACAGGCTTGCCGCCTTTTTTATAACACAGGGAGGGAACGTTTTTAAAATCCCTTCCGCAGCGCAGTGCGTCGGCCAGCGCGCACATAGCGATTTCCCCGTCAGACCGTAACACAAAATCAGCACCGGCGTCTAACATCCGTTCCGGAAACATGGTGGCATATGCCCCGCCGCAAACCACCGGCAGGCCGCATTTTTTCACAGAGCCTAACACTGCGTTTACCGTGTCCATATACATAGAGCTCATAACCGAAAGACCAATGATAAACGCGCCCGATGCGCGAATGGTTTCAACAAGCAAATCCAGCTCTAAAATTGTGGCCGGGGTGGGACCGCGGCTGTTAAACGCTTTAAAAAAGATCGTTACAACGTTGTAGCCGTGCCGTTTTAGGTAGCTATCTAAATACCGCACGCCCAGTGCCTTTACATTATAAAATGCAATTAATACAACGGTCTTTTTTTTCTTGTCCATTCTAACAGCGCCTTTCATATGAAAGAAAAAGCAGACTTTTTCTCGCAAAGATGCTATAATGGTTTTAAGCGAAAAAAATCCTGCATTTTGTAGCTGTATTGTTATGTATTACTAAATATATTCAGAAATCAACAGAAAGAGAAAGTCTACCTTTGAACGGAAAAGTCTACAATTTTTTGCAAAAATCTGTTTTTTCTTACGCCCGTTCTTTTGCCCACTTTAAAAAGGTAAACTGTGAAACACTTAAAAGTTCTGCCGCCTGCCGGGAGTTGAGCTTTTTTTCCCGCCATTTTGAAGCAATTGCGTCAAATGAGTCGGGAACCGGAATGGCTTTCCGGCCAAACTGAACGCCCCGCAGCTTTGCCGCGGCAATTCCCTCCTTTTGCCGCTGACGGATAAACTCCCGCTCTGTCTGCGCCACATAGGAAAGCAACTGCAAAACAATGTCGCAAATTAAGTGTCCGGTTAAATCGTTATCCCGCCGGGTGTCAAGCAAGGGCATGTCCAAAACGACAATGGCCGCCTTTTTTTCTTTGGTTAAAAGCCTCCAGTGTTCTAAAATTTCATCATAGTTCCGGCCTAAGCGGTCAATGCTTTTTACAACAAGAATATCTCCCTCTTTCAGGCGGGACAAAAGCTTTAAATATCCCGGCCGGTTAAAGTCCTTGCCGGACTGCTTGTCACAAAATATATTTTTTTTCTTCACGCCAAAGGCACGCAGGGCCAAAATCTGCCGCTGTTCATTCTGGTCCCTTCCGGAAACTCTGGCATATCCATATGTGGTTTCTTTCATGGTCATTCCTCCATATTCATATTCTATATTATATCATTTTAGAAGAATGATTCTTTTATGCAAGCAAAAATGTGTTGACAAACGAACGGCTGTGTAATATAATATGTTGCATAAAGTTGGATTTAGATTGGAGAAAGTAGGATATGCTTGCAAATGCACGGAGAAACAGAATCTGTAAATTGCTGCAGACCCAGTCCGCCGTAACAACGGCGGCGCTTGCCAAAAAGTTTAATGTTTCCATTGAAACAATTCGAAAAGATTTACTGAGCCTTGAAAAAAACAACGAGCTGGTGCGGGTGCATGGCGGCGCGGTGTTAAAGGCTTCGGCGCGGCCCTATTGGGAGCTTTCCAAACGGCTGGACGACAAGCGCCCGGAGAAGACCGAAGTTTCCCGCCTGGCGGCAAACTATATTAAAAACGGTGACAGCATCGCAATTGACACAGGCAGCACGGCAATTGAATTTATTGAAACGCTCATGGAGCGGTTTGACACCTTAACCATTGTCACCCATTCCATGGATGTGTTTCAAAAAGCACATGACTTTAAAAACTTTAACATTCTATTGTGCGGCGGCTATTTTTTAAACCGCGAAAATTCCTTTTACGGAACCTTTGCCAAAGATATGTTAGAGAGAATCCACGTAAGCAAGGTTTTTATCTTTCCCTGGGCCGTGTCGTTAAGCAACGGCATATGCGACAGCCAGCCTCAGCTGGCGGAAATGCAGCAAAAACTGCTCTCCGTGGGCGATAAGGTCATTGTTCTGGCCGACAGCAGCAAATATGAAAAGAGCGCGCTTATCAAGGTGGCAGACATGAATCCGGGCTACATCTATATCGCAGACTCCCGGCTGCCCGACGAAGTGAAAGAGGTTTATAAAAATAACAATATTACAATTATAACAGGGGAGGAAGACATAAAATGAAGGTTTTGTTAATTTTAAGTGACGGTATGCGGCCAGACAGTTTAGAGGGGCATCCGGTGATTGAAACGCTGAAGAAAAAAAGCACCTATTGCATGAACGCCCGAACGGTTGAACCGTCGGTGACCCTGCCGTGCCATATGTCGCTGTTTCACAGCGTAGATCCGTCGCGGCACGGAACCACTACAAACACCTATGCGCCGCAGGTAAGACCCATTTCCGGCCTGTTTGAGCAGCTGAAGCAAAAAGAGAAAAGATGTGCTATGTTTTATAACTGGGAGGAGCTGCGCGACCTCTCCCGACCGGACTCCCTGAGCCACAGCGAATATTGTTCCGGTCATGTCTATGGATTTGAGGAAACGAACCGGCAGCTTTGCAGAAAAGCAACCCAATTTTTAACGGACAATGACGTTGATTTCACGTTTTTATACCTTGGCTGGGTTGACGAGGCAGGCCATGCCTTTGGCTGGATGAGCGAAGAATATCTGCATGCGGTGCGGGAAACCTGCAACATGGTCGGCAGTCTGATTGATACGTTGGGAGACGAATATACCATCATTATAACAGCAGACCACGGCGGACATGACAGAATACATGGAACCAATTTAAAAGAGGACATGACCATTCCCATGTTTTTCTGCGGCGCACCGTTTACACAAAATAAGCAAATTGACGGCGTCAGCATAAAAGACATTGCGCCTACGGTGGCAAGCCTGCTTGGGGCGGAGCCGGCCAAAGAATGGGAAGGCAGCGTTATCAGATGAACAAAATAACGGAAAAACATGCGGTGAACCGCATGATTTTGTTGTTTACAGCGCTTTACTTAATCAGCTATGTGACAAGAATTAATTATGGCGCGGTGATAGCAGAGCTGGTCAGCGCAGAAGAAATTCAGAAATCCCTTGCCTCCCTTGCGCTGACGGCCAGCGCGGTAACCTATGGGGCAGGGCAGCTTATAAGCGGTTTTTTAGGAGACAGAATTGAACCCAAAAAACTAATTTTTTCGGGGCTTTTGGTAACCATTTTCATGAATCTGCTTATTCCCTTTTGCCGCACGCCCTATCAAATGACAGCGGTGTGGGGAATTAACGGTATGGCCCAGGCCTTTATGTGGCCGCCGCTGGTAAAGATTATGACGGTGCTGTTCACAGAAGAAACCTATAAAAAGGCCTGCGTAATTGTTTCCTGGGGCAGCTCCTGCGGCACAATTTTGGTATATCTGCTTTCACCGGTGTGTATCTATTTTGCGGGCTGGAGGGCTATTTTTGTTCTGTCTGCGCTGTGTGCGGCAGTTATGGCGGCAATTTGGCTAAAAAAATGTCCCGGCGTGAAAGAATTTTCCGGCACAGCCACGGCTGAAACACAGGAGCGCAAGCCGCTTACCAGGAACATAATTTTCCTGCTGCCGGGCATTATGCTTGCAATTGCACTGCAGGGCATGCTTCGCGACGGCGTTACCACCTGGATGCCGTCTTACATATCTGAAACCTTTCACTTAAGCAGCAAAATTTCTATTTTAACCGGCGTAGTACTGCCGGTGTTCAGCATTGTAACCTTTCAGGTTACGTCGCTGATTTACCGAAAAAAAGTGCGCAACGAACTGCTTTTAAGTGGAATGCTTTATTTGACGGGCTTTACCGCGGCGCTGGTGCTGGCGCTGACAAACGGCGCAAACGCAGGTTTATCTGTGTTTTTAACGGCGCTGTTGACAGGAAGCATGCACGGCGTGAACCTGATTTTGGTCTGCATGGTTCCGCCCTATTTTAAGCGGTTCGGACGCATATCCTTTGCTTCGGGCATGCTGAACTTCTGCACCTATGTGGGAAGCGCGGTATCCACCTTCGGAATGGCAGTTTTTTCCGAGCGTTTTGGCTGGAACAGTACGGTTTTTTTGTGGAGCGCAATTGCGCTGTTCGGCGGCGGAGCCTGTCTTGCGATTTCAAAGGGCTGGGGCCGGTTTGCAAAAGAAGCATAAAAATAAGGGGCTGCAGCCTTTTGCTGCAGCCCCTTTTTATTTTACAGTTTATTTTAATTGTTCATATCCCTTATCAATTTCTTTTTGTACCTGTTCTTTTGCAGGGCCGCCGGTAATATTACGCTCTGCAACGCAGGTTGCAACGTCAATGGCGTTGTAAATGTCCTCCTCAATTAAATCGGAAAACTCCTGAAATTCCGAAAGGGAAAATTCGTCTAAATCCCGGTTGGTTTCCACCGCCCGCGCGACCATTTTTCCCACAATGGCGTGGGAGGAACGGAACGGAACGCCCTTTTTCACCAGATAGTCTGCAATGTCTGTGGCGTTGGTAAAGCCGCCCTTTGCGCCTTGTTTCATCTTTTCGCCGTTTACTTTCATGGTGCGCACCATGTTGGTGAACACCGGCAGGCAAAGCTTCACGGTGTCCAAAGCGTCGAACGCCGCCTCTTTATCCTCCTGCATATCCTTGTTATAGGCCAAGGGAAGCCCTTTCATGGTGGTGAGAAGCGACATTAAATGACCGTAAACCCGCCCGGTTTTTCCACGGATTAACTCCGCCACGTCAGGATTTTTTTTCTGCGGCATGATGGAGGAGCCGGTGGAATAGCTGTCGTCCATCTCCACAAAGGCAAACTCGTGGCTGGACCAGAGCACCAATTCCTCGCAGAAGCGGGACAGGTGCATCATAATCATGGAGAGAACAGACAGAAATTCAATGACAAAATCCCGGTCGGAAACGCCGTCTAAGGAGTTTGAAGTAACGGCGTCAAATCCCAGCTTTTCCGCCACAAATTCCCGGTCTAAGGGATAGGTTGTGCCCGCTAAGGCGCCGGAGCCTAAGGGCATAACGTTCACTCTTCTGCGGCAGTCTGTTAGTCTTTCTAAATCCCTGGAAAACATTTGAAAATAAGCCATCACATGGTGGGCAAAGGTCACGGGCTGGGCTTTTTGCAAATGGGTGTAGCCCGGCATAATGGTGTCTACATGCGCTGAGGCCAAATCAAGCAAAACGGTCATGGTGTTTTTCAGCATTTCTATCAATTCGTCGCTTTCGTCTCTTAAATACATGCGCAAATCCAGGGTCACCTGGTCGTTGCGGCTCCTGCCGGTGTGCAGTTTTTTTCCCGCGTCGCCGATGCGCTCGGTTAAAATAGTTTCGATGTTCATATGAATGTCCTCGGCATCAATCGAAAATTCCACCTTGCCGTTTTCAATGTCTTTTAAAATTTCGCCCAGCGTTTTCACAATCAGCGCCGCGTCGTCTTTTGGAATAATGCCCTGCCTGCCCAGCATTTCGGCGTGGGCCATGCTCCCTTTTATGTCCTGCCTGTACATGCGCGCGTCAAACCGGATAGAAGAATTAAAATCGTCTACCAGCGCGTCTGTTGCCTTACTGAATCTACCGCCCCAAAGCTTCATTTGTGTCACCAAAACCTTTCTATTTTAATCCGTTGCATTTTATTTCGTGGTATGGTATAATAATTTATTATACATGATAATTAAGAAAATCTCAACTTTTTTTTGAAATTCGGGAGAAAACAATGATTATTTTAGGAATCGACCCCGGAATTGCCATTGTTGGCTATGGCGTGATTTTCTATGACGGGCTTGGGTTTCAGCCTGTGGAATACGGCGCAATTACAACGCCCGCCGGGGACAAGCTAACCGACCGCCTGCGGGATATTTATGAGAGCATAGGCGTGCTGATTGAAAAGCACAAGCCGGACGCATTTTCCATTGAAGAGCTGTTTTTTAACACCAATGTAAAAACCGCCATCACCGTGGCCCATGGCAGGGGTGTGTGTCTTTTGGCGCCGTCCATTTTAAACGTGCCCATTTTTGAATATACCCCCCTCCAGGTTAAACAGGCCATCTGCGGCTACGGCCGGGCGGACAAGGCCCAGGTGCAGAGAATGGTGACGTCGATGCTCAAGCTAAATGCTATTCCAAAGCCCGACGACGTGGCCGACGCTTTAGCCATTGCCATGTGCCACGGCTATTCGGCCAAATATCACAACCTGATAAAAGAAGAAGGAATTTAAAACATATGATAGCATTTGTAGACGGAACAGTGGAATATATTGAAGAAACCGCGGCGGTGATAAATGCCGGCGGCTTTGGCTGCCGCATTTTTATGACGCCTGCCGCCCTTTCCGCCCTGACCATAGGCGAACCAGTGCGGATACATACATACCTGCGGGTGGGGGAGGATATTTTCGCGCTTTACGGCTTTTTAACCCGGGAGGAGATGGATATGTTTAAAATGCTCCTTTCCGTAAACGGCGCGGGGCCGAAAGCGGCGCTGGCGGTTTTGTCCGCGCTGTCCCCCCAGGCGTTGACGCTGGCGGTGGTAACAGACGATTATAAATCCATCACCAAAGCCCAGGGGGTTGGCCCCAAGCTGGCGCAGAAAATTGTGCTGGAGCTTAAGGATAAATTTAAAGGAAAAGAAATTGCAGTTGGCGGCGCGGCGGCCGAGGCCTTTTCCCCGTCTTCCGGCGGAAACGACGCGGTGGAGGCGCTGGTGGTTTTGGGCTATTCCCGTGGGGAGGCCATGCTTGCCGTGTCGAAGGTTTCAAAGGATTTAAGCACGGAAGATACCATTAAGGCGGCCCTAATTCAGTTAATGAAACAGTAGGAGGATAGAACATGCCCATAGAACAGGGATTTGAAGATCGGATTGTCACGTCGAGAACCCTCGGCGAGGACACAGAAGTGGAATATAGCCTAAGGCCAAAAGCCTTAACGGAATATATCGGGCAGAACAAGGTGAAAGAGAACCTAACCGTTTACATTGAAGCGGCAAAGGCCAGAAAAGAGCCTTTAGACCATGTGCTGCTTTACGGCCCTCCGGGGCTTGGCAAAACCACCCTTGCGGGCATTATTGCCAACGAAATGGGCGTGAGCATTCGCGTAACCTCCGGCCCTGCCATTGAAAAGGCGGGAGATTTGGCGGCAATTCTCACCAGCCTGTCCCACGGCGACATTCTGTTTATTGATGAAATTCACCGGTTGTCCAGAAGCGTGGAGGAAATTTTATATCCCGCCATGGAGGACTATTCGTTAGACATTATTTTAGGCAAAGGCCCCGGCGCACACTCGGTGCGGCTGGATTTGCCCAGGTTTACGCTAATTGGCGCAACCACCAGAACGGGACTGCTCACTGCCCCGCTCAGGGACCGGTTCGGCGTTATCAGCCGCTTAGAGCTTTACACGCCGGAGGAGCTATCGGAAATTATTGTCCGCTCGGCGTCGATTTTAGGAACGGAAATTGACAGAAGCGGCGCGGTGGAAATTGCCCGCCGTTCCAGGGGAACGCCCAGAATCGCCAACCGGATGTTAAAGCGTGTGCGGGATTTTGCCGAGGTAAAAGGCAACGGCAAAATAACGGAAAAAATTGCAGATCAGGCCCTTTCCCGCATGGAGGTGGACAAGCTTGGGCTTGACATGATTGACCGCAAAATGATGATGTTCATCATTGAAAACTTCGGCGGCGGCCCTGTGGGGCTGGACACCTTAGCGGCCTCCATCGGCGAGGACTCCAACACCATTGAAGACGTATATGAGCCATATTTATTGCAGCTGGGCTTTTTAAACCGAACCCCCCGGGGCAGAATGGCCACAGTGAGGGCTTATGAGCATTTCGGTGTGAAATATGAGCGGGAAGAGACAAATTTGGCCCAGCAGTCGGTATTCGACATAGAAGATTAAAGGCGGTGTGCCATGAAAACATTCAATATCGGGCTATTGGCCCATGTAGACGCCGGCAAAACCACGCTGACGGAACAGCTTTTATATGCCGGCGGCGCGGTGCGAAATTTAGGCAGTGTGGACAGCGGCACCGCAAAAACCGATTTTTTGGAAATTGAAAAACAGCGTGGCATTTCTGTTGTGTCCTCTGCGGCGCGGATTGAGCTTCCGGAAAAAGATGTGGCGGTGAATTTAATCGACACCCCGGGCCATGCGGATTTTTCCGCCAGCGTGGAACGTGCTCTTTATATTTTAGACGCGGCGGTTTTGGTGGTTTCCGCCGTGGAAGGCATAGAGGCGCAGACGGAGCTGATTTTAGACGCGCTGAAAAAAACAAAAACCCCAACCATTGTGTTTATCAATAAAATCGACCGGGCGGGCAGCGACGTTGCAGGCGTTCTCAAAGCGCTGGAAAAGCAAGCCGGCGGCTGTCTGTTCATGTCGGAAGTGACGGATGAGGGAAGCCGGGAATGCAGCGCTCAAAACAGGAGCGGTGACGCCTTTTTTGAGGCGGTATGTGAATTTGTGGCAGACGCAGACGACGCGTTTGCATTGAAATATTTAGAAGAAAGCGTAACAGAGCGCCAGGCGTGGCTTTCTGTTACGCAATTGTTTTTAAAAGGCGAAGCCATGCCCGTTTTCTGCGGCAGCGCCCAATTGGGTATGGGCGTTTCACAGCTGCTTTCTTTTGTTGCTGAAACCGCTGACAGCAGCGGCGGCAAAGCCGCATTGGGCGGCGCTGTTCAAAATGCAGACGAGCCGATTCTTTCCGGCATTGTTTACAAGGTGACCCATGACAAAAGTATGGGCAAAATCGCCCATTTGCGCCTGTTTTCCGGCGAGGTGAAAAGCCGGGGAGAGATCACCGTTTCCTCTTTTCCTGAAAGGCAAAAGGTAACTCAGGTTCGGCGCTATGTTGGGGAAAAATTTACCGACATCGGCTTGCTTTCCGCCGGGGATGTGGGCGCTGTGTGCGGCCTGAGCCATGTGAAAGCGGGGGACACGGTGGGCAAGGCGTGGAAGGCACAAAACCTTGCTTTCAGCACGCCTTTTTTAAGCGTTCAGGCCTCTTTGACAGAAGAGGGGGACATTCGTCCCCTGATTGCGGCGTTTGAAGAGCTTTCCGACGAAGAGCCCAGCCTTTCCATGCAATATGAAAGCGGGGAGAAGGAGCTTATTATCAGCGTCGCTGGAAAAATTCAGCTGGAAATTCTCACTGCGGTGATAAAAGAACGGTTTGGGCTGAATGTTTTGTTCTCGCCGCCAACGGTGATTTATAAAGAAACCATTCAAAAAAGCGGAACGGGTTTTGACGCATATACCATGCCAAAACCCTGCTGGGCGGTGGTTTCGCTTGATTTTGAGCCGCTTCCCTTAGGGTCGGGCTTTGTGTATGACAAAGGTAACGTGCCCAACGACCAGATGTTTTACCGTTATCAGCGTCATGTGGAAACTGCGGTTAAAGAAACGCTTGCCCAGGGGCTTTACGGCTGGGAGGTAACAGACCTGAAGGTTACGCTTTCGGGCGGCGAACACCACACGGTGCATACCCACCCCCTTGACTTCTTTTTGTGCACCCCCATCGCGGTGATGAAAGGGCTTAAAAACTGCGGAACGCGGCTTTTGGAGCCCTATCAAAAGCTTGTGGTGTCTGTTCCGGAGGAATTTTCGGGCAAAATTATCGGCGATATTATTGCCATGCGCGGCATTTGTGAAAACCAGACCATTGCAGACGGGCGATTTTTGCTGGAGGCAACCGTGCCGGCAGCGGAGAGCTTAGACTACAGCACCGTGCTTTTGCATAAAACTGGCGGCAAGGGAACGCTAAGGGCAAGGTTTTGCGGATACCGTCCCTGCCCGGAAGGGTTTACTGCGGAAACAAAACGGCGGGGCGTAAACCCCTTAGACCGGGATAAATGGATTTTAACCAGGCGTTCGGCCATGGGAAAATAAAGAAAATGGAGGCCAGCAATGAAACAGCTATTTGACACGAAGTTAAAAAAAGGAATTGCCATAGCCGCAGCGGTGGCGGTGACAGCAGGAATTGCTGCAGTAATTTATATTGGCGCGGCCAGCCGCCGGGAGAAACGTTTGGCGGAGGACATAACGTTTGCGCCTTACCGCCAGCTGTATACGTTGAAAGCAACAAAGCTGAAAGACGTGGAAAATGTAAATTCCATTATTGGTTTAACAACCTTTTACAGTGAAAACGCCAGAATTGTGAACCAGGAGCAGGTTGCAGACGGCAACAAAAAGGGGCTTGTGTTTGAACTGGAAGAAACAAGAGCTTATCCCATACAAAGCAAAGAGTGCCGCCAGCAGGCAACGGTGCTTTTGGCGTTAATTCCAAAGCTGGATTTTGTGGAATATAAAATGAACGGCGAAGTCTACCGCCGGTATCAGCAGTATGGCGAGGAAAGCCGGGGCAAGGTGTTTGTGCTTGCAGATGACAAGGGCTTTTCTGCAACCTTAAAAAGCGGCTCAGACTTTGCCGTGTTTATGGATCAGGTTCGCCCGGCTTACGAGAGCCAGAGCGTTCATGAAGCTGCGGGCAAGGCAATTTTGGCTGAGCTGAACGGAAAATTTTCCGGCGGTGAGTTTGGAGCCGAGGGTCACACCATAATGAGTGCGGAAACAGTAAACGGAAAAACAAGGGCCTGCGCGGTTTTGGCTTTCGGCAGCTATCGGTTTATCAATGATAACTTTGTGAGAATCGAAGGCGAAACAATAACACCAGCTGTGCTTACATTTCAAGTAAACGACAAGGGAAATTATATGTTTGAACATGCAGAATTTGCGATTGAGGGCATGAAATATGAAGACGCTGTGAATGAAATGTTTGTGAAGGAAACTGCCGAACGCACATTGGCAAATCACGAAAGAATTTTACAGCAGCTTGAAAATGATGAAAAGCAGCAGGTGCAGAATTATTTAAAACAGCTGGGCAGAAACAGTAAAATTGGCAAATTTTCTGATTTTCCTGCAACATATCTCTCAAAAGTTGGCGTTTCAAGCGAGGCGGCCAACGCCATTTTAGAAAACGACAAGTTGCTGTCCTACCCCATGTGGGTGGGAACGCAGGAGTTTATAGAAGACGGAAAACGTTTTGTTTACGAAACAAGCTATGAAGAAGGCAACTCGTCGGTTGCGTTTAAAAAGTATGACTATGAAACGAAGCAAACCGTAGAGGAGTTTAAAGTTTCAGCCGCAGATGGGAATTTTTTGGGTTAAAGACGGTCTGATTGGAGGAATAAAATTGTTTATTGATAAAACTTTTCAGATATCTAAGGAAAAAGATCATGCGATTCTTTCTTTTGAAAACGCACAGCTCGAAACGATAAGCGGAGATGTGACGGAATTAACTCTGGAAAAGGAAGAAAGCGGCACAAGATCTTTTTGCGGAGAAGGGTTGCGCATTGCGGATAAAATTAAAGATTTGTCTGGCGGGTTGTTTCGCGTTACAAGAACCATATGTAATGCGTCGGACACATCAAAACAGTTTAAATCCATATTTACGGTGAAAACCTGTTTCGTACCGGAAAAGTATGTAATTCCCTGTGTGTTGTATAATGGAAATCAGTTTGGCGCCGGAGGATCGCCCGCAGGTCTGACAAAAGACGGCGCGTCCTGGATCTTTGCTTACGACAGGGAGGGCATACCATCCTGCACTGTGTCAGAAAACGAAAATTTCGGTGCCGCGCTGTTTGCGTCAGACTGCGACGCACATAGCTTAGAGAGCGCCTGCTCTCTCATAAAAAGAGACGACGGCACTTTTGTGCACAAGCTGTATCATCCGGTCACGGAAGCACCTGTGACTTATTCAGGAAAAAACAGGATGACAGAGCGATTTGATCAGTATTTTCACCTTGCACCCGGTGAAACGATTTGTCTTAATTTGTTTGTGTTTGTCTGTGTGCCTAAATGGAAAAACTTTGCCATGGCAAATTTGTTGGATAGAGTTTCTGATGTTTTTAAAAATAAAAAAACGCCGGATAAATCTCCTGAGCGCGTGTGGGAGTTAGGAATTGCATTTGCCCGTCAGCTCATGGGCGATTTCCACGGACACAAAATGATTTATACAAATTTTTCGCCGAAAACTTACAGCCTGCAGCATTCTGGCAAACTTTCAGACAGTGCGCTTGCAAAGCTTTTGCAGGACCCGGAAAATACGCGAATTCAGCGCTGGAATGAACGGTTTGAAATTGGCTGGGCAGATCAGGGATTGCTGAATGCGCGCATGCTCGCTCGGCACGGATACAAAACGGGGGACACAGAGCTTTTGAATAACGCGGTAAATGTGTTTGACAGCTGGGCAGAAAAACAACTGGAAAATGGGCTGGTGTATACGGAATTCCAGCACTATTACAACGGAGAGAAAGATGTTGTGGTTGACACGTGCAATTTAGGCTGGGCGCTGGCGGAATTTGCGCGGATGTATCAGTTCATGCAAAAAATTGGAACAGACAAGCCAAAGTATTTAAACTTCTGCATTCGCCTGGCAGACTTTTTCTGCACCCATTTTAATGAAGAAACAGGTTTCGGAAAGACCTGGACGATGAACGCAAAGCCTGTTTCAACAGTCGGCTCTATCGGCGGATTTGTGATAACCGGTCTGCTCGAGACCTATCTATTAACGCATAACGAAGCCTATCTAATCTGCGCGAAGCATGCTCATGCACTTTATACCAAACGTGATATAGACGAGTTTGTTTGTACGGCTGGGGCATTAGATTGCGCCTGTGTAGATAAGGAAACGGTGTATCCCTTTATCACGTCGTCATTAATGCTTTACGACATCAGCAAAGAGCCGCATTTTTTGGAAACAGCCCAAAAGGCGGCCTATTATTTCTGTTCATGGATGTTTGTTTACGATACGTTAAGCGCACCGGACAGTGATTTTAACCAATTTAACTATTACACCACGGGTGGGACGGCGGTCTCCGCAGAACACCCTGCGATAGATGCATGGGGGGCTGCCCCTGTGACAGAGTTTGTGCGGCTTGCAGAGCTAACGGGTGACAAAAAGTGGATCGACCGTGCCAAAGCCATGTGGTGCAATGCAATTTTGTGTATCACAGAGGATACGAAGCAGGAAATCCACGGTCAAACCCGGCCGTTGGGCGGCCAAAATGAGGGATTTTTTCAGTGCCGCTGGACGAAGTATCGTCCCACCTGCGAGGAACGGGGGCATTTTAACGACTGTCTCTCTGCCTGGTGCGGCGCCTACCGGATGATGACCATTGCAAATTTAGAAGGCTCGAACAGCCTTGATTTGCTTAGATAAAAAACACAACTGATTTGTGGGCAACGGATTTAAAACGAGCCTTTAAATAAGTGTTTTAAAATGCAATATTATTTTATGTTAGCCGGTTCTTATAAGAACCGGCTAACATACTTTTGTCGGAAATTTGTTTTCAACAAACAAATTTTACGGGTTGAACCCGACCGCAAACAGCAGGGCAAAAATGCCGATGATAACAACCGTATAAATGGCGGAGGGCAAAATGTTTGTTTTAATAATTTTTCCCTCCGCGCCGGAGGTGCCCACAGTGGCGCACACGGCTACGGCGTTGTTGATGCAGGTGACGTTGCCGATGGCGCCGCCGATTACCTGCATGGCCACCACCAGCACGGTGGACAGATTCAGCGCCTGGGCAGTTTCAAACTGCAGATTGGTAAACAAAAGGTTGGAGACGGCGTTTGAACCGGATATGAAAGAACCCAAAATGCCGATGATGGGAGACAGCACCACAAAAACAGACGCGCCGGCGTTTGAAATAAACTCCGCCATAATTACCATCATGTTGTGCAGACCGCTTTCGTTGATGTCGGAAAACTTCATCACCTGCACCAAGGCAATGCCGAAAATAATAGCCACCGCCGCACCGCCAATTTGTTTGAAGGTGTCAATCCAGGCAGTTTTCACCTCGTCTAAGCTCATTTTGTGCATGAAATGGGTTAAAATGGCTACAGGGATAAAGGGCAGAACACCGGGAATGTTGGCCCATTTTAATGAAAAATCTAACTGCTCTACGCCAAAAATATTGTTAAACTGAAAAACAAACGGGAAAGACGCATTGGTGTTGATGATGTTCTTTATGCCCAGCTCCGGAATTCTCGTAATAACCAAAATGGCCGCAATCAGCACGTAGGGCGCCCAGGCCAGCCACAAGGGCATATCGGAGGGCTTTGCCCGTTCCAGTTCTGTTTTCGAGCGCCAGTCTGGCTTCCACTCGGTTTCCGGTGCAAATCCCCAGGTGTTTTTTGGAACTAAAAATTTCTTCTTTGCGGCAAAAACGGTAACAATCAGGCCAATGAGCGCCGCTAAAAGTGCCGGAAACTCATAGCCAAACACCGCCGCTACAATCACATAGGGTACAGAAAACACAATGCCGGAGAAGAGGGCAAAGGGCAAAACGGCCAATGCTGGTTTTATGGACTTTTCTTTGCCGAACACCTTCGTCAGCACCGCAACCCCCAAAAAGGGAACAAAAATACCCATTACCGCGTGGGGCAAAGCGGTCCAAACAGAAAGCTTTCCTGCAAACTCCGGCCCCACGCTTGTGCCCAGCTGGGTTAAAGCGGTAGATACCGGCGTTCCCACCGCACCGAAGGAAACGGCGGTAGAATCAAAAATTAACGCCACAGTGGCTGCGGCCAGGGGCGGAAATCCCAGGCTTACCAAAAGCGGAGCTGCCAGCGCCGCGGGCGTGCCGAAACCTGCCGCGCCTTCAATAAACGAGCCGAACATCCAGCAAATGATAATGGCCTGAATCCGCTTGTCGGAACTGACGCGGGTGAAACCGTGATTGATGGCAGACATGGCGCCGGAGCATTTTAACGTGTTCATAATTAAAATTGCCCCGAAAATCACCAGCAGAACTTCAATGGAGCTTAAAAATCCATAAACCGTACAGGCGGCAACGGTGACAAAACGCATTTTCCACGCGAAGATACCTGCAATACACGCCACCAGCCACGCAATGGGCAGCGCACGTTTCGCAGACCAGTTCAGAACTGTCATTAAAATCAGCGTGATTAAAATTGGTGCAAAGGCAATTAACGCATACATAAAAACGCTCCATTCCGCCGCGGATTTTCCGCGGGAAACAGAGCGTTTCATTCCGGCGGCTGACTGCGGCTAAACAATGATAGTTTTCACAGCCAGCGGTTTTTTATGTTGCTTTTTCAAAATTTTTTTAATTGGCCTGCCGCCTACAGCAGATTTTCCACGGCGTCTGCCATTTCGTTCAGCCATTGAGCGCCCAAAAGCTCCACAATTCCCTTGTCGCAGGCAGAGGCAATTTCACCTGTAATGGGAAGCTTTGCAATGTTTTGAATTCCATATTTTGCGGCAATATCCTCAATGTGGCTTTCGCCGAATACCGCGTGTTTTTTCTTGCAGTCGGGACATTCAAAATAAGACATGTTCTCCACAATTCCCAAAACCGGCACATTCATCATTTCCGCCATTTTCACGGCCTTTTCCACTATCATGGAAACCAGCTGCTGGGGCGAGGTGACAACAATAATCCCGTCCACGGGGATAGACTGGAACACCGTCAGCGGCACGTCGCCCGTTCCCGGGGGCATGTCCACAAACATAAAGTCCACATCGTCCCAGATTACATCGGTCCAAAACTGCTTCACGGTTCCTGCAATCACCGGCCCGCGCCAAACCACCGGGTCTGTGTCGTTTTCCAGCAGCAAATTAATCGACATTACGTCAATGCCGGTTTTGGTCCGCACCGGCAAAATTCCCTCCTCGGTTCCGGCGGCCTTTTGCTTTAACCCAAAGGCCTTGGGGATAGACGGGCCGGTAACGTCTGCGTCTAAAATTGCGGTTTTAAACCCGTCCCTCCGGGTGAGCACCGCCAGCATGGAGGTGACGGAGGATTTTCCCACGCCGCCTTTGCCGCTGACTACGCCGATTACTTTTTTTATATGCGAAAGCCTGTGGGGTTCTTCCAAAAAGCTTGTTTTTCTTTCAGAACAATCCTGCCCGCAGGATTCGCAGTCGTGTGTACATTCACTCATTTGTTTTCTAACCTCCACGTTATATTTATTTTTAGTATACCATTTTTTCTGCGTTTTGTCCATTCACAAAATTAATTATTTAAATTTTTTGGAAAAAGGTTGACTTTAAAGCGCGCGTGTGCTATATTTAATGATGTGCAATATGTACAGATTTTATTTTTTTCAGGAGGAACATCTTAAATGCAGACAGGCAAAGTGAAATGGTTTAATGCACAGAAGGGTTTTGGCTTCATTGCTGCTGAAGACGGTACAGACGTATTCGTTCATTTCTCAGCGATCGCAATGGACGGCTTTAAAACACTTGACGAAGGTATGGACGTACAGTTCGAAGTTGTTGAAGGTGCAAAAGGTCCCCAGGCAGCAAATGTCACAAGGGCGTAATCTTCAGATTTTGGGCTTCATATATATATGCTAATTTAGTTTTTATATGTGACACTTAAATTCAATGCAACACATACCAATCAGCCCCGTAATCGAAAAGGTTATGGGGCTTTGCATTTTTTAGAAAGGTTTTAAAAACATGAGTGTGATAAAACGTGCAATTGATTCGGAAGGACTGGTGCGGGTAAGCTTTGTTGACAGCCGCGACATTGTGCAAAGAGCCTTTGAGATACATCAAACATCACCGGCTGCCACGGCGGCTTTGGGCAGAACCTTAACCATGACGGCGCTGATCGGCAGCGGAATGAAGTCGGAAGAGGACACGGTTTCGGCCATTATAAAAGGGGACGGGCCGCTGGGTTCCATTGTGTGCACGGCCGACGGACGGGGCGCCGTGAAAGGCTGTGTGGGGAATCCTGATGTAGACCTTCCGTTGAAAAAGAACGGTAAGTTAGACGTTGGCGGCGCAGTTGGCAAAGGGTCTTTGGCTGTCACCATGGATTTGGGGTTAAAGGAGCCCTATGTGGGGCAGGTGCCGCTGGTTTCGGGAGAGATTGCGGAGGACTTTACCTATTATTTCGCCAAGTCACAGCAAATTCCCACGGCTGTGTCTTTAGGCGTTTTGGTGGATACGGATTACAGCGTGAAGCAGGCGGGGGGACTGTTTGTTCAGCTCATGCCGGGCTGTGACGAGGAAACCGCCGCATTAATCGAAGAAAATGTAAAAGGGCTCGACTCTATAACCACTATGCTGGAAAATGGAGCTTCTGCCGATTTAATTATTACCAGCGTTTTTGCAGGCCTGTTTTTTAAATATTTAGACGAAGTGGAGTATGAATACCGATGCGACTGCAGCAGACAGAAAATTGAGCGGGCGCTCATTTCGCTGGGAGAAGAAGAACTGAAGAAAATGATGGAGGAAGACCACGGCGCCCAGGTAACATGCAGATTTTGCCCTGAAGTTTATGAATTTTCTGAATTTGAGTTGGACGCGCTTTTAAAAAAAGCAAAAAAATAAAAAATTTTGCTTGACATTCTTTTGTCTTTCGTGTATAATAATTTTTGTTGGTTTTAGAACCAACATGTGGGCGCTTAGCTCAGCTGGGAGAGCATCTGCCTTACAAGCAGAGGGTCACAGGTTCGAGCCCTGTAGCGCCCACCACATCGGAGTAAGCTTTGCTTGCTCCGATTTTTTTTGCAAAAAAAGATAGCAGTTCGCATTGTTGCGGCACGCCATTTGGCGTGCCGCTTTTTGATATAATGTATGTCACGAACGACAAAATATGACATATACTGATATTGGGATTTGTTCCCAATCAATTATCTTGGAGGTTTTATTTTATGTCTTGTTGTTCAGGATCAAACAATTTTAACAGAAACGAATTAGAGCGCGCAGTCCGCGCTGCTGAAAGGGCCGCCTGTATGGCAGAACGTGCTGAAAAGGCCGCATGTGAAGCTGCTTGCACAGCAAAAGAAGCCGCTTGTGCGGCTGAAGCTGCTGCTGCAAAAGCAGCAGAAAGCGCCTGTGAAGCACAGGAGGCACTTCGGGAAGTGCGCCGCATTGTTGAGGAAGCCGGCGACGACTCCTGCGGTGATTTCGACCACGGCGGCTGTTTCTGCCGGTAATCGTGTTTTCAAAAGCCGCCATACGGCGGCTTACATAGAATTCTGAAAAAATCATGGAATATCACTGCGGATTTCACATATATTATGATTGTGAGGCAAAAAATTAAAAAAACTCTTGACAGTGCCAGATGATTATGCTATAATAACAAAGTCGCAGGAAAATTTTATTGAATGCGGCTCGGTAGTTCAGTTGGTTAGAATGCCAGCCTGTCACGCTGGAGGTCGTGGGTTCGAACCCCATCCGAGTCGCCAATTTTTGCCTCTGTAGCTCAGTCGGTAGAGCAAGGGACTGAAAATCCCTGTGTCGGTGGTTCGATTCCGCCCGGAGGCACCACCGTGTTATTTTTTAGATGTTATTGTGCGGGAGTGGCTCAGTGGTAGAGCGTCACCTTGCCAAGGTGAACGTCGCGAGTTCGAATCTCGTCTTCCGCTCCAAAAACTAAAATCTTGCCTTAAAGTTAAGGCAAGATTTTAGTTTCAAAATTGAATGAAACGGCGCCATAGCCAAGTGGTAAGGCATGGGTCTGCAACACCCTGATTCCCCAGTTCAAATCTGGGTGGCGCCTCCACGTTGCGGCGAACCTTTTGGTTCGCCGCATTTTCATGCGAAAATACGGCTTCACTTGAACGGCTGCCGCTCCTCTTTCGCAAAAAGGCACGCTTATGCCTGTTCACTTGCAAGCTCGCTCGCAACGGCTTACAGTTACTGCCGCCTTTTCGCGAGTATGTGCCTGCGGCGCATAGGTATCTTTTTTGGAAGGGTTAAGCCATCTAATATATCCTTTTTCATATGTATTTACACAGCCAATCAATTTATATAGTCAATTGTTTGAAATATGACAGTTGGCTTTTTACAATTTACTTAATTGTAACTAAATGGTTCTTTTTCAGTGCTATATGTATATTTTATCAAATTTGGTACATCATAATGGCAAATAACTGTTATGGTACAGAATTTTCAGCAAAACCCGTAGTCGTGGGCTGTGCGGGCGCTGTTTAAGGAAAGAGGAGTATTATTTATGGAAAAAATTAAAGCTATTCAGTATGGATGCGGAAAAATGAGTAAATATACATTGCGATATATGTACGAGCACGGAGTACAAATTGTTGGTGCAATTGATATAAACCCTGAAGTGGTCGGAATGGATATTGGTGATTTTGCAGAGCTTGGTGTCAAAACGGGTGTGATTATCAATAGCAATGCCGACGAAATCTTGGACAACACCGATGCTGATATCGCAGTTGTTACACTTTTCAGTCTGGTTAGTGACTGCTACGAACACTTTGTTAAATGTCTGAGTCGTGGAATCAACGTCATCTCGACCTGCGAGGAGGCTACCTATTGTTGGACAACCGACCCTGTACGTGCTAATACTCTTGACGTTATTGCCAAAGAACATGGCTGCACATTTGTCGGAAGCGGAATGGAGGATACTTTCTGGATAAACATGGTCGGTATGATTGCTGGGAGTTGTAATAGTATCAAAAAAATTGAAGGCGCAGTAAGCTATAATGTTGAAGATTATGGTTTGGCCTTGGCAAAAGCTCATGGGGTAGGATTAAGTGCAGATGAATTTGAAAATCAAATTGCACATCCTGAAACTATAGAACCATGCTATGTATGGAACTCAAACGAAAGCCTTGCCGCAAAGCTTGGACTTACAATTAAAAGTCAGACGCAAAAGTGTGTTCCGTATTTTAAGGAAGATGATGTTTATTCCTCTACAATGCAACGAACAATCCCTAAAGGAGAGTGTATTGGAATGGCGGCTGTGGTAGAAACTGAAACATTTCAAGGTCCAATCATTGAAACCAGATGCATAGGCAAGGTATATGGTCCCGATGATGGCGATATGTGCGATTGGAAAATTATTGGCGAACCGAATACCGAATTTCATGTAGTCAAACCTGCTACAGTTGAGCATACATGCGCAACTATTGTCAATCGCATTCCGAGTGTATTAAATGCGCCGTCCGGTTTGGTAACTGTTGACGAATTAGATGAAATTTCGTATTTAGCCTATCCAATAGAATTCTACTGTTGATAAAAATAATTTAACCTTGTTTGATCATTAGAGAAACAACAGATTGTAAAAGATTTTCAATGTCTGAGACATTGAAAGAACAAGTTAGATGAACATTCCATGTTATGAAAAACACCCGCGCTTTGCGCGGGCGTTTTTCATAAACTTTTTGTCTGTTCATTTGTTTCAGTTATGCTCTGCATATGTAGAGCTTCCAAACCCAAGAATGAGCATAAAAATAGGGTTTAATAAAATTAATCCGATTGCAAATCCCACACCGTGCCCAAATGCTTTTGATAGCTTAAAATATTGGATAATGGAAATAACGGCAACAACAATATACAAAATGAGTGCGATAATGGCTGCCAAACTGTTTTGCATGCTGTTAAAGATTCCAGCAAGAATTGCTGCAACAACACATATCCAGAACATGGACGGTTTCCAGCATATCCGATACAGAACGTGCCCGTTCAGAATCGGGATAATTGATTTCCAGCCGGCTTCCCCGGCCTTGGTGAATATTTTCCACTGCGCAATTACTAAAAGAACATAGTAAACGATAGCAATTATGCTTATCGTTGCGAGTGAACCTAAAATAAACGCCATAATTTCAGAATCTGACATTTTAACCCCTCCTTTTTTTAATGGTATTATACTATATGAATAAAAATATGTCAATAATAATAAAAAAATAGGTAATTATGCACAAAAACATGTATGGAAAATTATGCAAAATTTTAGTAAAACGATGTTTAGAAAGGAATGAAACAGTATGAATGAAATTTGGAAACAATTATATAATGCGGCAAAACAAAAGCTGAACCCAAAGGTTATCTCGCCATTTGTGGAAAGCGGAGGCGTGGCAGCGGCTGTGCTGACAGAAAAGGGGAACATTTACACCGGCGTGTGCATTGACACGGCCTGCACTCTTGGAATGTGCGCCGAACGAAACGCCATTGCAAACATGATTACCAATGGTGAAAGCAAAATCATAAAACTGGTGTGTGTGATGGGAGACGGAACCTGTGGCTACCCCTGCGGCGCCTGCCGGGAGTTTTTCATGCAGCTTGGACGGGACAGCGCGAATATAGAAATTTTAACAGACCTAGACGGCCTAAAAACAATTACGTTGGGGGAACTTTTACCAAACTGGTGGGGTGATCATTTATGGGAGCATTAAAATGCAGAATAATAAAGAATCCCCATGGAAATGAGGCCAAATAGAACGATCAGTCCTAATAGGATTTTGTCTTTTCAAATTACCTCTACCAGGTCGCCGTCTTTTTTGCAGTAAGAAAGCACAAAACATAATAGGCCCAGGAAAAATAAAACGTATATAAAACAAGTTGCAGGAGGCGAAGGTTTATGGTATAGTATTGTTTATGAACGGAGGTGCCATTCATGGATCTGGAAAAATGGTTGAAAGAATATGAAGAGAAAATAAAAGGTCTGTTTCACAGCCGGATTTTGTTTTTGGGGCTTCAGGGAAGCTATTCCCGGGGCGAAGCGGACGAAAACAGCGACATTGACGTGGTTTTAATTTTAGACCAGGTTACGGCAGACGACTTGAAACAGTACCGCAAGGCCATTGACCATATGGATTATCGGGAAAAAATCTGCGGGTTTGTTGCGGGCGAGAAGGAGATTTCCGGCTGGGAAAGGGCAGATTTGTTCCAGTTTTATTACGACACGGTTCCGATCATTGGCTCTTTGGACTATTTTGTTCCGGCCCCCGGCCGGGAAGAGGCGGTGCGTGCGGTCGTTGCCGGCGCGTGCGGAATTTATCACGGTGCTTCCCATAACTTTTTGCACGGACAAAGCGGCGCGGTGCTGAACGGTTTATGCAAAACGGCGGCCTTTGTTATGCGGGCAAGGTTGTTTTGTGAAACAGGAACGTTTTTTAGAACGAGAGCGGAGCTTTACGCCGCTGCGGACAAAACAGAGCGGGAACTTTTAGACGCGGGACAGCGTTTAAAAAGTGATGAAACGCTTTTAAAAGCGGAGTTTGAAACCATAACGCAAACGCTTCTTTCGTGGACAAGCGAAATGGTTCAAAAATATTCAAAACAGGTTGGGAAATACATATGAACATTTCATTTTGCAAAGCGGATTATAAGGATTTAAAGAAGCTGCTGTCCCTGTGCAGGGAGGCGGTAAATGCGCCTTACAGCACTTGGAACGAGGACTATCCGAACGAGGAAATTTTAAAACAGGACATTGCCGCGGGCACGTTATATATCATTCAAATGGATTACCGGGACGCAGGATTGATTGCCGCAGGCGAAAACGGAGAGTTAAACTGCTTGCCCTGGGACGGGGCGGCCTGCCGCCCGTGCGAAATCGCCCGGTTCGGGCTGGTTTCACAAATGCGGGGCAAGGGCCTTAGCAGGCTGGTGCTCAAAGAGGCCATAGAGCTGTGCAAACAACAGGGGTTTGACACCATTCGCCTCATTGCAAGCTGCGGCCAGCCGGTGGTAAAACGGCTGTATGAGGGTGAGGGGTTTCAAAGCTTTGGCACGGCACGTTTGTTTGAGCACGATTTTGTGTGCTATCAAAAAAGGATTGTCTGATAAAAAACAAACCGCGGGGTGATTCGCGGTTTGTTTTTTTATAAATCGAACATGTCTTTTTTGTCTTTGCGGTCTTGCTTTTCATATACATAAAAATCACCGTTTTTGCTGCATACGGCAAGATAAATGTCTTTAATATGCGAAATGTTTTGTTTTTTCAGCTCTTTATTCAGCCAGTCTTCGTTATAGCCCGCATTTTGCAGGTTGCCGGAAAGCACCTTGCCGTCTAAAATCACGTTGGTGTATAAGGTGTCTTCTGCTGGCGTTAATTTTAGGTCCTGGGTTTTAACAGGCCGCGCCGCAGTGGTTGGCAGAATACTGATTTTTCCGTTGGACTCCTGCACAGCGGTTTTTATGTCGTTCAAATTGAAATATCCCAGCAGCCGGCACTGCATTAAAAATTCGTTGATGTCAATTTTTGCCTTGTCAAAGTTTTTGTTATAAATCTTTCCGTTTTTCATTAAAATGATCGTACGCCCCTCCACGAACCGGCGAAACCCCAAGGATTTGCAGGAAATTTGGGCAAACACAATCACCGCAATGGCATAAATCACCATAGCCACCAGCGGGTCTAACATATTTTCAACGTCTGACGTAGCAAGCTCCGCCGCAATGGAACCGATGGTGATGCTGTTCACATAATCGAATAGATTCATTTGTGAAATTGCCCGGTTTCCAATGAGCTTTGCCAAAATAAACATAACGGCAACGGAAAGCAAGGCGGTTAGGGTTACGCTTAAAATTTCCACAGGTATCATTTCCTTTTCTTTGTTTTTGATTAGTTTAACCACTTTTTGCACCTTCATGCGGGGGCAAAATTTTTTTGAATTTTTTATGTTTACTCTTGACTTTTCAGTGGGAATTTGGTAATATGAAAGGCGGTATAGATGGTGGTTTCTTTTATCATGAAAACGATTACCAATTGTCTATTATTTTATATTTCAATAAGGAAGGATGAAAAAACATGGCAGGAGAAAATTTAGACGCATTCAAAAATACCGCCAGCGGTAACAAAGAAATTGACGCCAGCAAAAAGGTGAAAGTTGGTATCATCGGAACAGGTTGGATTGCCGGTGCGCACATTCAGCAGTATCTTCAGATGCCCGACGTTGAAATTATCGCGGGCGCAGACTTAATTCCCGGAAAAGCAGAGGCGTTTTTTAAAGAGAACGGCGTTACCGGCGCACGCTGCTATCCCGACCACGTTTCCATGCTCGATGCAGAGCCCGAGCTGGACGCTGTCAGCATTTGTACATACAACAAAACCCACGCAGAGTGCGCAATTTATGCACTGAAAAAAGGCGTTAACGTTTTGCTTGAAAAACCCATGTGCGTAACAACTGAAGAAGCATTGGAAATTATGAAAGCAGAAAAGGAAAGCGGCAAAATTATTTCCATCGGCTTCCAGCCCCGTCTTGACCCCAATATGCAGAAAATTAAAGCAATTGTGGACAGCGGTGTGCTTGGCAAAATTTATTATATTCAGACAGGCGGCGGCAGACGTCACGGTATTCCTACGCCGTTCGGCACAACCTTTATTCAGGAGGACACCGGCGTTATCGGCGCAATGGGCGACATTGGCTGCTATTCGTTAGATATGGTGTTAAACGCAATTGGCTATCCGAAGCCGTTAACCGTTACGGGCTACACCTCAAACTTCTTCGGTAAAGACCCTCACTATTTTGAAATGGACGGCAAGCCGGCTGAATATGCTGATCTTTTCGGCGTTGAAGATTTTGCGGCAGGTTTTGTTCGTTTAGAGGGCGGCATTATTTTAGACTTCAGAATTGCATGGGCAATGCACTTAGACACACCGGGAGACACCATTATCATGGGTTCAAAGGCATCTTTGCGCATTCCTTCGACAGAGTGCTGGAACGGCGAGTTAGATAAGCCGATGGTAATTTACACAGAGGTGGCAGGCTCGCAGCTTGAAACAGTTGTTCCCAAAATCTTTGTAGACCCCAACGACCCGACCCAGTCCTGCTTCTACAAAAAGGTTCGCTCTTTCTTAGACGCTGTAAAAGAAGGCGGAAAAGCGCCTGTTCCCACAAGCCAGATTCTTTACAACCAGGCAATTATCGATGGTATTGTAAAATCTGCTAAAATTGGCAAGGAAATTGCAATTGAACTTCCGGAGGTTTGATTGATATGGGAAACTTAAAAATTGGTTTGCAGCTGTATTCTGTGCGCGACGACATGGCGCAGGATATGTATGCCGCATTGAAAAAGGTTAAGGAAATCGGTTACGACTATGTTGAGTTTGCCGGCTACTTCGACCACAGCGCAGAGGAAGTAAGATCTATGCTGGACGAAATCGGCCTCACATGTGTTTCCGTTCACCAGGCTTATAACCTGTTTTTAGAAGAGGGACAAAAGGCTGCCGACTATTTAAAAACCATTGGTGCAGACTATGCCGCAATTCCGTGGATGGCGGCGGAAGACCACAAGGGCTGCGACCACTATGACAACGTAATAGCAGACATCACAAAAGTGGGCCGGCTGTTAAAGGACAACGGCATTCAGCTTCTTTACCACAACCACGATTTTGAATTCCAGAAGTTTGAAGATAAATTTTTGTTAGACTGGCTCTATGAGTCTGTTCCTTCAGATTTACTCCAAACCGAGGTTGATACCTGCTGGGTGAAATATGCCGGCTACGACCCCTGTGAATATTTGAAGAAATATACCGGCAGAAGCCCGGTAGTGCATTTGAAGGACTTTACCTGCAAACGGTTTGCAGGCGGCCCTGCCTATGCGCTGATTGACGAAAACGGCAAGGAAATTAAAACCACAAGGGAAGACAATGGGTTTGAGTTCCGTCCCGTTGGCATGGGCCTGCAGGACTTCCCGGCGATCTTAAAAGCCGCCGAAGAAGCAGGAGCTGCCTATGCGATCGTTGAGCAGGATGCGTCGGTTGACCGTCCGCCAATGGAAGCAGCAAAGCTCAGCCGTGAATATTTAAAGAAAATCGGATATTAAAAACAGAACCGCCGGGCAATTAGCCCGGCGGTTTTTTTACTTCTTTTTGAAATCAATAATCAGCTTCCCGTCATGAAAGGATAAAAATTTGTTTTTCTCTTTCATCTGCCCGGTTTTTCTTTTTCCGGCAGGCACAATGTTGTTTCTGCGCCATACGCTGAGGATGATGCCGATGAGAGCCATTGTTACACAATAGTCCGCACCGCCGTAGGAAATGAGCGGAACAGAAAGGTCTGCAAAAGGAAACAAATTAAAATTCATTAAAATGCTGAACACAAATTTAATCGTCAGCACCAGGCAGGCGGAGAGGGAAAGGAAAAAACCAAACCTGTTTTTTACTTTGCTCACCGTTAAAAACAGCCGGACCAAAAACACGATTACCACAGCAACCAGAAAAAGTCCCGCAATCCAACCGAATTTTGTAATAATGTTTACCAATACATATTCATTTGCGGCATTGGGCATAGTTCGGTCGATGGGCGCGCCTAAAATATCGAAATTTGTGGCGCCGATTGGCTTTGATGCCATGAGCCACTTCTGGGCCGTCATGGGCAGATATCCTGCGCCCAGCGGGTCGGCGTTATAGTCGATAAATGCCCGGAGTTTTGCCCTTAAATATTCCGGCATGAGAAAGAATCCAATCACTGCGGCAAGAAGCAGAAACAGACAGCAGATAAGGATATATTGCTTTTTGTTTTGCAGCGTATTGCTTTTTAAAACCGCCACAGCTGCCGACACAAGGAGCATTACCGCAAAAATTAAAATGTTAATCATGGATGGATATAGGGCGGTGAGCACCATTGGAAAAGCGGCAAGCAAAAAAAGCTTGATAAAATCAGACCATCGCTCTGCCCGGCACAGCCACACAGACAGTGGAATAATGGTGAAGTGCAGAAGCCCCGCAGGCGAAAAACCATATCCTGCAAAATATACGACTCTGTGTGAGCCGTTTATCCGGGCGCCGAACAAGCCCAAAATCAATATAAGGTTAACGGCGGCATAGAAAAACCAGGATAATTTGAAAAGCTTTGTGTAGTCGAACATGGTAACGGAAAGAAGCACGGCTAAGCCCACACCGGAAAAGAATAAATAGCGGGGAAATTGAATTTGCCCGGAATCTTGACCGATGAAATACATGGCTGCCCCGCCGAAAAGCGCAATGAGAACCGTCAGCAGCAAAAGCGACCACTCAATTTGCGGACGGTGCTGTTTGTCCAGCCGCGTGCCGATTACATCTGCATCCCCCATGGCGGCAATGGCTTTGTTTAAAGCTTCGTCTTCGTTCAAGCCCTCAGACAGATAGGTGTCTTTTAATTCGTCAATATGCTCGGAAAGCTCCTGCCGGACTTCGCTGTGCACCGCCTTGCAGGAAATATGTAGACAGATTTGGTCTAAAAAGGCGCTTATTTTATTCATAGCAGGCCCCCCTAAACGCGGTTATGCTGGAAACAGAGCCAATTATGGTGTTTACTGCATTGGAATAGGTTTTCCACTCTCTTTTTTTCTCAATTAACAGCTTTTTGCCCAGCGGCGTAATCTGATAATATTTTCTGCGCTTGCCGTTGTCTGCGTCAAACCAATAAGAGGCAATGGCGCTTTCATTTTCCAGACCGTGCAGCATGGGGTAGAGCGTGCCCTCCTTAAGCTCAAAAATGTTTTCCGACTGCTTTTTCAGCTCTTGGGTTATCTGGTAGCCATACATATCCCTTTTCTCCAACAGCGACAAAATTAAAATGGAGGTGCTGCCTTTCATCAGTTCCTTGTTGATTTTCATGTGATCACTCCTATACATATAAATTCTATATACATAGATATTCTATGTATTAAGTATAGCAGGAAAAAGATTCTTTGTCAAGAGAAAAATAAAAAAACTCCGGGCATATATGCCCGGAGTTTTTTTGGCGCTTACAGTAATGACTCATACAGTTTTATAATATCTTCCACACAGGTGTCCCTGGGGTTTCCCGGACGGCAAGCATCTTCAAATGCAGACTGGGCCAGGAATGGAATGTCTTTGGGATTTACAATTTCTTTTAAATCAGCAGGAATGCCTACGTCTTTAGATAGCTGTTTCACTGCGTCAATTGCCGCTTTGCGATATTCCGAAGCGTCCATGGAATCCACGTTTTTCACACCCATAGCCCGGGCAATTTCCCGATATTTCTCGCCGGCGGCCTCTGCATTATATTCCATAACCGTAGGTAAAATGATAGCGTTCGCCACACCATGAGGCGTATCATACAGCGCGCCTAAGGGGTGCGCCATGGAATGAACAATGCCAAGCCCAACGTTGGAAAAGCCCATTCCGGCCACATACTGTCCCAGCGCCATGCCTTCCCGTCCCTCGGAGGTGTTTTCAACCGCTCCCCTTAAAGAGCGGGAAATGATTTCAATAGCCTTTAAGTGGAACATGTCGGAGAGCTCCCAGGCTCCCAAGGTGATGTAGCCCTCAATTGCGTGGGTAAGGGCATCCATGCCGGTAGCCGCGGTGAGGCCTTTCGGCATGGACTCCATCATGTCAGAGTCCACAAAGGCAACCACCGGAATATCGTGGGGGTCAACACAGACCATTTTACGGTTTTTTTCTGCATCAGTGATTACATAGTTAATGGTAACTTCAGCCGCTGTGCCCGCTGTGGTGGGAACGGCAAAAATGGGAATACATTTGTTCTTAGTGGGGGCAACCCCTTCCAGACTTCTCACGTCTGAAAATTCGGGGTTGGTAATAATAATGCCGATGGCCTTAGCCGTATCCATTGAGGAACCGCCGCCAATGGCAATGATATAGTCGGCCTGTGCTGCCTGAAATGCCTTAACTCCGTGCTGCACATTTTCAATGGTGGGGTTGGGCTTTATATCGCTGTAAACCTCATATGCGAGGCCTGCGCCCTCCAGAACATTCAGCACCTTTTTTGTCACGCCAAATTTGATAAGGTCCGGGTCGGAACATACAAAAGCCTTGTGAAATCCGCGGCCTTTGGCTTCTTGGGCAATTTCGTTAATTGCACCGGCGCCGTGATAGGATGTTTCGTTTAAAATAAATCTGTTTGCCATTTCACATTACTCCTTTATTATTTTATTGATAGTATATGCAGCTTTTCTGTTTCCAACCATATAGAGCCTGTGCTGTAAAGTTTTTCTTATGATACTGTGTTTTTCACAGGCCGCGTTATGTCTAAAATTTTGCTGACGTCAAACAAATCCTCCAGCTTGTCCGCGCTGTAATAAAGCTCATTGCCACCGATTACCCGCCGGCCCTGGCGGAGATAGTCATTCCCCATGGTCACGCTGGACTGGTTTGAATTTGCCGGACAGAATATGTTAAACCCTTTTGTTTTTAAGTATTTAAACTTTTCGTTATCCTCTTTATATTCGCCGCTTTTCACAATGTCTGTCCCGCCGGCATATATTAAAATATTTGTGCTGCCCACAATAGGTTCAACCTCGGTTTCCCAGCGGTCGGTGTCGGTTTTCAGCCTTTCCAAGCTGTTGTTGGCATATGATGTGTAGGCCCAGCTGTTGCTGGCAAAGGTATAGCCCAGCTCCTTTAACCGGTTGGCCACGGTTTTTGCTTTCTCGATATCGCCTTCTTGATACCCCTCGCCATTTGGATTGGTGCGGTAGCCCAAAACGCCGTCATATCCAGTAACGGCCAGGGTTGCCCGGGCACCTTGATAAGAAAAGTCCGGATGTTTATTGATAAAGCTTTCTAAAATCGGCACCAAATCGAAAGCACCGGTGGTAACAGTGCCGTTTTCGTCTGTATATTCGCAGGCCGGAAGCCCGTCTTCGCCGATAACGATTTTTGACGCAAACCCATCACCTTTTAAACTGGTGTAGTAAGAAACGTCTTCCTGAGAAAGAACAAGGGGCTTTTTGCCCTCGGGCAGATAGATATCGCAAAATTCAAAGCCGTCGCTGCTGCTTTTGGCGATGTCGTTTAAGTCCACCAAAACATATCCCCGGCTGTATAGACTGTCTAACATTTTCGAAAACTCCGTAACGGTAACCATATTGCGGTCATATTTATCCGCGCTTTCGTCTTTGTCGAAGGCTTTCGACGTGTCATAAACAAGCGTGCGGAACGAAATGTGTGGAATTTTGGTGTTGTCTTCAAACTTTACCAGCTTTGCTTTCCCATCCTCATATTTTAAAATCGCAGCCTTTAGTTCTTTCTTTTTTTCATATTTCTCGCCGTAGGATTGGATAATGTCAATGGCCTTGTCATAGTCGTAGCCCGCGGCGGCAAGGTCCGCGCTGGAAACAAGCTGGGCAATGTCCGGCTTGTCCTTTTTGCCGCCGCCAAACAAACCGGCGATGCCCCGCACCGCGGCGACAATACCTGTAATGACAAGTGTCAGCACAAGCAGAAAAGCCACAATGACAATGGAAAGGCGGGTGATAATCCGCTTTTTTCTGGCCTTACGCCGTTGAGCGGCAAGAGCGCGGCTACGCTCCGATTCACGGTTGGCGGTTTTTAAAATTCCCGCAATATCATCGTTATATTTTGTTTCTTTATATTTATCATCAAAGTCGTAAATACCTGTGTTGTTTAAATTTTCACCTTTGTTGTTTTCATCGAATGGTTCAGACATGGTTTAAGCCTCCCAAAATTTATCTTAAACTTTATTATATCAGAGGAAAGGGCAAAAAGCAACAAAGTGTGACGAAAAAAGGCGGAACATTGTAAAAGTGCTGTAACGGCTTGAGAGGACTTCATGAAAAAGCCTTGATAAAACAAGAGGTTATCTTATATTTGAGTAAAAATTGTTGCATATTATATTATTTTATATACCGGATGCGCAGCAGGATATAGAAAATTACTGTGGGGATCACAGGAATGGTCCAGATTTGCAGTCCTTTCAAATACCATATGAGACATCCGCCGGCAATGCCTGACAGCCACGCGATAAAGGGAATGGTGCTTTTAGGCGGCTCCAGTTTCTTGCGGAGGAGCACTTCTGCGATTGCCAGTCCCGCCAATAGCATGACGCTTAACACCAGCGAACGGGTAAAATGCGATAAATAATTCGACATTCTTGCCACACCAACGAGAATGGCCAGCCCTCCCATGAAAAACACCACTGTTTTATGGGAAAGGTTTCCTCCCAAAAAGGTTCTTTTTACGAGACTCTGCAATGCAAGGCTGCCAGTATATAAATTTACGATCTGAGTAGTGTACGAACATAATGCCAGCCAGATGATACTCGGAATTGCCATTTGCAAAAGTAAGATTCCATAGGTCAGGTTCTGCGCATCCATTGCACGGGCAATAAAAATACCGTACAGATTACCAAGTATAAGCGTAGCTGCATAGGCCAACACACACAATATAACGGAACGTCTGCTTTTCGCAAAACGGCAGATATCCGGCATAGTGGTGGCGGACATACAGAAATTTCCGACAATCAGCGTACATGCGGCGCCAAAAGACAGCTGAGCTTCCGGCTGGCCGTGCAGCAAAAAGCCAAAGCCGCCTTTTATTGTTCCGAGATGTATGATATTGTATATGGTCAAAACGATGATAATCGGGACAGAGATACCGCTGACAATAACCATGCCTTTCCAGCCGTTGCACGCTAAAAATATACTGATTGATAGGATGAATAGGGTAGTAATCACAGCCGGGAACGGCCAGCTTGGGAAAAGGACAATGAAAATATTTGCCAGCCATTCCCCGTTTATGCCAACCCAGATAATCATTGCAAGTATAATCAATACGGAAAATACAGAAGCAACTTTACCGCCCAATATTTTTTGTATCAGATTTACGCTGGTATAACCTGACTCGTAACCGGCCATGCCCCAAAAAGCAGCAATAATGCATAAAACTACATTTCCGGTCAGGGAGGCAGCAATCGCATTCCAAAACGGCATGGCACTGCCCAGCTGAACGCCGATTGTCATCCCGGAGGTAGAAAGCGCAAAGCCGAACAGAATAAGCGCAAGCTTTGCGGTAGCTTTTCTTTTTTCTGAAGGAACAGGAGAAAAAGCATATTCATATGTTTCATTAAAAAAAGAAGTGATATTCTGAAATCCTTTCATATTTTACCTTCTCCCGTCATTCTGTTATGATCTGAATAGCATCTCTTCCTTGCTCTTTCACTGTATAAAGCGCCTTATCTGCCAATTGGAACGTTTCCTCGACAGACCGGCTTCCGATGATTGCGCCTCCGATACTGAGTGTAGCAGGCAGAGAAACGTTTTCATAGCTGCATTCTTTCATTGCTGTCTGCAAGGCCTCACATTTCTGCTCGATGGATTCCATATTTTCGGCAGCGTTTATGATATACAGCATAAATTCGTCGCCACCCCAACGGCAGAGAATGTCTTCTTCATAAAAAATACGTTTTAAATGGTATCCCATACACTTTAACACAGCATCGCCGCACTGATGTCCGTAAACATCATTGAAATGCTTAAAATGATCTACGTCTATCATCAGCAGCAAGTCGTTTGTGATGTCTGTTCCGGGCGCAAGCCGTTTCTTTATTTCCGACTCTGCACCGGCCCTGTTATAAAGCCCGGTGATATTGTCATACATGCCCAGCTTAATCAGCTGCTCTTTTTCCTGATATGCTTTTTCCGCATTGGTAAGAAAACCAAGTAAGCTAATCGGTCTGTGATAGGATTCTGCAGTAGAAACCACGGAGAAAGTCAAACGGAAGTGCTGCCATTTTCCGTTGTTGAGCTTACAGGTCAATTCGACGTCATAGGCTTTCTGCTCCAGCCCATCGGAGAGCATTTTTTCAAATTGCTGATTGGTTAAGGATATTTCTTTGTCCGGTCTTTCCAAATAAGCGCTGAAATTGCTGATTTCAGAAGGCATGGCCAGTTTGTTTGCAGATTTACCGAACAGCGACAATTTGTCTGTCATATAGTCATATTTAAAGCCTGCCTCGCCTACGGTATCGGCAAACATTTGATAGCTTGCGGCGTATCCCTGTATGGAAACACTCTGACGGTTTTTAATCCGCATATAGATAACAATGCTCATAATTGTCAGAACAGAAATCGTTATAAGCACACAGATAATTTCAAAGGGGTAGGAATAAACAAAATCCCCCAGGCTTTTGACGGAAATGGTTCGGTTATACGTCAGGCTTTCGTTGATATCATTTCTGTTGATGCCTGCAATAGTCCGGTTCAGCAGCGGTTTTAATACTGCACTTTCATTTGTGCAAATTCCAAACCTTAGCTGCACGCTGACATTGATGGGGATAGACACAAGTTCCCGGTTTGTATATCTCTGAGTATAACTGAGACCGGTATAAATATTGCAATACATAGCATCAACCTGTCCTGCACGGATCGCCGCCAGACATTCTGCCGGTGTGTGAAAGGACTTATGTATAATGGAAGGATTTTGAGAAAGAATGGGATAGCCTTCTATTTCCGCTACTGTATATTTCGCTGCATCGCTCAAATCTGTATTTTTGCTGCGCAGCATCATCATTCCGGATTCTAAATAGGCGTCGGAAAGCTCTAACTGATAGGTGTTTTGTTCATCGGAATAGACTGCTGCTAAAACCGCAATATCAGCTTGGCCGTTTTCTGCCATTTTTATGGCGTGCATGTAGTCTTTTGCCTCAATATATTCTACTGTTAGGCCTGTTTCTTTCTCAAATCGTCTTATAATATCAACGGCAAGTCCCCGCGGCGCACCATATTTGCCGTCTAACGACGAAATGGGCTGCCAATCGTCTATCACAGCGGCCTTTACGGTTTTTTTCCGGGTAATATAGTCCTGTTCCTCCGGTGTAAAAGCTTCTCCGGCAATTCCATGCGCGTAGGTAATATTGCCTGCAAGTAAAACAACAAGTGCTGTCCAAACAGAAAGTATTTTTATTGTATCATATATTTTTCTGTTCATAACACCATCTGCCTTTCGCGATTGTTATTTGCAATAAGGTAGCCGTACGCAAAACGTATCTCTTTTTATTATCAACATGAAGCATATGATAATTTTTATCCGCAGCATATTGAAGTATTGTAATTATATCACTCATTTGTGCAAAAAGCAAGATTGTTATTTTTTCGTTTTGCAGGTAAGGCGAAATAATATAATTGCAGAATAGATTACTGTGATAATAATTTTTATTGGAATTATTAGAGTTCATATTTAGATAGATTTATAAAATGGCATATAAATGAAAATTAAAAAATGTCTGAAAAAGCATTTTTCAGACATTTTTCATTGATTGGCAAAACAGATTATTCCGCCTGTAACATATTTTATTGATAGTCGCCCAAATAAGTTTTGTTTGCTTCAAACAGTTTGTCTGTCATCTGCTTAATTTCATCTAACGAGCACACGGCGCTTGTTAAAGGATCCATGCAAACCGCCTGAAAAACCTTGCGCCTGTTTTTCTCCATTGCAGCTTCAACTACCAGGTTTTCCAAACGGGCGGTGGTGTTCACCAAAATTGCCAGATGGGCCGGAAGATTGCCCACATAAGTTTTGTGGTAGCCGGCCCGGTCAGCAAGCACAGGAATTTCCACACACGCGTCGCTTGGAAGGTTGGGAATGCAGCCGTCGTTTATCACGTTTCCGTTAAATAGAAAAGGCGTGTGGTCGCCGATTCTGGCGTTAAAAATGTTTGCTGCATATTCTTCGCTTTTCTCCAATGAAATCTGATCCACCGGGTTCTCTTCAAGCCACTGGTCAATCTCGTCACGCCAGTGGCCCTCGCGCTCTAAGCGCAAATTTAGCGAAAAGGCATAAAGCCCGGGATTCCAGTTGGTGCTGTGGGTGCAATATGTTTCAATGAGATCCGGGCGCTTTCTAAACCATGGATTATATTCCGAGTTGTGGCCGGAGGATTCGGTTACATAATAATCTAAGTTTAAAAACATGTTATTTCTAACGATTTCCTTATTATAAAATTCTGTATTCTTTAATTTTTCACGCAGAAGCGGGTAAAGGTCTTTGCCGCCTCTTTGTAGCTTTAAGTAAAAGGCCTGGTGGTTCACACCGGCGCACAGATAGTCAATTTCCTCTTTCGGAACCTCAAGCCATTCGGCCAGCATTTTCACCGTGCCCTGCACACTGTGGCACAGACCGGTAACCTCCACGTCTGTGTAGGTCTGCATGGCCTTGCACAGCATAGACATGGGATTTGTGTAGTTTAAAAACACTGCGTTGGGACAATATTTTTTTATATCCCCGCAAATTTCCAGCATTAAGGGAATGTTTCTTAGCGCTCTGAAAATTCCGGAAACGCTTCGGGTGTCGCCCACGTTGATGTCCACCCCATATTTTTTGGGAATTTCAATGTCGTGCCGCCAAATGTCAATGCCGCCGTTAAACACGGTGCACAAAACACCGTCTGCTCCGGTTAACGCCTCTTCTCTGGATAAAGTTGTCGTAAGTTTTGCCGGTTTGTTCGATGCCGTTACAATTCTTTGGCAGCACTCACAAATTGCCTTAAGTCGCGCAGAGTCTGTGTCCATCAGGCAAAACTCCGCATCATGAAACGCCGGAAAGGTTAGAAGGTCGCGCACGATATTCCTTGTAAAAACAAAGCTTCCGGCGCCGATAAATGCAAATTTTTTCATGGTCGTCACCCCTTTTTTTATTTAACTGCATCATATCACAGGAAGATGAAAAAAACAATGGAGCATTTTGCTAAATACCTGGACAATTATGCTAAAATGATGTATACTGACCCTGAGGTGGTTTTATGGCAGACGAAAAACTTTATATTGGCGAACAGCAAGATAAATTTAACCAGACATCCTCTGAATATCTTCATGTAAACAGCTGCGGCATTCAGCGGACAATGGGTGCTCCATACCGGGTAATACGCAAAAACGGGCGGGTAGACTATCACATTTTATATCTTGTGACGGGAGAATGCCGCGCCTGTTACGGCGAAAAAATTTATGTGCTTTCCCCCGGCGGCTTTGTTTTCTACGAGCCGGGGCACAAACAAGATTATCAGTTTGGAAAGGGCATTGACACAACCTCGTTCTGGGTGCACTTTCATGGCACAGGGGCACCCTCTGCCGTTGCAGACTGCGGCATTTCGCCCGGCCCTCATTTGAGGGCCAAAAACAGCAGTGCGGAACACTTTTTTCAGCTGATGGTGAAAACGTTTTATCCCGGCGGCGAAATTTTTAAAACACGCCTGAACGGACTGCTGTTAATGCTGCTGTCTGAGCTGGGGGAAACAAAGAAGCAAGCCGCTGTTTTGGACAAAATTGCAGAGGCGGTAAGCTTTATCCATTTAAACTACTATCTTCCGATTGACATAAACATGCTAGCAAAAATGAGCAATTTGAGCCGTAGCAGGTTTTTGCATGTATTTAAAGAGCAAATGGGCACATCGCCGCTTCAGTATCAACAACGGTTTAAAATGGAAAAGGCCAAGGAGCTTCTTTCGGTTGGCAGCCTGTCCGTTTCCCAGGTGTCTGCCATGGTGGGATTTGATGACCCTTTTTATTTCAGCAGGGCGTTTAAAAACTGTGTCGGCATGCCCCCGTCTGCATTTCGGAAGAAACACGGTGAGAAATAAAAAAAAGCCGGAGCAAATCAGCTCCGGCAGAGGAAGGGGTTATCTTAAAATCGTTTGTGTTCTTCTGCCCGGCGCGTTTAATGACGGGCTGATGGTTTGGCCGCTTTGATTTGTGTTGGGAAACCCAGCATTTTGAGGAGCAGTTTGCATCTCGCTCTCTAAAACGGCTTCTCTTGCGTGCATAGGGTCTTTAAAAACGCGGATAAACAAAATGTTGTCAATGCACCCGGCGGTTAAATCACCGTTTACTTCTAAAACGATTGCATTTTCTGCAATTCCCACAATTTCGCCGATAACTTTTTCTTTCAGTCCTAAATTCGAGAAAATAATTTCTGCCGTACTGCCTACATTGCCACTTAAAAATCTGCGCATCACAATTTCCTTTCCTGGTTAATTTAGAATTTGTTTGCCTGAATGGTCTATGGTGTAATTGTCTTTATAAATCAGGTCTGAAGCTTTTACAAAGGTAAACCCATCGGCCTGAAGCTTTTCAATCACCTGCGGCAAAGCCTCCGGCGTGTTTTTTGCTCCGTTGTGAAACAGCATAATAGATCCGGGCTTCACCCGGTTGGTAACGCGGGCGGTGATGTCTGCCGCAGATAGATTTTTCCAGTCTAAACTGTCAACGTCCCACTGAAGCACAAACATGCTTTGGTTTTGCGCCTCTTTAATCACTGCGTTGTTATACTCGCCATAAGGTCCGCGGAACAAAATGGGGCGCGTGCCGGTTAAATTTTCTATTTTGTCATTGCATTTTGAAATTTCTTCTTTTATTTTTGTGTCGGAAAGCTGGTCAATGTGGGGGTGCGTGTCTGAATGGTTCATAATTTCGTGCCCCGCGTCATGAAATTTTTTTACTGATTCGGGATATTTTTCCACCCAGCTGCCCACCATGAAAAACGTAGCCGGCACGTTATATTTTTTTAAAATGTTAATTAAAACATCAGTATCGGCGTCGTCCCACGCGGCGTCGAAGGTGAGGGCACAAACCTTTTCGTTCCCTTTTTCCACACTGTAAATGGGCAAAAGCTTATCCCCGCCGTCATTCCACACGTCGGCGCTCTGCAGAGTGCCGATGGTAAGAATGCACACGGCGCAAAAAATCAGCGCCAGGTAAGACACCGCTCTTTTTTTGTTCATAACAAAAACTTTCATTTCTTCACACACCTTTTTTGAAAAGTAAAATAAAAATGTGCCATCAAATGACAGCACATTTTATCATTCGTATAGTTCATTTCTATTCGGTGCGGAAATGAATTATGCTTAATATTCTATTTTTCTTCCTGCCCTTTTGTCAAGCTTTGCTTTCACTGCAATGGGAAGGCCAAACAGGTTGATAAAGCCGGCAGAGTCCGCCTGGTTATAATCTTCGTCCTCGCCGAAGGAGGCCGTCAGCTCATCATAAAGCGTGTAGGGGCTTGTAACGCCTGCGTTTATGATGTTGCCCTTGTAAAGCTTTAGCTTTACATCGCCGGTAACGGTTTTCTGGGTTTCGTCAACAAAGGCGCAAATCGCCTTGCAAAGAGGCGTGAACCACTGGCCGTTGTAAACAATGTCCGCCATCTTCTGGCTTACCATTGCCTTAAAGTGCGTGGTTTCCTTGTCTAAGCAAATGGTTTCCAGCACTTCATGGGCGTGGTAAAGAATGGTGCCGCCTGGTGTTTCATACACGCCGCGGCTCTTCATGCCCACAAGCCTGTTTTCCACCACGTCGAAAATGCCAATGCCGTTTTTTCCGCCCAGTTCGTTCAACTTTTTAATCATTGAAACGCCGTCTAAGGCTTCGCCGTTTAACTTCACCGGAATGCCCTGTTCAAACGAAATGGTAACATAGGTGGGTTCGTCCGGCGCCTTTTCGGGGGAAACGCCCATCTCTAAAATTTTATCAAACATGGGCTCGTTGGCGGGGTCTTCTAAATCCAGCCCCTCGTGGGAGAGGTGCCAAAGGTTTTTATCCTTGGAATAGTTGGTTTCCCGGGTGATTTTTAAGGGAATATTGTGCGCCTCAGCATAATCAATTTCGTCATCACGGGATTTAATATCCCAAATACGCCAGGGGGCGATGATGTCTAAATCCGGGTCGAACGCTTTTATGCCCAGCTCAAAACGCACCTGGTCGTTGCCCTTACCGGTGCAGCCGTGGCAAATGGCGTCTGCGCCCTCTTTGTGGGCGATTTCTACCAGCCTTTTTGCAATGATGGGGCGGGCAAAAGACGTTCCCAAAAGATATCCCTCATATTTTGCGCCGGCCTTTAACGTGGGCCAGATAAAATCTTCTACAAATTCTTTATTTAAATCCTCTATGTAAAGTTTGCTAGCGCCGGTTTTTATGGCCTTTTCCTGCAATCCGTCCAGTTCGGTACCCTGTCCCACATCCGCTGCCACGGCAATTACTTCGCAGCCATAGTTTTCTTTCAGCCACGGAATAATAATTGAGGTGTCCAGTCCGCCGGAATATGCCAAAACCACTTTGTTGTATTGTTTCATTTTTTTTATTCTTCCTTTCAAGTTAAAAATCATTTTCTATTTATTATTATACAGTTTAAATTCAAATTGTCAAGGCTTTTTCCTGAGAAAATTGTATTTTTATGCATAATAACATGAATAATATGCATTTAAATTTACTGCTTGTGCATTTTTATGCAAATAATCATTCAGTTGCGTCTTTTTTTCTTTTGTGATAAAATAGTAATAATTTGGAACTTATTTTATTTCGTTTCGTCTAAATTAGAGTAATGAAAAAAATTTGGAGGTACATAAAAATGAAAAAGTTATTTGCTTTGTGTTTGGCAGCCGTTTTGCTGCTGTCGTTGAGCATCCCTTGTTTAGCGGCAGAAACCATGCTTGCCCGCGGGGAAATCCCGCCTTTAACAGTGAACAGCGTAGAGGCGGCGGGTTTAAAAACTTTGGGTATTTTAAAGGGAACGGATAGTGGTATGGAGTTAGATCGCAATGTAACCCGGGCGGAAGCGGTGATGTTGATTTGGCGAACCACAGGCACAGCGTTTAACGACATTGGCTATCTAGAGCCGTCTTTTTCCGACATTAGCGGCCACTGGGCGGAGGACGCAATTGAAAAGTTTTACCATGCTGGATTTGTAGACGGCACCAGTGAAACAACCTTTGAGCCGGACCGGTTTGTGACGGGTCAGGAGTTTGTGAAAATTCTGCTCACGGTGATGGGCTATGAGGGCGTAACGCTGGAAAACGCTTATGAAAAGGGCAAGGAAATAGACTTTTTATTAAACAACTTTACAAAAAGCGTGGTTTTTAACAACGAAACGCTTTTGCGCGGCGACACGGCCCGGCTGTGCTTCAATGCCCTTACAGCAAAATTGCCGGAGGGGAAAATGCTTTACAAAAAGCTCATTGAAAACGGGCTGTATGAAGAAAGTGATTTTGTAGGTGTGCTCCACGGCGGAAGCCCGGCGGCATATCAGGAAAATTTCGTGGATAAGCTAAACGCTCAAATGCCGAAGGACAAAAATTACATGTTTTCTCCCTTGTCAATTAAGATGGCTTTCGCTATGGCGGCAAACGGCGCAGGCGGAGAAACAAAATCGCAGATTTTAAACACCCTGGAAATTGATGACTTAAACGCTTATAACCAGAAATCAAAAGAACTGATTGCACACTACAATCAATCGGAGCTTTTAAAATTTAACGTGGCAAATTCTATTTGGATTAACAAAGACAGAATGTCCCTTGACTTTACCGAAACCTTTAAAAAAACGGTTCAGGAGTTTTATAACGCCGAGGCAAATTCGGTGACAAACGACACGGCGTTAGCGGCCATTAACGGCTGGGTGGACCAGCAGACCAACGGAAAAATTAAAGAGATTATTACAACGAACGAAATTGAAGCACTTTTGTTAAATGCAATTTATTTTAAAGGCACCTGGGAAAATGAATTTCATGAAAACGCTACGAAAAAAGATACATTTACCGACCGGAACGGACAGCAGTCCCAACTTGATTTTATGAACCGGACGGGCTATATGAAGTATTATAAAAACGATGATGTGGAGATTGTTGAACTGCCGTATAAAAACAGCGCGGCGCATTTAGATGAAAACGGCGAATATACAGGGGTTGACCGGTATGATTTTGACGTTTCCATGTATGCCGTAAAGGGAACTTACCGAGATGGGATACTGAAAGACTTAGCGGAAAACGAAAAGCTGAAATCGGAATTCGTAGCTTTAAGCATTCCCAAATTCAAAATTGAGTATGAAACAGAATTAAACAACTGCATGCAAAATTTGGGCATTAAAGACGCTTTTATTTATAAAACCGCCGATTTTGATCCAATGATTGAAAATGGTATGGGTGAATATTTTATTAAGGATTCTCTTCACAAAACCTATATTGAAATAGATGAAAAGGGTACCGAGGCCGCGGCGGTAACATCAATTGGAATGGCAGGATCTTCACTTCCACCGCAGCCGATCGACGTTAAATTCAACGAGCCATTCACCTTTGTAATTCGTGATAACATCAGCGGTGAAGTTTTGTTTTTGGGCGAATTCTCCTTTGCAAAATAAAGCCTATTTGAGAAAAGCGGTGGTTTCATGGAATTATTCCATCTGTTAGACATTTCAAAAAGCATCTCTGTTATGGAGGTGGGGAGACAGGAGTGTCCGCCGGGGCACGCTTGGTCGCTTTATCTGTTAGACCGCACGGTAATTCACTACGTTGAAAGCGGCAAGGGCACCTATGTTTGCAGCGGCAAGACCTTTCACCTAAAAAAAGGCGACGCATTTTACATCCCCACCCACACCCGGGGGCGCTATCAGGCGGATGAAGCCGACCCGTGGCGCTACACTTGGATTTATTTCGGCGGCAATACCGGCGATAAATTTTATGAGGATTTGGGACTATCAAAAGCAGCGCCCATTTACACTAGTAGCAATCCCGAGCTGGTGAATGAATCCATTGGCCGATTGGAGCAGCAGGCAGCGGCCGGCGGCACCTACGCCGTTATGAGCGGCCTATACAGCGTTCTGGACGCAATGACGGTACATAATAGCAATCAGGCGTTGGGTAAAAGGAAAAGCGGGGAGGAATATGTCGCTGCCTGCAAAAGCTACATTATGTCCAAAAGCTGTGAAAAAATAACTGTAAGTGATTTGTGCGGTCTGGTGAAAATTGATAGAACGTATCTTTACCGTTTGTTTCAAGAACACTTTAAAATGGGGCCGAAGGAATATATTTTAAAAACAAAACTGGATATGGCCAGCCAGCTGCTGACGGAAAGCCCGCTTTCTGTTTCCGAAGTGGCGGGATTGGTGGGATATGAAGACCCCTTTGCGTTTTCTAAACAGTTTAAACAGCATTTTGGGGTTTCGCCGAAAGAGTATGGCGCAAAACATAAAAATTTAAAATAAAGGAAGGTAACACATGAAACGGTTTGAGGGACTTGTGCTGTGCAGCGATGTAGACGGCACGCTGATTGACGAACATAACAGCGTTCCAAAAGAAAATTTAGAGGCAATTCAATATTTCAGGGCCCACGGAGGGAAATTTATCCTTGCCACAGGCCGAATTCCTGAGGCGGTTACGCCGGTTTTGCACGGAATTACGCTGGACTTCCCCTGCATCTGCCATAATGGGTGCAGCATCTACGATTTTTACACAAACCGTTATATCGACACGGTGGAGCTTCCGAAGGAGGCACATAAAGCCGCAGAGCAAGTTATGGAGCTGTCGCCGGACAGCGGCGTTGAGGTTATAACGCCTGAGGGCATTTTTGTGGTGAAGCAAACCTTCGCCACCGACAGGCACATTGCCTTTGAAAAAATTACAGCCCGGAGGGCGAACAGCTTAGAGGCGGTTCCCGCTCCATGGCTGAAAATTTTGTTTGCTCAGGAGCCGGACCAAACAGACCGTTTGAACGAACAAATGCGCAGCTCGGCCTATCATGCAAACTATACCATCATTAAAACGCACCAGTATTATTACGAAATATATCATAAAAACGCCAGCAAGGGAAACGCGCTTGAAACACTGTGCGCACGCTTTAACATCGACTTAAAAAATGTGGCGGCCATCGGCGACAATGAAAACGACCTCTCTATGCTTTTAAAAGCCGGCATTAGCGCCGCTGCCGGCAACGCTCCGGGCAGCGTTAAAACGAAGGCTGGAATTGTGACCTGCGCCAACAGCCAGGGTGCTGTGGCGGATTTCATTTCAAAATTATAAAAGAAGCCTGCCGCATTGGCAGGCTTCTTTGTTTATTCCACATATACCCTTTTTATCATTCCATACCCCGTGCCGCCTTTGGGCGTGGTTTTGGGATAATCGGGATTTACTTTCATGTGAACCTCGCGGGTGAGCAGATTCAAATCGGTTATAGCTGTCCCCGCAAAACGGATATTTTTTAAATAAATTTCGTCCGCCGAGCAAACTGCATCGGGGTCGAACACCTCGCCCCAGTCGTCAGGATTGTCAGACCCGTTTTTCCACACGGCAGAAAGCGGCCCTACGTTCATCAGCCGCAAATCAAGCTGCTCGCACTGTTGAACGGTGTTTTGAACGAAAATATCTTCTAAAAACAAATACCTGCAGTCGGCGCAAACTTCAAACAGCCCCTTAACAGGCAAGCCGTGAAATCCGGCAGATGTTGCCTTTGCAAAAGTAATGTTTTGAAACAACACGTTTTCAACTTTTCCCACAGAGCCGGACACGTCATTAGCCCCTGTTTCAGCATTGGCAATGTTGGGCTGGGCATAGAGCTTAAAGGTATAAATGCCGGAAAGGTTTTCAATTACGCAGTTTCGAATGTCGCAGTCTGCCGCAGTTCCGTCATCAAACAGCTTTTGCCCGGGCAGAAGGCGAAACTCGTTGCCGCTGCCTGCCACATCTTCCACCACCAAATGTTCAATGGTGCCGAAGGTTATGGCCGACGTGTTCCAGTCCCATGCATTTAAGGCCACCATGTCGTCGCCCATTTTTTCGCCGCGGATGCGGCGGATACAGCCAAACGCAGCCGGACCGTTTACATGCACGCCGTCTCTATGATTATCGTTAAAGTCAATATTTTCAATCATAAAATTTTTGCAGTTGCTTATCTGAATTCCATAGCTCGAATCGGTCAACCCTGCCGGGCCGCACAATTCAGAGTCGCAAATTACCATGTTTTTCAGCGCAATTTGCTCTACGCCGCAAAGAATGATTGCACCAATGGCGCCTTTTACTGACTCTTCCCTGTCGGTGTAACACTGCTGGTTTGTTCGAATGTGCCAAATACCGCCTTCAATGCTAATGTTTTTGTCGCGGCCGTTTTGGTCTGCCGGGCCATTTGCGCCGTCTTTTATGTGCTCGTTCCGCACAAGGCACATGTTTGATGTAGGACCTTGCAAAAAGACCTGTCGGCTATCCGCTTTCAAATGATTATTAGAGGAGAGCACAATGGGTTCGTCTAAAATAATGGGCTTGCCCAAATAGGGGATGGACACGTTGCAGTATTTATTTAGCGCTTGCTGAATGGCGTTCGCCGTAACTTCGCCGGAAACCTCGTGCCAGCCGCCGGTGATGCAGGGTTGTTCAATGCGGTTTAAAATTTCATTTTTTAAGATTCGGTTCATTTTTTAGTCCCCCTATTTATGATAGCTTTCGTTGTGATTAATTTTAAAGGCGCGGAAAATTTGCTCCAGCAAAATGACCCGCATCAGTTGGTGAGGAAAGGTCATTTTCGAAAACGATAGCTTTAAATTGCTTTTTGCCTTAATGTCGTGCATAAGCCCCAGGCTTCCGCCAATGACAAAGGTGAAGGTGGAGGCACCGCCGATACAGGCGTGGTTAAACGTTTCAGCAAATTCTTCGCTTGAGAGCTGCTTTCCCTCCACACAGAGTGAGATGAGCATGTCGGTGTTTTTCATCGCCGCCAAAATCCGCCCGCCCTCTTTTTTTAGAACCGCTTCGCGCTCGCTTTCTGAGGGCCTGTCGCTCATGGGTTCGTCAGGCACTTCAATAATATTTAGTTTGCAAAAGCGGGAAAGCCGTTTTTCAAATTCGGCGCAGGCTTTTTTTAAAAAGTCCTCTTTTATTTTTCCCACCGCAATGATGTTAATGTTCATATTGTCGCCTCAATCCAAAATTTTGGAATTACGTTTAAGGATACGTCGCACCCAACGGTAATGCCATTTTCCGCCAAAACGCGGCTTACGCAGGAATATGCCAAATCGGGCAGGTTGTTTTTATCGGACAAATGCCCCAGCCAAAAAGCCCTGGTGCCGCACTTAGCCAAAGCGGCGCAGAGCTGGCCGCACATATCGTTGGAAAGGTGCCCGCCCTCGCCTAAAATCCGCTTTTTTAACGGGTAGGGATATGGCCCGCGCCGGAGCATATCCACATCGTGGTTCGACTCCACAATCACCGTGTCGCAGCCGGTGAGGTTTTGCATAATCTCGTCGGTGATAATGCCCGAGTCGGTAGCAATTCCAAATTTCGATTCTCCGTCTGTTACGGTGTAGCTCACCGCCCCGTCTGCATCGTGGGGGATAGAAAAGGCGTGAACGGTCAGCGTATTAACGGTTATATCGTCACCCGGGGTAATTTCCCGGAGGTTGTGCTCGCGCACCATGCCGATTTGCCGCGCACCCTTTGCAAACGTTTCGGCAGTGGCATATAGCGGCAGGCCAAATTTTCTGGACAATGTCCCAGCTGCGGCAATGTGGTCGATATGGGCGTGGGTAATGAAAATACCGGAAAGGTGCGTGCCGTCGGTTCCGAGCCGGGAAAGGCACTTTTCAATGTAGCCTTTGGTCGCGCCGCAGTCGATTAATATATTTGTATGGTCGTCGGTGATAAACGTTGAATTGCCCGACGAGCTGCTTAAAAAAGATTGAAATTTAACCATTTTGACTCCATTTCTTTAAAATTTAACTCAATTTCTATTATACAGCGTTCCTAACTTCCTTGCAAGACAAAATACGCAGTTTTCCGACTTTTTTGCCAAGCTGGGCCATTTAAACCTTGACAGAATAGTAAAATTGTACTAAAATATAAGTAAGGGATATTATTTTTTTTTGCCAGAGGCTTTTTTTAAAAAAAGCCAAATGGGGAGGGTTTTTAAAATGGAATATAATATAGGGGATAAAATTGTTTATCCTATGCATGGCGCCGGTGTAATCGAGGCGATTGAAGACAGGGAGATCATGGGCGCAAAGCAGACATACTATATTATGCGTATGCCAATTGGGGATATGAAAGTTATGATACCCACCTGCAACGCGGACGAAATCGGAATTCGCGACGTGATTGACAAGGACGAGGCGGACAAGGTGATTGCAAGCTTTCGCTCCTGTTCAACCGAGATGGACTCTAACTGGAATAAACGCTACCGCGAAAACGTGGCGCGGATTAAAAGCGGCAACATTTATGAGGTTGTCCGCGTTGTGAAAAATTTGATGTTTCGGGAAAAAAGCCGCGGGCTTTCCACTGGGGAACGGAAAATGTTAAACGGCGCAAAACAGATTTTGGTCAGCGAGCTGGTGGTGGCGAAAGCCATTAAACAGAGCGAAGTTGAAAACATTATGAACGAAATTGTAAACGCAGAACTTACATAAAAACAGAATTTGGAGGGGCTGTATGGCGAACAAATTGCAGGTTAAAATTTGCGGACAGGAATACACCTTGGTTTCAGACGACAGCCGGGAATATATGCTGGAAATGGCGGACTATGTTGACCGGAAAATGGTTGCGGTGAAAAACCAGAACAACCGCCTGAGCACTTCTATGGCGGCTATTTTGGTCGCCCTAAACGTGGCGGACGACATGAAGCATGCCGAGGCCAAAGCCAAAGAAGCCTTAAACAGCCAGGCGGCGGAAATTGCCCTTTTAAAAAAGAAGCTGGACGAGTCTGCAAAGAAACTCGCAGAGCTGCAAACAAATTTGTCCGGCACGGCGGGTGCCCCGCGGCAGCAGCCAAGACAAGGCTCCAAAAAATAACAATTGGATATTTGACGCATCTGAAACGCGCGGCTTTCCCTTATAATAAATTTGTGCGCGTTTCGGGTGTCTTTTTTTTATTTGTCAGCCTTGTGTGACTACGACTTTTTTTCTGTGTGCAGACGGACACAATGTGCCTCCTCCATAATGGAGACCGCTAAGGAGAACCCATAGCGGAAGGCTTCTTGCTTTTCAAAGCGTGCCATGTGCAGGCAGACCACCATCATATCCCAATAAAAATCTACAAATTCTTTGCCCAAAGTTTCTGCCCATTGATTGAGCATTTCATCTACCAGCTTGTCCTTTTTCCAATATTCTATGTCGTGCGGTTCAATGTTGTGGGCTGGGTCTAAGTCTCCGTTGAACAGTTGTTCTAAAATATTCAATAAAAATCACCCTTTGTTGACAAGGTTTTCCCCAAATGGTATAATGAAGTCACCACAACCAATTTTATCATTCGGGGACGTTTAACCCTTTTTACAATTATATTATATTCGCCTTTGTACGAAAAGTCAAGTAAAATTTCGCCGTTCGGCGAAATTTGGCAATTTAACCAAAAAAGGAGTTGAATAATTGTGTATGATGCACAAATATGTCTTAAAAGAATTCAAGTTATGCGGAACAAAAAGGGATTTCGTTTTAATGATGCTATGTTGAAAGATGCAAATATGAGCCCAACTGCAATTGATAATATTCGACGCGGGAAAACACCATCAATTGAAAAACTGATGTGTCTTGCTAAATATTTTAATTGCTCAATAGATTATTTAGTTGGGCTGACAGATAATCCTGAGGTTAACCGTTAATATAAAGGAGATAAGAAGTATCAAAATGTATAGTGCACAAGTTTGTCTGGAAAGAATTCGTATTATGCAGAAAAAGAAAGGATTTCGCTATGTTAGCACAATGCTGAGAGATGCAGATATTCCCGTTTCGACAATTGATAATATTAAGCAGGGGAAAAGACCGTCAATTGACAGAATAATGGAACTCGCTGATTATTTTGATTGCTCCATTGATTACCTGGTAGGGCGGACGGACAATCCTGATATGAACCGTAAATAAAAAAGCAGGGCACAAGCCCTGCTTTTTTTTATTTCAACTATACTAAATCAGAAAACAAATCGTCCATAGAATAGAATCCAACGGATTTTTTGCTTAAGAATTTTGCCGCGCGCACCGCGCCCTGTGCAAACACATCTCTCGACTGGGCGCTGTGGGAGAGGCTAATCACCTCGTCAGGCCCGGCAAACAACACTTCATGCTCGCCGACAATTGTGCCGCCGCGCACCGCGTGCAGGCCAATTTCCTGCTTTTCCCGCGGCTTTCTTACGCTGTGCCGCTCATAAACATATTCCGGCTTGTTCGAAAGGCTTTCCGCAATTCCGTCGGCAATGGCAAGCGCCGTGCCACTGGGCGCGTCAATCTTTTTGTTGTGGTGCTTTTCAATAATTTCAATGTCAAAGCTGCCTTCTAAAATTTTCGCGGCCTGCTTCGCCAGCCGAATTAACAAATTAATTCCTAACGACATGTTGGCCGAGAAAAACACCGGAATAATTTTTGAAGCGTCAGAAAGCTCCTTTTTCTGGTCTTCGGTCAGCCCTGTGGTTGCCACAACAATGGGCAGGTCGTTTCTTTTGGCAAAGCTTAACAGCTTATTTAAGTTCGCCGGGTGGGAAAAATCAATAATCACATCAGCGTCAACCGACACCGAAGCATAGTCGCTGTAAACAGGATAGCCGCAGTCGCCGCCGGCAATATCGAAGCCGCAGACAATCTCCGCATCCTCTGTTTCCGCCACAATGGCGGATATGGCCTTTCCCATACGGCCCATACAGCCGCTTAAAATAATTTTCGCCATTCGCCGCGCCTCCTAAATTAAGCCGCGGTCTGCCATAGCAGATTTCAGCTTTACAAGGTTTGCGTCGTCCATTTCGCACAGCGGCAGGCGCAGCGGGCCGGCGTTAAAGCCCATCAGGTTCATTGCGGTTTTTACCGGAATGGGGTTCACTTCGCAGAATAGCGCGTGAATTAAGTCTAAATATTCCATTTGCAGCGCTAAGCTGCCTTTCATGTCGCCGTCAAAAAATTTCTGGCACAGGTCGTGGGTTTCTTTCGGCGCAATGTTCGACAAAACGGAAATAACGCCCTTACCGCCTAAAGAAAGCAGGGGAACAACCATGTCGTCGTTGCCGGAATAAACGTCTAACTCGGGGCAGGTGTGCACCAAATCGGTTAAATATTCAATTGAGCCGCTGGCTTCTTTTACACCAACAATCCGTTCGTCTTTTGCAAGCTCTTTTAATGTGTCCAACTTGAACTGCATGCCTGTCCTGCCGGGGATATTATACAAAATAATCGGCAGGTTCACTTTTTCCAACACCTTGTCAAAGTGCATCATCAGGCCTTTTTGTGTACATTTGTTGTAGTAGGGCGTTACGATTAAAAGCCCGTCGGCACCTAAATTTTGAGCCTCCTGGCTCAGCTCCACGCAATGCGCCGTGTCGTTGCTGCCCGTTCCTGCAATAATTGGAATTCTGCCGGCTGTTTTTTTCACGGCAAATTCAATCACGCTCAGGTGCTCTTTGTCCGGCATGGTGGCCGCTTCGCCTGTGGTGCCGCAAATAATGAGCGCGTCAACGCTGTTTTCAATTTGAAATTCTATAATATTGCCCAGTGCATCAAAGTTCACGCCGTTTTCCGTAAACGGGGTAATCAGCGCGGTGCCGGCACCGGTAAAAAGTGTTTTTTTGCTCATATGAACCCTCCTAAACGAATTAAAGCTCGCCGTTTGCTTCCATTTCAATAAATTTCTGGGCGATTTGAACCGCATTGGTTGCCGCGCCCTTTCTGATATTGTCGGCAACAACCCAAAGGTTTACGCCGTTATCAATGCTTTCGTCCCGGCGAATTCTGCCCACATAGGTTTCGTTTGTGCCTGCTGCCGTGCATGCCATAGGATAAATACAGTTGTCTATATCGTCCTGCACCACTAAACCCGGAGCGGCCTCTAAGCACGCTCTTAACTCTTCTAAATCAAAGGGCTTTTTCAGTTCCACGTTAATGGCTTCGCTGTGACAGTCGAACACAGGAACGCGGACGGTGGTAGCCGTAATTTTCATTTCGTCGTCGCCCAAAATCTTTCTGGTTTCGTTCACCATTTTCATTTCCTCTTTGGTATAGCCGTTGGGCAGGAACACGTCAATCTGCGGCAGGCAGTTTGAGAAAATGGGGTGGTTAAACTTTTGCGGAGGCTCGCCGTTAATGCCGTTTTTTAAATCGTTATAGCCGCCGAGACCAGCGCCGGAAACGGCCTGATAGGTAGAATATACAATCCGCTTAATGCCATATTTCAACTGAAGCGGACGCAGCGCCACCATTGCCTGAATGGTGGAGCAGTTGGGGTTTGCAATGATTCCCTTATGTTTTTTAATATCTTCAGGATTTACCTCAGGCACAACCAGGGGCACCTCAGGGTCCATGCGCCACGCGCTGGAGTTATCTATCACCAAACATCCTTTTGAAGCCGCAATGGGCGCAAATTTTTCGCTGGTGGCGCCGCCTGCGGAAAACAGTGCAATGTCCATTCCATCAAAGGAATTTTCGTTCAATTCTTTCACTTCATATTCTTTGCCCATGAGGGTAAGCTTTTTGCCTGCGCTGCGTTTCGAAGCGTACAGCGTATAGCTTTCGGCGGGGAGCTTCACTTCTTCCAAAACCTTCAAAAACGTTCTTCCAACCATGCCCGTTGCGCCGACAACGGCAATGTTATACTTTTTCATTATATTAAAAACCTCCTGTAAAAAATTCGTGCTTTACTATAAAAAAACCAAACTTCAAAATAGAAGTCTGGCGTTATCAACATTAAATCAATTTTAATGCAGATAGCACTCCACCGCGTAATCACACGGTGACAGTTGCATGGCTGTTCGCCATACACCCAAAAACGGCCCTGCGAACAAACCGCTTTTTCGGCACTTTTTCCTTTCGACCCGAATTCACAGAAAAATTCGCGTTCTCCCTCGGGCTACTGATAAAAAGTGCACCTCTATCAACATACTCATAGTATCATTAATTTCAGCCGTTGTCAACAGCATTTTAAATAAATTATGAAATTTTTTCAAAAACACCTTGATTAAAGCACAAATAGCATGTATAATTATATAGAAATATCAAAAACATATTGGTAAATATTGAAAGGAGAATTATTTCATGGAGAACGCTGGTATGGGTGGATGGATGGGAACCATCCTTTGGCTCGTTATCATGATTGGTCTTTTTTATTTTATGCTGATTAGACCGCAGAAGAAAAAGGAAAAGGAAACAAAGGCAATGCTGGAGGCCGTTAAGGTGGGCGACAGTGTTACTACAATCGGCGGTATTGTCGGCAAAATTTTAAAAATTAAGGATGATAAGGTTTGCATCGAAATCGGTGACAGAACGCACAAGCACCCAATGACGATTAAGCGTGAAGCAATCGCAACGGTTGTGCCCTGCACAAAAAGTCCTAAAAAACAAAAGATAGAAGAAATTCCGGAAGACATTGACGATGCAGATGATACGGAAACAGAAACCAATTCGGAAGAATAATTTTTTTTCATAATTTTTCTTTCGGAATTGATTTTTTGAAGGAAAGAAAAGTTGCACGATAAATAATCGATTTGCTTTCTTTGGAAATTTATCGTATAAATCGCCCGCCTGCCGAATATGCTTTAACAAGATAAATCGGCAGGAGGTTTGTTTATGTATAGTGAAAACATTAAAACAATGGATACCGCAGGTGGGCTTCGGGCCGCTGCGGGCGGATTTGCGCGGGGTATTATCACAGCGGCGGTGTTCACACTCGTTGTGTTTGCACTGTTTGCATGTATTTTGGCATACACCGCGGTTTCAGAGAGCGCAATTCCCATTATTTCGACGGCAGTTCAAGCGGCAGGCGCGCTGATTGCGGGCTTTTGCACGGCGAAAAGGTCAGGCAGCCGCGGCTTTTTGTCAGGTTTAGCGGCAGGGCTTGGATATATATTAATTATCTGGTTCATTGCATCGCTGGCCGGCGACGGATTTTATGTGGGAAAACACTTTTTGTCCATGCTGGGGTTTTCTGCCTTAGGCGGCGCTGTTGGCGGCGTTATGGGCGTGAACTTAAAAAGCGGCAGGAGCAACAAGCGCAAACGGTAATGTTTTTTATACGAATGATACAATGTGAAATTTGTATTGGGCGGAGCTGTGCGTAACTTACGGCTCCGCCCCTGTTTTTATCCATATCGGGAAGGAAGTAACACATGTTTAAGGTTGCAATCGACGGCCCCGGCGGCGCCGGAAAAAGCACAATTTCAAAGGCCGCAGCAAAGCAAAAAGGGTTTGTTTATATCGACACCGGCGCAATGTACCGCGCGGCGGCGCTTTTTTGCATGCGGCAGGGTATTGATATTCAAAACAATCCCGAACGGGCAGCGGCAGCGGTTGACACAATTTCAATTGACATTGACTATCAGCAGGACGGGCAGCATATCTATTTAAACGGTGAGGACGTATCGGAACAAATCCGCACGCCCGAGGTTTCCATGGGTGCGTCTGAGGTTTCGGCAATCGGCAAAGTTCGCGAGCGGCTGGTGGCCTTTCAGCAGGAGCTGGCAGCATCGAAAAACGTGATTATGGACGGCCGGGACATCGGAACAAAAGTGCTTCCCGACGCGCAGGTGAAAATTTTTCTCACCGCTTCGGCCGAGGTCCGCGCAAAACGGCGCTATGACGAGCTTGTGGCAAAGGGTGATGACGTGTCGTTTCACGAGGTGCTGAAAGACATTGAAAAGCGGGACAGAAACGACGAAACCAGGGCGGTTTCGCCGCTGAAGCCTGCGGAAGACAGCGTTTTGCTCGACACCAGCGCGCTAAGCTTTGCGGAGTCTTTACAAGCGGTTGTTGACATCATTGATAAAAAATTAAAGAATTAACTGAAAGGATGTTTTATTGTTGTTATCCTTTTTAAAATTTTTGGTACATATTTTTTGCCAGGTTGTTTTTTTCGTAAAGCTTATCGGAAAAGAAAACCTGCCCAGTGAAGGACCTGTTATTCTGGCGGTGAACCACACCAGTCTGTGGGACCCGCCGGTGCTGATTGCATCGGTTCCGCGCCACATGCGTGTAATGGCGAAAAAAGAGTTGTTCGACCATAAAATGCTCAGCCCCATTTTAAAAATAGCGGACGCATTTCCGGTATCCCGGGGGTCAAACGACATCGGTGCGATTAAAACCGCGCTGCAAACGCTGAAAGAAGGCGACATGTTCACCATTTTCCCCTCTGGAAAACGAGTGCTGGCAAATGAATCGTCTGAGGCAAAGGCAGGCGTTGCGCTGATTGCGGCGCGCAGTGGTGCACCGGTTATTCCCGTGGCTATGCGGGGGGGGTATAAGCCGTTTCATCAGGTGAAAATATATTTCGGCCAGCCAGTCACCATGAAGCCTGTCAACGGCAAAAAACCGACTGGGGACGAGCTGAAAGCCTTTGCAGATGAGATTATGGAGAAAATTGAGTCCTTGGGAGTGTGATAAAAATGGAACTTCGGGTAGCCAAAACAGCGGGCTTTTGCTTTGGCGTTGCCAGAGCGCTGGATATGGTGGAGGCCTGTGCGGCGGAGCCGGATAAAACATATCACACCTTAGGTCCCATCATTCACAACAAACACGTTGTGGACGAGCTGGCGCAGCGGGGAATTTCCCCTGTTGACGCGGTGGACATGGTGGGCCAAAGCGAAAACCTCATTGTCCGCACCCACGGCGTGGGCAAATCGGTTTACGATGAAATGGAAAGCCGCGGCATTGGCGTTGTGGACGTGACGTGTCCTTTTGTTAAAAAAATTCACAATATTGTAGAGAAACACCATCGGGAAGGGTATGCCATTGTAATTGTCGGCGACAAGAATCACCCCGAGGTGCGGGGGATTAACGGCTGGTGTGAAAACGCTGCGGTAATTTTAGCCACCGAAGAGGAGGCAAAAAAAGCAAAATTTGGTGAAAAACCGGTTTGCGTGGTGTCGCAAACCACATTTGTACAAAATATTTTCAAAAAAATTGTATTTTTTTTAAAAAAAACTTGCAATGATATAGTGATATTTGATACAATATGTAGTGCGACTGAAGAAAGGCAAAAGGAAGCTTATGAGCTGGCAAAAGCCTCGGACGTGATGTTGGTCCTGGGCGGGCGCAACAGTTCAAATACCCAGAAGCTTTACTCCATATGCAAAAGTGTGTGTGATAATACGTTTCTATTAGAGCATATCGGAGAGCTGGATTCAGCCTGCAATTTTGACTCAAAGAAAGTCGGAATTACTGCGGGGGCGTCCACTCCCGCGGTCATAATAAAGGAGGCAATTTGTAAGATGGAAAATTTTGAAAGCTTTGAATCCCTGGTTGAGGAGTCTTTAAAGACTTTAAATACCGGTGACGTCGTGAAAGGAACGGTCATTGAAGTTCGGCCAAACGAGGTTATCGTAGACTTGGGCGCAAAGCAAGACGGATTTATTCCCGCTGCCGAAATTTCTGACGACCCTATGGTAACGACATCTGATGTTGTAAAACCCGGCGATGAAATTGAGGTATTCGTTGTCCGCGTGAACGATGCGGACGGCAATATCATTCTTTCTAAAAGAAAGCTTGATTCAGCAAAAACTTGGGAAAATGTGAAGAAAGCATTTGAAGACGGAACCGTTTTGGAAGGCAAAGTTACCGAAACAGTGAACAAGGGCATGATTGTGGTTTACAAAGGCTACAAGGTGTTTGTTCCCGAATCTCAGGCAAGCGAACGCCGCATGTCTGACCTTTCCGGCTTCGTTGGCAAGGTTGTTGCTTTCAAAATCATTGATATAAATGACAGGAGGAAACGCTTGGTCGGCTCTGTGAGGGCTGTTTTAGAGGCACAGAGAAAAGAACTGGAAGAAAAGTTCTGGGCAGATGCGGCTGTTGGCAACATTTACACCGGTGTGGTGAAATCTTTAACCAACTTCGGTGCGTTTGTGGACATTGGCGGCGTTGACGGCTTGGTACATATCTCTGAGCTGAGCTGGTCGCACATTAAGCATCCGTCTGAGGTGCTTTCCGAAGGCGATTCCATTCAGGTTTATATCAAGGATATTAACGAAGAAACAAAGAAAATTTCTTTAGGCTTTAAAAAAGCTGAGGACAACCCCTGGGAAATTGTGAAGTCTAAAATCGAAGTGGGCGGCACAACCACAGTGAAAATTGTGAGAATTATGCCTTATGGCGCATTTGCGGAAATCATTCCCGGCGTTGACGGTTTGATTCACATTTCTCAAATTGCAAACCGCAGAATCGACAAGCCCCAGGACGAGCTCTCTTTAGGTCAGGAAGTTGAAGTGAAAGTTACGGACATTGACTGGGATAACAAAAAAATTGCCCTTTCTATCCGTGCGCTTATCCAGCCTGAAGAAGAACAGGCGGAAGCCTCAGTTTCTGCTGTGTCGGCAGAAGAACCGGCGGCGGAGCTGGAGGCTGAAGAAGCTCCTGTGGAAGAAGTTCCTGCTGAAGAAACGGCAACAGAAGAATAAGAATACGAAATTAGCAGCGCAAATTTATTTTGCGCTGCTTTGTTTTTGGGAAAGTTTGTGAAATAGGAGTGCGTGAAATATGAAAAATGAATTGAATTTTAATCATATCCACCCTTTTATGGCGGTCCGCCGGGAACAGTTTGCTGATTTGCAGAAAAAAGCGGAACAATCTCCTTGGAAGGAAATGAAACAGGATGCGCGAAAGCGGTTATATGAGTTGCAGTTTAACCCAGACGATTGTTTCATTCTTCGCTGTAACAGTGTGTGCGATATAGCAGACGCTGCGGCACTTCTTTATATCTTGGAACCACCGTTGAGAAAGCAATGCGTTCAAAAGCTGCTGGATATCATTGGGTTTTGGCAGCCGGAGGTTCCGGGCAATCTTTATGACGAGATGTATCACTCCGCCGGAGACCACTGGATTGGAGCAATTCCTCCAGGGGCGGCGTTTGTAAACTGCCTCTTGGCGCTGGACATTATTTATGACGACCTTACAAAAGAACAGCGTTTATTTTGTGAACAGACGTTAGAAACCATTGCGGAAAATTATATTCAAAACGATGAAAACCATATGGTGGCAATTTTAGGCGTCAGAGGGTTATGGGCGCTGTATCAAGGGCAAAAAGAGCAGCTGTTTCAGGCGTGGGAATCTTGGAAAGAGCTGTTTATGGGCTACATCACAGAAGACGGCGCAGGCGTAATGAGCATAGACTATTCGGTTGACCGCTTTGTTCGGGGAAATCGTGTTTCAAAAATTATTTTGCCTATTGTAATGGACTTTACAGGACTGGACAAGTCCTTTTACCAAAACCAGAAAGTAATTCACTTCACCGAATGGGCGTTGGGCTATACCTATACTCCAGCGAAAAACATGTGGTTGATTGGGGATACATTGTTAACAACCGGAGTAAAAGAGGCAGAATCACTATTTTTGGTTTACGGTGCAGCAAAGTATTCAAAAAAAGCAGCAGAGTTTGCAGCATGGCTTATGAAGGGCAGGCCTCCTCAGGGAAAGCTGTTAAATTACCTTTTGCTAAAAGATGATTTTGAAAAAAAACGCGCGCCGAAAAGCCAAATTTTAAAAGACGGCGGTGCATGGTTTTATGAAGATATAGAGAATAAAGATTCCCTGGCGGGAGTTTTATGGAACAGCACAATTTTTGACGGACACGGACATAAAGAAATAAATTCTGTCAACCTTGCGGCCTATGGTCACCGTCTATACGTCAATGCCGGTTACAGTGGCTGGGGCAGCGGCGCAGAAGGTTTTACTTGGAATTATATTAACCAGCGTGCGCTTTCCGCAAACACTGTTTTGGTGGATTACGACTATCGCATTGTGTTTGATCCTGAAGAAAAAAATGACCATCAGTTAAAGAGCGGTGCGGGTATTGTTGAAGGCTTTTCCTCTGAGAAGCTGTGCTATGCTTTGGGTGATTCAGGCAGTGCACTGCCCAATGCAGTTCACAGACGTGGTTTTGTTATGGTGGCCGGTGAAAATGACGCATCTGGATATTTCCTTTTGTTGGACAGCGTCGATGCGGGAAATAAAATGACTGTAGTGCACCGCCCCTTTTCAGATGCGTACAAAATAGAAAAGAAGGACACAGAATATGTATGGAAAGTAGAAAATGCTGGTCTTTCTGTTTTTCTTGCTACACCGCCCTCTGACACAGAAATGATTGACGGAATTGTTGCAGACCGTATTTCCATATTGAACAAGAATTTTCAGCAGCAGCATATCGGTTTTAAAATAAAAAGCCTGCTGGCAAGCTATTCCGCCGGAACAATGGCGGCGACAGTCTTATTTCCTTTTGATGAGACGCATAAAAAGCCCATTCTGCAAAGAACAAAAGCGGGAGCAAAATTAATTTATTCCCATCAGGAGGATTTATTGCTGACAACAAATTGCGGTGATGGAGAAACAAGATTTAACGGCGCAGCGGCGATTGTCCGCAGAACAGGCAGCGGCTGTAAGTGGTTTTTTGCGCAGCATGCGACAGATTTTAACTGCATGGGGAGTGGATTTCATTCCACCCGCCCGGTGTCTGTATTTTTTGACGGAACAGCAGGAATGTATACGGCGCAAGCCGATACGGAATTTACATTGTTTGTAAATTCAGGTGAAAGGGTTCTTATTGGTGCAAAACAGTCAAAAGTATTGGAAAAGGATAGTGGAAAAATTTCATTTTTGTTGCCTGCTGGCACAAATTCTATAAGAATCGTAAAATAAAAAAGCGGGTTTTGTACCCGCTTTTTTATGATTCATCTATACTTGTTTCCTCAGTTAGAGGCATTTCCTGCTCTTTTTCTTTTAGTAAATCACGAATTTGTGTAAGCAGTTCTTCCGTGGTTGGTCCTTTTTCGATTTCTTCGATAATTTCCTGCTTTCTTTCCAGTTTCTTTCTTGCGGTATTAATCAGTTTGACAAACAGAAAAATAGAGAACGCGATGATTAAAAAATCGAGAATGTTTTGAAGGAACATGCCGTAGTTAATGGAGTTAACCGTGCCGTCTGCCGCAGTGGACAGAACAAACTTTAAATCTTTTAAATCAATTCCAGAGGTAAGCATTCCGATTACTGGCGTGATGACGTCGCCCACCAGCGAGGTGACAATTTTTCCGAAAGCGCCGCCAATGACAACACCAACGGCCATGTCGATGACGTTTCCCTTAAATGCGAACTCTTTAAATTCTTTCCACATGTTTTATCCCCTCCGTTTTCGTTCAATATGCAGTTATCTTTCTCCTGAATATTCTAAATTTGCGCGGCGCGCCTGAGCGTGTTGAAATTTGCGTTTAATTTTATAAAGCTTGCCGTCTTTTTTTAGCCGTGCCCCGGTTTGCTGAAAGTGAAAGGGTACACCTGCCTCTATGCACTGACGCCGTATGTCCAGCACCCAGTCGAAATCGCACACCCGGGCGTTTTCGCCGGATTCGCCGCCCACGGCAACCTGTTTTATCCCATTTAAGTAAGGCGTTAAGTCCATTGCAGAAAGCAGCGGCGAACAAATAATCAGCTTTCGCTGAATGGGCAGATTGGTAAAAATTTCAAGGCGCTTTTTTGCCTGTTCCGCGTTTTCCACCGAACATCCCACGGTGACATTTTTGTAGCCTTCGCCCCAGTCTGGGGGAATACAGTCTAAAAACCGGTGGGGACGTTTGGTAAAAAACATGAAGTGAAGGTCTTGCCTTTGCCGCATCATGTCCCAAGCCTGAGGACGCCAAACATCTGCTGCGTCCAATAAAAAGTCTGACGTAAAGCAGGTGTAAACCAATTCGCCGGGCGCAACTTTATAGCTTCCGTCCCGTTTCTTTTTTACAGGCAAATCAAAGCTGGCGGTTTGTTTTACCTCTGATGCGTCCCGGTCATATTTTGCATCGGAACGGTAAACGTAACAGTTTTCACAGCCTGCACTTACTTTTTTGCACCCGTGCCAAAGGTTCCAATTAACCGACATATCAAAGGGGCGTAGGTCTGAAAATCAAATGGAAAATGTTGCCCTCGATGTCGCGGAAGAAAAAGGTTTTAATGCCCTTGGGCGAAACCGCAACATCGGTAACAACCTCCACTTTTTCCACTTTTAATTTTTCCACCATTTCGTCAAAGCCGTCTTCTGTAACAGACAGGGCAAAGTGGCGAATTCCCCATTCTTTCGGTTCTGTGGGGCGGCAGTCGCCGCTGCATGCGATTATCTCCAGCATCGAACCGTCGGCAGCCTTTACAAAATAAGTGCCTTTGCCGTTGTCATAAACAATTTCAAATCCAAACAGCTTAACATACCAGTCGGTTAAGGCTTTTGAGTCTTTTGCCAAAACCGCAATGTGTTCAATTCCTGTTATCATTTGATCTCCTTCCTTTCGTCATAATTTAACAAAATACATTATATAATTATTTAAGGAAGTTGTCAAACCTATTTATGCAGAATTGGGGATATTTTTTTGTATAAAAGGAGTGTTAAAACCGAAAGCACAACACCTTTCACCAAATTAAACGGCAAAATGGTAAACAACACAAGATTCATCTTTACGCTAAACGGCGCGCTGGGCATGTAGAGCGGGAGCATGATGAACAAATTGGCTAAAACGCCTGCCGCCGCCAAAGCCAGCGTTGCAAAAATTAAGGACAGTACGGCGCCCTGAAACGTTTTGTTGTGTTTATAAACCATTCCGGCAACGAAACAAAGGGTGCCGGTCATCACAAAATTTGCCAGCTCTCCCACCAGGCCGGTGGAGGTCATGGTGCAGTGAAGCAGGTTTTTAATCAATTCAGTGAGCACGCCTGCCAGAGGGCCGTAGGCAAATGCAATAATCAGCGCAGGCAGGTCTGAAATTTCCACGTCTAAAAATCCGCCAACTTTCAGGCCTGTCAATGTGCCGATGACCTGCAGCAGGAATGCCGCGGCGGAAAATACACCTACAAAGGCATAAAGACGGGTTTTGTTTGTTTTTGTGTTTTGTTGTAACATGTTTCTTCGACCTTTCATAAAAAAATAAGCGCCCTGAAAACAGGGCGCGAAAAAACGCAATAAAAGAATGGTTTTTTTGCTTCTTCCATCCGGACTTGCAACTGAAAAAGCGCATGCATATGCGCCGTTGCTTACCGTCGGCTTCGGAATCGCACCGATATCAACAACCAGTTCTGGTTGCTCGCGGGCTAAGCGCAAATGCGCCATTACCGCCGGTCGGGAATTTCACCCTGCCCTGAAGTACGTTTTTTATTATACTACATCTTTTTTTAAAATGCAACTAGTGCACAAAATTTTTTTATTCTTCTTTTTCCCCTCTTAACAACTCGCTTTGGCGGGTGGTGATCAGCGCGTTAATAATTTCATCCAAATCGCCGTTTAACACCGCGTCTAACCTGTGGAGCGTCAGACCAATCCGGTGGTCGGTCACCCTGCCTTGTGGGTAGTTATAGGTTCTGATTCTCTCGCTTCTGTCACCCGTGCCAACCTGGCTTTTGCGTTCCTGAGCAATTTGTTCGTGCTGTTGGCTTTGCACCAGATCGTAAAGCCTGGAGCGGAGAATTTTCATTGCCTTGTCTTTGTTTTTGTGCTGGGACTTTTCGTCCTGACAGGAAACCACCAGCCCGGTGGAAAGGTGTGTTATGCGCACCGCAGAGTCGGTTGTGTTAACGCACTGGCCGCCGGGGCCGCCTGCACGGAATACGTCGATTCTAAGGTCGTTTGCGTCGATGTTCACTTCCACGTCCTCAACCTCAGGCAGCACCGCTACCGTAACCGTGGAGGTGTGAATTCTGCCGCCGGACTCTGTGGAGGGAATTCTTTGCACTCGGTGAACGCCGCTTTCAAATTTTAATTTTGAATATGCGCCCGCTCCGTCTATGCTGAAAGAGATTTCTTTAAAGCCGCCAATGTCGGTTGGGTTCGAGCTTAAAATTTCTGTTTTCCAGCGGTTCGCTTCGGCATACATGGAATACATTCTGAAGAGGTCACCTGCAAACAACGCCGCCTCCTCGCCGCCGGCGCCGCCGCGGATTTCAACAATAACGCTTTTGTCGTCGTTGGGATCTTTGGGCAGAAGCAGAATTTTCAGCTCTTCGTTAATTGCTTCAATTTTTTGTTTGCTTTCTTTAATTTCTTCTTCGGCAAGTTCTTTCAGTTCCTTGTCCATCTCGGAGTCTGAAATGAGCTCTTCGTTTTCTTGAATCGTTTCATTCAAAGCTTTAAATTCCCGGTATTTTTCTACAATGGGACTAATGTCCGACTGTTCTTTGCAAAGTTTGGCAAAGACTGCCTGGTCGGAAATAACGTCCGGGTCTGCAATTTTTTTGCTCAGTTCGTCGTAGCGGTCTTCTATAAACGACAATTTTTCTAACATAAATGCACCTCAAATTAATTTATACCATTATTATATAACAATATCCAGAAAAATGCAACGTTTATAATACGGGAGTTTTGATTTGTATAAAGTTCCTAAATTTTAAATTATTTCCTTGACATTTTTAAATAATTTCTATATAATTATAATGATAATGGCAAAGGGGTATACCCCTTTGTTGTATGTATAATATACATACAACAACTTAACTCTAGCCGGGAAATAATTTATCATAAAATTTTAAATCAGGAGGGAGAAAAAAATGAAGCAAACAAAAAAAATGGTTTCCTTATGTTTGTCGTTGGTGTTCTTAGCGATCAGCATGTGCATGCCGCTAAGTGTCGGCGCCGAAAACACTTATACGACAGAAACAGGCGGAACCCTGACAAGACTTATTCCAACGACAAAGTCTTTTGAAGCCAACGAAACAAAAACGTTCGACTTTACGGTGGACACCACCGCAGAGTATGCGCTGTTTATGGATTCGACAGACAGCAACAAAGTCGGAACGGCAACCACCTTTGCAATCACGGAAAAGGACAGCAGCACGGCAGTTCCGTTCACTGTTCGCGAAAAAGATTCTGATGCAAGTGTAATGACTTCGGTTGAAAGCTACAGCTATGTTCATCCTTCACGCTACGGCAATACAGAAGGCTTTCAGTATGAAAGGGTAGGCAATATCTCTGAACTAAAAGCAACACTTACAGCAGGTACAAACTACACGCTGTCAGTTTCAAGAGAAGCGACACTTTCGACTTTAAATTATGTTGACCTTAGGTGTTTAACCATTCCCATTACCGGCGGAAAACAGGCAATTGCCTCGGAGGATGCAACGGTCTTTACTACCACAACGCCGGCGCATGTAAACGAGCAGCTTAATTATGGCAATACTGCCTTGCCCGAGGGTTATTCCTTAATTGGCGACTACACTGATAAGAGCGTGTTTGCGTCCTCAAATCGCAATGTGCCAAGGTATATTCATATTTCAAAAGATACTTATGCAGAATATAAGCTGGACATTCAAAAAGAAGGCTGGTATCGCGTCTACTACAACACAAGCACGTGGGTAGACACAAAAACTGTCACAGCAGGCGATAAATATTCATTTAAAGTTCCGTTCTCGGTAGACGGCGAAGAGAAGGAAACCTTAGTCTGGAGCTTCACGGCCACGGCAGACGGACAAAGTCCTGAAACACGTCTTTTAAAGACTTTACCGGTTCAATTTAACAAAGGAGAGCATACCATAAAATTCGGGAATGCAACAGCAGGCTCTTACGCATATCATATTTTAATGGAAGAGTTGCCGGATTATGACCCAGAAGAAGACGCAACAGTTGTAATGGACACTGTTCCGGTAAAAGTGGACAGCACCCTCTCCCGTTTTGAGCCGGAAACGCCCATTACTCTGTCTTCCACAGGAAAAAGCTATGTGTTTACCTTTACTCCGGAGGCAACGGGCGAATATGCGTTTTTCTATAATAATACGGGCTCTGCTGGAAGCCAGCCCATGACGATTTCGGTTAGCGAAGCAGGTGGCGATAAGGTTTTTGAGAACACCTGCAATACCAAGGGAGTTGTGTTTGAACGGTTTGGTGACAATTCATATCAGGCAGCGCCTATGGAAGCAGGCAAGACCTATACCATTACGCTGACCGGCACCGGCACTGCCATTACAATGGAATATTTTGATTTGAGGTGTGTTAATCCGCTGACGACCCCGGCTGAAGGAAAATTTGCTATCTCCCCTTCAGACTATGTGGTAACGTCCATCGGAAGCTCCCACATGAGCCAACAGTTTACATCGCAAAACTATAAAAATACGGAGTATCCCATGATAGGCGATTATTACAGCGATAAGCTTGCATCTCCAAGGGACAGGGTAACCGCAATTCACAACGGAAATGGTTCGTATATTACCTATGCGCTTAATGTAACAACTGCGGGATATTTTACCCTGACACTCCCAAATGTTGTAACCTATCCGGGGGATGCAAAAGCAGAATCTATTCGCCTCAGCGTTAATGGAGAAGTTTATGACGAACAGGGCTGGACGGGCACCGCAACAGACCTTACCTTTAAGCCTTTTTACCTGTATGCAGGTGTGAACCGCATTACCTTGACCAATTTGACTGTTCCGTTTGACAAGGGCGACGGCACACAAAGTGAAGGCAAAGAGGTGGGCGCTTATATTAAGTCGTTGTTGTTCGACCAAGTGCCGGGCAAGCCCGAACCAACTGCAATTTCCGGTGACACAAAGGTTGATTCAAAAATTCCCTTGAATTCAATGGAAACATCAACGGGCAGCGTTACAAAAAATGATGCAGACGGCAGCTATTCATTTAAAGCAGGTGCTTCTGTGGAATACAAGGTAAACGTAAACGAAGCGGGAACCTATGTGGTTTATATTGACGGCAAAGCACCCCAGAACGGCGTTGACGTGCTTGTTGACGGCACCTCAAAGCTTGGCGCAACCTATAAAACCACGGGCCAGAAAGAAACGGTAAATGCAAGCTTCTCTAGCAGACAGGTGAAAAAGCTTTCTGTTCCTGTTGAACTGGAAGCGGGCGAACACACCATTACGCTGAACTTTGCAAACGGCAGTAAATGGGACGAGACTGAAAACAAGGCGGTTGACATTACAGAAGCCGACGACTATACCATGGTTGTATATTCAGCATGGATGAGAAGAGTTGATCTCACAGCAAGTGCAAGTGAAGAAATGTTCCTGCGCTCTTGGGATTTTACGGCCGTAAGCTTCCTCCAAGAAGATAAAGGCAGCAGCAGCTCTGCCGGTTGGTGCTTCCCCCATCAGTATGGACAGGGCGGCCCCTACACAGTTGGCAGCTTCACCGATTGCCGCAGCGTGGTATTCATTAACGGTGTGGATGTAACCTATAAAGTGAACATTCCCGCAGATGGTTACTACAATTTCTCAACCTTTATTAACTGTTCCGCGGCAACCAATACTTGCACCATGAACCTTAACGGAGGCACGTATTCCTGTGACGTTACTACAGACGGAAGCGGGCCAGTTAAATCAACCTTTGAACCTGTGTTCTTAACCGCAGGCGTCTATGATGTGAACTTTAAAGCGCCAGCAAGCCCGACAGGAACAATGCGGTTATACGGCATGAGTGTTACTGCGAAAGAAATGGGCGATTATGTAGCCGTGGGTGCTGACAGTGCGTCTGTAAGCGTTGCCTTTGATAAAGCTTATACGGGCAGCGTTATCACGGCATTCTACAGCGCTTCTAACGAGCTTGTGGGCATTCAGACAGATGTAATTACAGATGCTGCAAGCTACCGTGCAGACATTGCGCTCACCGACACGCCGGTTACGGCAAAAGTGTTTGTTTGGGGCGACTTGACAAACGTTATTCCGCTTAGAACATCTATTGATTTTGCCGCAGGCACCGATTCTTGGATTGTAAAATAAAATTTAATTAAGCAGTAAAAAACCCTTCGGAAATTTTTCCGAAGGGTTTTTATTTTCTTAAATTAATTTTTCTAAAAATGCTTTTGCTTCTAAAATATCTTTTATCTGTTCCGGGCCTGAAATTTCCCGCTCAATAGTCAGTGCGCCGCTGTAGCCAAGTTCTTTTAGTCTGTCGATCAGCGCAGGAAAGTCAACTTTTCCCTGGCCGATGGGTACCTCTTCACCTAAGTTTTGTCCGTCAGTAGGATAGAGGCCGTCTTTTGCGTGAACACCTCGCACAAATTTGCCGAACACGTCCAGCGCGTCCACCGGGTTTGCCTTGCCGTATAAAATTAGATTTGCAGAATCTAAGTTGATGCCTAAGTTTCCGGTTCCCACCGCCTCAATTACCCGGCGCAGGGCCACAGGCGTTTCCTGCCCGGTTTCAAACAGGAGATACTGTCCGTTCGATTTCATATACTCCGCCACTGCGCGAATAGCGGCAACAACCTCATGAAACTCTGTTGTACCGGGATTTTCCGGTAAAAACCCCATATGGGTTGCAATGTCGGTTACGCCGATTTTCTTTGCAAAATCAGACCCTAACATTAAATTTTTCATTCGTGTGAAGCGGAACGCTGCGGGCACAAGGCCTAAGGTAAGCGGTCCTTCAGAAAAATTCCACTTTGCTGGTCCTTCCCAGCCACACCATAAAGCGGTAATTTCAATTTGGTGGTTTTTCTTTGCCTGGTTTACCAGTTCTGCCATTTCATCGGTTTTCAGCCGGTCGTCCCACACGCTGAGCTGGCAGGTTGAAAACCCGTTTTCACGCAGACGGCAGAATTCTGTGTCGATGTCTGCGCTTAACGTAACAAAAACGCCTAATTTCATGCTGGTTCCTCCTTTGTCAATTACATTCCGGTGTCAGCGGCCCGGCCAGGTCTTTTAAATAAAACAGCTTTCCGGGAAGCGTGGGCATAAAGGTTGATGGAATGTGAATGTCCGGCCCATAGTGCAAAGTGGTTAAAAAGCTCATGCCCTGCCAGCCCATACCGCGGCCTAATACGCCGTCAGCGCCGCCGATGCAAAAGTCCGCCTGTAAAAACAGACCCGGCCCAATGGTGTTGGCCCGGCAGGGAACTAATGTGGTGCGGCTTTTAAAGCTGGTAATTGCATTTTGTTCAATGGTCAGCGGATGAAGCTTAGCCCCCAATCGGTGGGTGGCCTGTTTCCAGCCGTCCTCGTCGGCAAAGTCTGCGGCAAAGTGAGGCTCCCAAAAGGCAATGTGACACATGCGCCCGATTCCATACACCAATATTAGTTTCGCACCCTCACCTTTCAGCGCTGCAATTTTTTGCGCATAGGCAGGAAGGTTATCTTTCGTAGCAAAATTGCGCTGCGTTTCCGGTACGGTAAGCTCGCCTAAGGGCGTGAAAAACGCCTCTTTCATGGCATATTCAAACGAGGCCGGATTATCAGAAGGCAGGGTATTGCCGTCGCCGTCTGCCCACTCGTCCATGTTGAAAGTGAAAACATGGGAGCAGGAGACCTGCCATGCCTTTAAAAAATATACCGCCCAGCGATACATTCCCATGGGACCCACGGGCAAGATCAGGGCAATTTTTTCATTTCTGTCCCGTGCTTCCTTAATTTTTAGTGCAATTTCATGACCCATAAAGGTGTCAAATTCATAAATATCGCGGCATTCCACCGGCGTAAAATCCGGATTCCAAAAAGATTCTTCTGTAGCGCCCTTTTCACAGCAGGCGTCAATTTTTTTAAAGTCCCAGCCTTCCGGGTAAAAGTTTTCTAACAGAGAGCCTTTCACAGTGCTTAAAAAGTCCATTTTTTCATCCTCCTAAAATCGTTTACGGTAAATAACGTTTTGTTGTAAGCTTGGGCCAGGCCAGGCATTGGGTAAAACCCTCTGCGAATTGCACGCCGCACTGAAGCCCACGGTAGCGTGCACAGGTTTTCACAAATTCAGCAAAGTCAATGCCGTCGTGTTCCCGCATCCATTTCATCTGGCTTACATGACATTCCAGCATGTTCATTTTCAGCTCAATGAAGTCTGAAACATCTACATATTCTGTAGGGATAAAGTTCACCCCGGCCAAATTGTCCATATAAAAAATAGGCGTAACGTTTGCCTTGCCGGCTGCAGCTGTTTGATAGTGGGGTACGCTGGCGGCAAAGGCAGCGTCAAACACCAAGCGGCTCACCGCCACGTGGTCAGGCATATAGTCGCTGGGCGCGTGGGTAATGATAAAGTCGGGGTTGGTCGTGCGGATTACGTCTGTCACTAAATCCCGCTGCTGCTTGCTTCCTTCATAAACCATCAAGTCACCTACGTCGCAGGTAACTACGCGAATGCCGGCCAAACCGCCTGCTTTTTCCGCCTCCAGCTTCCGCATATCCCTCAGCTCGTCAGGTGCTATCACCTCGTGACCAAGGTTTCCGTTGGCAACGTGGCAAACCGTTACCGTGTCGCCCCTGGCTGCACATTTCGCCAGGGTTCCTGCACAGCCGATTTCTATATCGTCCGGATGGCAGCCAATTGCAAGCACATTCATTTTATATTCCTTCTTTCATTGCGTTTTTTATTTCTTTATGTTATACTAATTAAAAAAGAATCGCAATACATTTTTTTATGCCAAACATACACTTTTGTATCTTGATTTTAAAGGATGTGTACATTTTATGAAAGCAGTTTATGTAAAACACCAAATTGCAAACCTGATTCCCATCAGCAAAATTGTAACCATTCACTATTTTGAATTTGAAAAGGACTTTGTGTCATCAGGCGAGAGCCACGACTTTTGGGAGTTTGTTTATATTGACAAAGGCGAAGCCATTGTAACGGAGGGAAAGCAAAAGCTCATTTTAAAGCAGGGAGAGGGATATTTTCACAAGCCAAACGAGTTTCATCAGTTAAGTGCAAATTCCGTCACAGCGCTCAATGTGTTTATTGTGTCTTTTGTCTGCAACGTAAAAAGCATGGACTTTTTTAAATCGAAAAAAATAAAAGTTCAGCAAAAGTGGAAGGGGTTCATCACCGCTATCATTGAAGAGGGCAGAAAAACCTTCGACCTTCCCTTCAACAATCCGGATTTAAAGGGCCTTACTCTGCGGGAGAACGCGGTTATCGGCGGTCAGCAAATGATTCGGACATATTTAGAACAGTTTTTAATTTCTGTTCTAAGAAGCGAAACAAAAGAGGCTGAGACAAGAATTTTTCCCACCAGGGAAACCATGGAAAACCATCTTGTCTGCGAAATTATAAAAATTATAGAAGGCGCGCTTTACACCCAGCTTTCTGTGACGGACATCTGTGAAAAGCTCTCCTACAGCAAGGCCTATCTTTCTAAAATTTTTAAAGCTTACTGCGGATATTCCATGGGTGAATATCTGATTCTGCTGAAAATAGAAAAGGCAAAGCAGCTCATTCGGGAAAAGGAATTTAACTTTACCCAAATATCCGACATGCTGGCATTTTCCAATCCACTGTATTTTTCGAGGGTATTTAGACGTGTTACAGGGATGTCCCCCAGGGAGTATTTAAATTCTGTAAAAATAAATTAAAATACAAAAATATATGTTTTTGATACGATATGATATTCTAAAAAAGCGCAGCTTGCTGTAAAGTAAAAGAAAACTTGAAATTACGGAGGCGTTTTTACAATGTTAAAAATAGGATTAATCGGCTGCGGCGGCATGGGGAGCGTTCATGCCAACAGCTGGATTGCGTTAGGCGATAAGGTGCAGCTTGCGGCAATTGCAGACCCTCAGCCGGAGAAAGCCAAAGAATTCTGCGAAAAAACTGGTGCGAAGCTTTATCCCGACGGAGAAGCCCTTTTGGCGAACGAGCAGCAGTTAGACATTATTGATGTTTGCGTACCTACGTTTTTGCACACACGTTATGCGGTGGCTGCCATGGAAAAGGGCATGAACGTGTTCTGTGAAAAGCCCCTTTGCTTAAACCGGGAAGAGGCCGAGCTGCTGCTTGAAACAAAGGAGAAAACCGGCATGAAGTTCCAGGTGGGACAGGTTATCCGCTTTTGGGACGAATATTGTTATGTAAAACATGCGGCGGAAAGCGGCGAATTTGGCAAGGTGCTGTCCGGCGTGTTTACAAGGCTTTCCCCCAATCCCAAGTGGTCTTGGGAGAACTGGTTTAACGACTACACCAGAAGCGGAACCATGGCGTTAGACCTTCATGTTCACGATGTAGACTTTATCCGTTATCTGATGGGCAGAGAGCCGGACGGTTTTCACACCGACTGCACAAGGGACGCTGACGGCGTAATTCAGCAGATTTTTACATGCTTTCAATATGGCGACGCGGTTTTCACGGCGGAAGGCTGCTGGGATTACCCGGATTGTTTCCCGTTTTCCATGGCGTTCCGCGTGAAGTTTGAAAAGGCCACTGTTACTTATAAAAGCGACGAAAAGCTGATGGTGTATCCCGTGGCTGGTGAAGCTTATGAGCCGGAGCTTGATAAAATGAAAGCGGAAGGCAAAGAAAGCGGCATAAACGTGTCTAACCAGGGGGCATACACAAACGAATTGCGCTTTTTTGCGGACTTTGTATCAACAGGCGCGAAGCAGGAAATTGCGCCGCTGTCTGAAGGCGTCAAATCCGTTCTTTTAGCCCTAAAAGAAATCGATGCTGCAGGCGGAGCAAAAATTTGAAAAAAGTGTTGACAAGTGTAAAATTTAGTGCTATAATTTAGTAGAATAAATTGAATAAATAAAGACAAGGAAGAGAAGGAGTAAATTTCTTTATCTGTGCATAGAGAGAAGCGGACGGTGGAAGCGCTTTCACAGAGGGATTTTGAAGTAGTCTCGGAGTTGCGGACTGAACAAAGCGAACGGAACGTGGTTGCTTTTATTAGGCTCCGACGGAACAGTTTCCGCCGTAAAAAGGGAAAGCGGCATCGCGTTTGTTTGCTGTGTCGGTTGAGGTATAGTTGTAACGCTTCTATACGAAATTAGGTGGTATCACGAGTCATTCGTCCTAATGAAAGGATGAATGACTTTTTTTATTGGAATTTCACTTGTGAAGGAGATTATACATATGGAGCTTTTAGACAATTACATGCCGCAAACATCCTTTTCCAGCTATGAGGAGTTTGCGGAAAAATTCAAAATCAACGTGCCGGAAAACTTCGATTTTGCACGGGATATTGTAGATCAATGGGCACAGCTCGAACCGGAAAAGAAAGCCCTTGTTTACTGTGACGACAACGGTTTTGAACGTACGTTTACGTTCACCGAGGTTTCGGAGCGTTCTAAGCGCATGGCACAATATTTTGTATCATTGGGCATTGGGCCGGGTGACCGAGTAATTACCCTGCTGCGCCGCAGATGGGAATATTGGATTATTGCCGTGGCCCTGCACAGAATGGGAGCGGTGCTGGTGCCTGCCTCGATTCAGCTCACCACAAAGGACATCTCTTATCGCATTGACAGCGCCGAGGCAAAAATGCTTATCGCCATTGACGATGAGTTTGTCCGCGCACAGATTGCGCCTTTAAAAGATCAATGTGAAACGCTGCATCATATTTTAATCGTGGGCGACAGCCCGGTTACGGACTACCACGATTTTAACAACGAATATCCTGAATTTGATTTGTACGACCAGCCGGTGAACAGAACGAACGACGACGAAATGGTAATTTATTTTACCTCCGGCACGTCGGGATATCCGAAAATGGCCATTCACAACCGCACATACCCCTTAGGCCACATCACCACGGCAAAATATATGCAGCGCGTGTTAAACAACGGCCTGCATTTAACCCAGGCGGACAGCGGCTGGGCAAAATTCGGCTGGGGCAACATCTACGGACAGTGGATTTGCGGAACGGCAATTTTTGGCTACGACCCCATTCGGTTCGATGCAGGGCACTTTTTAGAAACCATTCAGAAACACAGGCCCACCACGATCTGCGTGCCGCCCACCATGTACCGTTTGATGCTGCATCACGGAATTGAGGCAAAACAGTTTGAATCTGTTACATGGTTTGCAACGGCGGGGGAGCCGCTGTCTGACGAAGTGAACAGGGAGTGGAAAAGCATAACAGGGCAGGACATTCACGTTGGGTTTGGCCAGAGCGAAGGCTCGCCCATCTGCTGCACCTTTGAATGGCTGGAGGTACGCCCCGGCTCCATGGGCAGGCCGTCGCCCCTTTATGATGTAAGAATTTTAGCCGCCGACGGCGGATATTGCGATGCCGGCGAGGAGGGCGAAATTGTTATCATTCCGGCAGAAAAACAGGTGGGGCTTCTGTCGAAATATTCTTTAAACAAGGAGCAATTCCAGCCCTTGCAGGGCGGCGTTTACCACACCGGTGACATTGCCTATAAGGACACAGACGGCTACTTTTACTATGTCTGCCGCAACGACGATATGATTAAATCCTCAGGCTACCGCATAGGGCCCTATGAAATTGAAAGCGTGTTAAACACCCATCCTGCGGTTAAGGAAAGCGCAATTGTTGGCGTGCCGGACGAAATCCGCGGCCAGTTAATTTGTGCCATTATTGTTCTGCACGATGGATTTGCCCCGTCGGCTGAACTGACAAAAGAGCTTCAGGCTCACGTTAAAAAGAATACCGCGCCTTATAAATATCCCCGCGTGGTGAAATATTTTCACGATATTCCCAAGACAACATCGGGAAAAATTATGCGGAAGGACTTAAAAAAGCTGGCAGAAAGCATTGATTAATCAAAAACACGGCACTTTTAAAGTGCCGTGTTTTTAAATCCTCATTTTTATCACTTTTGCAGGCACGCCTGCCGCCACGCTGTAAGGCGGAATGTCCTTCGTCACAACGGCGCCGGCGGCAATGACAGCGCCTTTTCCAATTGTGACGCCTGCGGTGATATTCACTCTGCCTGCAATCCACACGTCGTCATGAATGGTAATGGGAGCGGGCCGAATTCCCTGCTTGCAGATGGGTGTGTTTACATCATCAAACACGTGGTTCCCTGCAATCATCATGGCGTTTGCGGCAATGCGCACGTTGCTGCCGATGGTCACCTGTCCCTCTTTGCCATATCCCACAATGGTGCAGTTGGCGTTCACCGAGCTTCCGCAGCCAATGGAAACGTCCCCCTGAATTGCCGTGTTATAAGAAACCGAGGTGCCGGCGCCAATGGAAATTGTGCCGCCTTTTGGGTTGATTCTGCTTTCAGGGCTGATGCGGCAGGTTTTGTGAACCGTCACATTTTTGTGGCGCAGGGCCAAACGCCGCCCAAACCAGCAGCTTATTTTCTGACCTCTTGTTTTGTTCTGCTGGTATGACACGCCGCCGTCCAGCCAGATCCAAATGCTCATAGTTCCACGCTCCCCATGTCAAGCTCATAAAGCTGGGAGTTTTCACCGCACATCACGTTAAACAAAAGCTTTGAGCCGTCGGCGTTAAACACAGGGTGGTGGCAGATAAAATGGCGGTTGCGGCCTGGGGGCACCGCCTCGCGGTTTTTACAAGGGATGTGATAACATTTTTTTATTTCGTCGCTTCTTTTGTCAATAAACAAAAGCTGTCCCTGTCCGTCGGGCGTTTTGCGGCTGTCGGTCACAATCAAATTATAATCTGCTGGGCTGATGGACGGATGCCCGCCGGTTTGGACTTTGCTGATTTTTGTGTAGCCCGTGCCGTCATAGTTTACCATGGCAAGGCACATTTTCGTTTCGTCGCCGGGCACCGGGCCATATCCCAAAAGATGCTTCCCGTCCGGGTGCCAGCCCCAATGAACACCGGGGCGATTGTAGCTTAAATCCACCGCCATATGAAGTTCTGTAAAATCGCGGTTTGCAGTGAACACATAGCCAATGCGCGGCTCGCGCCGGACGTTTTTCACCGTGTGGTTGCCGAAGTAAAACAAACATTTGTCTCCCTGGCGGTTCCAGCGCAGGCAGTAACACATTAGGGTAAGCCCGTCGCTTTGGCCGTAGATCTGTTTCATTTCCCGGTCGGTTTCCAAAAGCCGGTTTTTGTGCACGTGGCTGTTTAACACATCATTCACCGATAAGATCAGCTTTCTGGTACCCTTGTCCATGTCATATTGAAACAAGCCGTGCTCATTCCGCGCCTGAAAGGGAAAGGGCGCGTCCTCCGGATGATATTCCAGCGTGCCATAGCCTGCGGCATACAACATTCCCATAAAGCCCGAAACAATTGGGCCGCCGTCAGTCGGGGCGCCCTCCATGTCGCCTGCTACGCGTGTTTCTAGTCCGGTGGAAAGCTCTCTGCGCACAATATACGGCACGGTGTTTGTACCGCTCTGGTAATATACAAACCGGCAGTCGGGACTCCAGGTCTGCCAAAAACCCGTGTGGAAAAAGCTGGACGAATATTTGTTTTCGCCGAAGCTGTCCACAACTTTGCCATCGTTATCGGCAATATAAACCTTGCCCGTTCCCGTTTCAAAGTCTGCCGCTGCAAAAAGCAGCCTGCCGGAGCCGTCCGGCGCATATGGATTCAGCGTATAATAACTGTGCACGCTCCACTTGTCTAACGTTACCCGCCGTTTCATTTCCCTGTAAAGCATATCAATCCCCACGCTTTCATTGATTTCATAACCTCATTATATTCAACCGATTTTTAAAATTATATCGAAATATTGTCTAAAATTTTTATTATCTTGCGAAAAACGGCGGACAACTACTTGCCGCCGTTTAAAACTTCATTTAATTTTTTCATTGTGTCTGTTTCCGGCTGATGATATGAAACAAATGGAAAAGGAATTCCCATAGTTTCATACTTTTGTGCGCACAGTTTGCGGAATGGCAAAAGTTCAACCTTTTGAACGCAGGTTTTGTCTGAAAGGAGCGATTTTAACCGCAAAATATTTTCTGCTGTGTCGTTTAAGCCGCCGACTACCACGTGACGGACCCAGCAGGGAATTTGCCGTTTTTCAAGCTCATCTAAAAATGAAAGGGGGGCGTTCATTCCGCAGCCGATGTGGGTGCGGTAAGAGTGGTCGTCGGTCATTTTTATGTCTAAAAGCACCAAGTCGCAGAAGTCAAGGAGTTTTAATGCCCCATCGGTTAAAATGCTGCCCGAGGTATCCAGTGCGGTGTGAATTCCGTTTTTCTTGCACAGTTTTAATAGCGCTGTCACAAATTCAGCCTGTAAAAGCGGCTCGCCGCCGGAAACGGTAACGCCGCCATTTTGGCCGAAATATGCTTTGCACCTTAAAATTTTTTCTAAAATCTCCTCCGGGGTGAACTCGTTAAAATCTCCCCGGCACACGTCAATATTGTGGCAATAGCCGCAGTGCAGATTGCAGCCGTGCAAAAATACCACAAACCGCACCCCCGGCCCGTCTAACGTGCCGAGGGACTGAAAGCTGTGAATTTTTCCGGTCATAGCTTGCCTCCGTAAGTTACAACGACATGTGGAACGTGCGGCTGATCACTTCTTTTTGCTGTTCCCGGGAAAGCTTGTGAAAGTTTACCGCATAGCCTGACACACGAATCGTCATATTCGGATAGGCAGCCGGGTCGTTATACGCCTCTATCAGCTGTTCCTTTGTCATTACATTTACGTTAATGTGGTGGGCGCGTTTTGCAAAATATCCCTTTAAAATGGAAACCAGGTTGCCGCAGCGTTCCTCATCGGTTTTGCCCAGCGAGTCGGGCACAATGGAAAAGGTGTTGGAGATTCCGTCGCGGCATGCTTCATAGGGCAGCTTGGCCACAGAGTTTAACGATGCCAGCGCACCGTTGGTTTCCCGGTTGTGCATAGGGTTCGCGCCGGGTGCGAACGGTTCGCCGCTTTTTCTGCCGTCAGGCGTTGCGGCGGTTTTTTTGCCATACACCACGTTAGACGTGATGGTGAGCACAGATAGGGTGTGAATTGCCCCGCGGTAGGCCGGGGTTTTGCGCAGCTCGGAAATGGTTTCTTCCACCATTTGTTTTGCAATGAAATCTACGCGGTCGTCGTCGTTTCCAAACTTGGGAAAATCGCCGGTAGTTTCAAAGTCTACAATATAGCCGTCTTCATTTCGAATCGGGCGCACCTTTGCATATTGAATGGCGCTCAGCGAGTCTGCCAAAACAGACAGACCGGCAACGCCAAAGGCCATAAAACGTTCCACATCGGTGTCGTGCAGGGCCATTTGAATTTTTTCGTAGGCATATTTGTCGTGCATGCAGTGAATGACGTTCATTGTGTTGACATAAAGCCTGCACAGCCATGCGCGGTAGCGGCGGAACCGCTCCATTACTTTATCATAGTCTAAGAATTCCTCGGGATAAACGTCTTCTTTCGGTCCTAAGGAAATGCCGCTCATGGGGTCTGTTCCTCCGTTTAAGCTTAAAAGCAGCAGCTTTGGCAGGTTGCACCGCGCCCCAAAAAACTGCATCTGCTTGCCGACTTTCATGGCGGAAACACAGCAGGCAATGGCGTAGTCGTCGCCATAAATGGGACGCATTACGTCGTCGTTTTCATATTGAATGGAATTGGTTTTTACAGACACCTTTGCGCAGAATTTCGAAAACCCTTCGGGCTGGCTGTTTGACCATAAAACCGTCAGGTTCGGTTCTGCCGACGGGCCTAAGTTAAACAGGGTGTTTAACATGCGAAAGCTGTTTTTGGTAACCAAAGTTCTGCCGTCTTCCCCCATGCCGCCCAAGCCTTCGGTAATCCACATGGGGTCGCCGCCGAACAGCTCGTTATAGGCGGGGGTTCTTAAGTGCCTTGCCATGCGCAGTTTCATAACAAAATCGTCCATCAATTCCTGGGCCTGTTCTTCGGTTAGAGAGCCGTTGTTTAAATCCCGTTCAATGTAAATATCTAAAAAGGTGCTTGTTCTGCCCAGGGACATTGCAGCGCCGTTTTGTTCTTTAATGGCGCCTAAGTATCCGAAATAGAGCCACTGAATGGCCTCTTTTGCAGTTTCAGCAGGACGGCTGATGTCAAACCCATAGGAGGCGGCCATGGTTTTTAAACGTTTTAAAAAGTCAATCTGGCGGAAAACTTCCTCCCGCAGTTTAATGGTGTCTTCCGTCATATCCTTTTGCGCCAAAAGGTTGTTATCCTTTTCTTTTTCTGAAATTAAACGGTCAACGCCGTAAAGCGCCACCCTCCGGTAGTCGCCGATAATTCTGCCACGGCCGTAGGCGTCGGGAAGACCGGTAATAACGCCGCTTTTTCTTGCACGGCGCATTTCGTCGGTGTACACGCGGAACACACCGTCGTTGTGGGTGGTTCTATATTGAAACTCAGTTTCAATTTTATCGGAAAGCTCATAGCCATAGCTTTTACAGGCCTCGCGGGACATGCGAATTCCACCGAACGGATTCACCGCGCGCTTTAAGGGCGCGTCGGTCTGAAGACCTACAATCAGCTCATTTTCCTTATCAAGATAGCCTGCGGCAAACGTGTCTAAAGACGACACGGTTTCTGTGTCTACATCTAAAACGCCGCCTTTTTCCCGTTCTTTTGCGAGCAAGTTATTTAATTTTTCGTTTAATTTTTTCGTTCTGTCTGTGGGGCCTGATAAAAAGTCTGCTCCGCCTGCATAAGGTGAATAGTTTTTCTGGATAAAATCACGCACGTCAATGGTGTCTTTCCAGTTTCCGGATTGAAAATTCCTCCATGCTTGAATCATGTTTGTTCCTCCTTTTTTAAGTAAACAAAAAACAGACTCACAAAATGTGAATCTGCCCAGACGGTCGGCTATTTTTTACTTTTGTGCTCCCCGTGGTAAACTCCACTCATCCGTCAGTCACACAAAAACTTGTATTACGCAGATTATGATACCATATATATTGTGCTTTGTCAAGGGATAGGCAAAAGATTTTTAGAAATACATATACAAAAACCAGAAGCACGCCAACAAATTTTTCTTGACATTTTCACAAAGATTTGCTATAATATTTTTTGTGTGATTAAAGCACATGGAGAGGTGGCTGAGCTGGCCTAAGGCGCACGATTGGAAATCGTGTGAACGTTAATAGCGTTCCGAGGGTTCGAATCCCTCCCTCTCCGCCAAATTGATTATGACCTTTTGACAAATTTGTCAAAAGGTCATTTTTGAATAGAACAAAATGAAGGAGTTGTGTGAAATGGATAATAAAGAATGGTTCCGCAAAGCAGAATTTGGAATGATGGTTCATTTTGGGCTGTATTCTGTATTGGGCGGCGAATACCGCGGAACACGGGTCAAAACGTATGCGGAGTGGATTCAGTCCTACTGCGCGATCCCCAACCGCGCGTATGACGAACTGACACGTGTATTCAATCCAATTTATTTTGATGCGGAGGAATGGATTCGTCTGGCAAAGGACTGCGGAATGCAATATTTTGTTATGACTTCGAAGCATCACGAGGGATTTGCCATGTATCACTCAAAAGCGGACAAGTTCAACGTGGTTGACGCCACGCCTTTTGGCCGGGACATTACGGCGGAGCTGGCGGAGGCCTGTTATAAGCACGGGCTGAAATTCGGCCTTTATTATTCCCAGGAGCTTGACTGGCATGAGCCAAACGGAGGCGGCTACACCAACCACGAGCCTTGCGCAGGCGTGTCGTGGGACAATTCATGGGATTTTAAAGATGCGGAAAAAAAGAATTTTGACCGTTGCTTTGCAGAGAAAATTAAGCCCCAGGTGGAAGAGATTTTAACGGGTTACGGAGATTTGTGTTTAATCTGGTTCGACGTGCCCCACACCATTTCGCCGGCGCAGAGCCTGGAATTAAACAACCTGGTAAAGCATTATCAGCCGAATTGCCTGATTAATTCCCGCATTGGCAACGGGGCTTATGACTATGTGTCTTTAGGGGACAACGAGATTCCTCAGGAGCCGCCGGAAGAGGCTCTGGAAAGCCAGAACATGAACGACCTTGCCGGCTATAAATTTTCGCCCTACGGCCTGTATGAAACAGCCGGAACCATGAACGACAGCTGGGGATTTCGGTATTACGACCAAAACTGGAAAACGCCTGAGGCCATAGCGGAAAACCGGAAAAAGCTGAACAGTTTGGGCGTGAATTACCTTTTGAACATGGGGCCGGACGGTTTGGGAAGAATGCCTTCAATGGCTGTGGAAAATTTAAGAAAAGCAGCGGAATTGATGCAATAAGACCGTTGCTGTTCCGCCATCATCGAGTAAAGAGAGAGGACGAAGATGGAAAAGTTAAAAATAAATGAACTTTTAAACATAAAGATTGAAAACTGCGAAATTACTGAAGCGGTGCAGACTGATCAAGGCACGGTAGTGCTGCCGGACGGCAGGACGTTTGAGCGGCTGCCAAAGCTGTGCGCTGTCCGCTTTGTCATGCGGCCGTCTCCCGTATCGTTTATCAGGGCTGAGCTTTGGCTGCCGGCAGAAAACTGGAACGGCAGATTTTTAGGCACGGGAAACGGCGGAAGCGCCGGGCGGATTTCTTATGAAGCGCTGGCAGACGGGGTACGGGAAGGCTATGCGGTGGCAAACACCGACATGGGCACTTCGCCAAATGTTGACGATTTAATCGGTGAGCCGGAACGCTGGGCGGATTTCGGACACCGCGCCACCCATTTGATGACGACCGTGTCAAAGGAACTTCTTGAGCGGTTTTATGGCAGATCTGCAGAATTTTCTTATTTTGTAGGCTGCTCCACAGGAGGCCAGCAGGCGTTATCATTAGCGCAGCGGTATCCGAACGACTATGACGGAATTGTCGCCGGGGTGCCGGCCAACAACCGCACGCTGCTGCATGCCTATTTTCTTTGGAACTATCAGGCAATGCACACAGCCGACGGCGGCGATATGTTTACGAAAGAGCAGGTTCAAAATTTAACGAAAACAGCAGTAGATTGGTTTCAAAAAAAGAAGGGCAGCGTGAAGCCAGACGCGTTTATACCAGACCCCCGTGCAGATGAGGCAGCCGCGGAAGAGATCATTTGCCTTGCAAGAAAAAACGATGCGTCGCTGACGGAAGAACAGGTCATGGCCCTGCGAAAGATTTATCAAGGCCCGATAAATCCAAGAACCGGTGAGCGCATTTATACGCCCATACCCTTTGGAAGCGAATTTACCGCTCCGGGAATTTTAAGCCAGCAAAGGTTAGAGGGTGCAGAGGGGCTGTTTTATGTGTTTCGGTGGGTGTTCGGAAAAGACTATGATTACATGAAGTTTGACTTTGACCGTGATATGGACGTCTATCAAAAGGCGCTGGCAAAGCATGTGAATGCCAACAATGCGGATTTGCGCGCCTTTCAAAATCGCGGCAGCAAGCTGATTATGTATTCGGGCTCGTCAGACCCGCTTGTGCCGTTTCAGGATGCAGTCAGCTATTATGAACGGGTGATTGAAAATCAAAATGGCTTGATGCAGACAATGGATTTCGCCCGGTATTTTTTAATTCCCGGTATGGGCCACGGCACAGAGGGGCCGGGGGCGCAATTTGTGAAGCATATGGAAGAAGGCGTGTTAAAAGCCCCCTTGGACGCTGTGGTCGCGTGGCGGGAGCAAGGCGCTGCGCCTGAGGTGCTGTATGCCGTTCGGCAAAACGGCGACGATAACGATTTTTGCCGCCCGGTTTATCCCTATCCACAAAAAACAGAAATCAGCAAGGAGAATTCGGACAACTATTTTGCAGCACCAGGGGAGCGGGACGGCGTGGAAAAAATTGCACTGCGCTATCTGGAAGAGTAAAAGCTAGCTCATATCAGATTATTTATGAAAGCAGGCGGAATTTATGGAAACAGTCAGGTCGTATTGGGTTGACACCATGCTGAAAATTGCAGGCCCGGTGATTTTCGCGCTGGAGAAGGATTCTTTGCGGAAACAGATGCCTGTGGAATGCAGGCAGGAAGATGACGGGCGCGGGCAATATACATATCTTGAAGCGTTGGGACGCACGCTTTGCGGCATTGCGCCGTGGCTTGCGTGCAAAGGGCTGACGTGCGGTGAGGAGCAAAAACGGCAAGGGCTTGCGGCCGCCGCAAGAACGGCAATTAAAAATGCCGTTACACCGGGCTGTTCTGATTTTATGAACTTTGAAACAGGCGCACAGCCTATTGTGGACGCGGCTTTTTTGTGCCACGGCCTTCTGCGGGCTCCAGAGGAATTGTTTGAACCGTTAGAGAAAGAGACAAAGAAAAATCTGATTTTACAGCTAAAAAAAACAAGAACCAGAAAACCGTACTACAATAACTGGCTGTTGTTTTCGGCAATGATTGAAGCATTTTTCTATTATGCAGGAGAAGCAGACTGGGATTCTATGCGCATTGACTTTGCCGTGAAACAGCACATGCAGTGGTATAAGGGCGACGGGGTTTATGGCGACGGAAACGAGTTTCATTTTGATTATTATAACAGTTTTGTCATTCAGCCCATGCTGGTGGATATTTTAAACACCGTGGGGCATGAGTATGAAGATTGGGCGGAGGTTACAGAAATCGTAAAAAAACGGTTTTCCCACCATGCTTCGGTTTTGGAGGGACTAATCGGCACAGACGGTTCTTACCCCGTAATCGGCCGGTCTTCCGCCTACCGGTTCGGGGCGTTTCAGGCGCTGTCACAGGCTGCTTTGCAAAATCTGTTAGAGCCTGACTTATCTTATGGACAGGTGCGCTGCGCCCTTACCGCTGTGATTCAAAAGGTGATGCAGTTTGAAAATTTTGACCATGAAGGATGGCTTAAAATCGGCGTTTGCGGCAGCCAGCCGGCGATTGGTGAACCCTATATTTCAACCGGAAGCCTGTATTTATGCACAACAGTGTTTTTGCCGCTGGGGCTTCCTGCGTCACACCCGTTTTGGACAGAGGCAGACAGTCCGTGGACAGCTAAGAAAATTTGGAGCGGTGAAAATTGTGTTTCGGTGCATTCAATATAAATTCGCAAAAAAAACAGTTAATGAGCTAAAAACATGATACTGTGGGATTCATCACAGATTTTTACATTAGATTTATTACTTATTTACTACATTTGCAGGAAAGAGCCTTGATATGACTGCCAAATTTCTGTGATAAACACACAAAAAACCAAATACGAAGACGATTAGACAGTCTTTGAAAAAAGGCTGTCTTTTGTTATATATAAGACTTTTTGAAAGGAGCCTTGATTGATGACTTTTGAATATTTTTACGGCAATGAAAGCGAACAATTTACTTTTTATCGCAACCCAAAAATTTTGTTTAAGGACAAGCGTTTCAAGAGCATATCCACAGTAGCAAAGGTGTTATATGGTCTATGCTGGATCGTATGAGCCTGTCTGTTAAAAACAGATGGTTTGATGATAACAACAGAGTATATATTATTTATACACTCGATGAAATTATTGATGATTTGAGGTATGCAAGATAAAAAGCGGCGAAGTTACTGGATGAATTGGATAATGAAATTGAGTTAATCGAGCAAAAGCGGCAAGGTCTTGGAAAACCGAATATTATACTGGTTAAAAGCTTTGTTAGCGAACAAGACACAGCCGATAAAACAGCGGATAATTAAGAATAGAAAAAACGTAAATACAGAAAATATATCTGAATGAAATGCATTGAAGTAATTGCATTTTTGTGTTATGATTATATCATAACAGCGTTTTTCTAAAGACGACAAAAAAATTTTATTTTTTGTGAGGTGAAGCGGATGGAGTTTCGGGTATTAAATTATTTTTTAGCGGTTGCAAGAGAAGAAAATATCACAAAGGCGGCACAAAACCTGCATGTGACGCAGCCGACGTTATCGCGGCAGATTGCGCAGCTTGAGGAAGAACTTGGCGTCAAGCTGTTCCAAAGGAGCAACCATCACATCATTTTAACCGAGGACGGCATGATATTAAAACGCAGGGCGCAGGAAATTATAGCGCTTGCCGAGAAAACAAAAGTTGACTTAAACCACGGCGAGCAGATGTTGACTGGAGAAATTGCAATAGGCAGCGGCGAATTTCAGGCAACGGCGTTTTTATCCGAGCTTATCAGCGCATTTCATAAAAGGCATCCGCTTGTAAAGTATTCCATTTACAGCGGTAACGCCTCCAACATCCATGATTATATTGAGCGCGGTCTTTTGGATATTGCACTCGTGTCAGAACCAATCAATATCGGTAAGTACGATTTTATTTCAATAAATCAAAAGGAAGTATGGGGCGCGCTCGTGCGCAGCGATTCAGATTTTGCGGCAAAAGAATTTTTAACACCGGAGGATTTGAAAGACTTTCCGATTATTATATCCTCAAGAGATCCGGTAAAAGAAATGTATGGCAAATGGCTCGGAACCAATGCCAATGATTTGAACATTGCTGCTGGAGGAAATCTATTATATAATATGTCGGCACTTGTATCAGCTGGAATGGGAGCTGCAATCTGTGTAAAACTTAACTGTACATATGATAACTGTAAGTTTATTCCTCTATCGCCGAAAATTGAATCGAGTTCGTTTATCATCAGAAAAAAGGATCAGGTATTCTCACGCGCAACAGCAGAGTTTATTGAGTTTGCAAAGACATGCTTAAAAGGCATTTCTAATAATAGTTTATAAGTATTAGACATTTCATAAAGATGGATATATAATATAGGTGTTCCGAAAAGGAGCGCCTATATTTTTTATGCATAACCAAAGGAAAGGTGATTGAAATGACGATGGATGAAGCAAGCAACCGTTACCATATTCCCATCAACATTCTAAAGGAATACGAAAGCTGGGGGCTGTGCGGCGAGGTGGAAAAGGTTATGGGAATGTGGAATTATGATGACAGCGATATAGAGCGCTTAAGCACCATTATGACGCTCCATGACATAGGCTTTACCAAGAACGAGGTCAGAAAATATATGGAGCTGCTGTATGCAGGCCCGTCTACAGAAAAAGAAAGATTAGATATGCTGAATACCAAGAGAACTGGAACGCTGGATGAAATTCATTTTCGAGAAAGGCAATTAGACCGTTTGGATTATCTGCGGTTTGAAATTCAAAGAAACCAGCAAAAATAGAAAGAGGGGAAAGAAACACGTATGATATGGAACGAAACAAAGCCTTAAAGGAAATGGGAACCACCGCGCTTTTTGAAAAAAATGAAAACATGATTGATATTTTGGAAAACAGCGGCCCATTTACCCAAGCAAGTACACAAATCCATTTGCGGATTATGAAATAAAATTTTTGAAAGGAGTTTTGAAAATGAGAAAACTATGTTCTTTTCTGATGATTTTTACAATGCTGCTCTCCGGTGCGGCTTGCAGCAGCAACACAACCAACAAAGAGGTTCCTTCGACGGAACCGCAAGAAAATACGCCAAGCCCTGTGCCTACGGAGAACCCGGAAAATCAAGAGGTTTCTGCTGAAACGACGGAGGGCATTTCCAAATCACTGGTTGTTTATTTCTCATGGTCGGGCAATACCGAAAATGTCGCGAAATCCATTCAAAACCAAACGGATGCAGATATATTTGAAATCATCCCGCAAACGCCATATAGCGATGATTATGACACGGTTGTGGATTTTGCGCAGGAGGAACAAAGAGCAGACGCCCGACCGGCCATTTCCGGCAGCATTGAAAACATCGCGCAGTATGATGTGGTTTATGTGGGTTTCCCGAATTGGTGGGGCGACATGCCGATGATACTTTACACCTTTTTTGACAGCTATGACCTATCGGGGAAAACGATCGCGCCATTCTGTACCAGCGGAGGCAGCGGGCTTTCCAATACGGTAAATGAAATAAAAAGCCTTGAATCGGGTGCGGCTGTAACAAAGGGGCTTCACATCGGCAGCAGTTCTTCGTCTAATCCTGAACATGCGGTCAAAGCATGGCTGGACGAGATTGGGCTTGCAAAATAGAGAGCTGCTTTATGAAAAAATATCTTTCGTTACTTCTCTCTTGCCTGCTCGTTTTTTCTTTTGCGGCATGTAATCAGGCAGAAAAAGCGTCTAATGCAGATACGCCTGTAACGAATGGGATGCAGGAGGCAGTGAATGTGCAATTTCCGGAAAATTTTGTTTTGATTGAAGGCGGCAGATTTGGGCAAAGCCTAACCGCAATTTCGAAACTGGTGCCAAGCGCTGCTATGAGGGACGCCTTGTCCGTTCATTATTCAGGCGGTTCCTCCCTCGCCCAAGATATCAGCAACTGGCTCAAAGAAAATTATATTGCAGGAAACGAGTAAAAAGGAGGTGGTGAGATATGCCACATATTGATATTACAATGATTCCCGGACGGGATGATACTGCGAAAAAAGAACTTGCAGTAAAAATACAAAGGTTTGCAGCCGATGAATTGGGCATTGATAAAAAATTTGTTTCTGTGTCTATTGAAGATATTGCAAAAGAAAATTGGAATGAACATATACAAAACATGTGTGACAAAAAAATGTTTCTTCATCCTATCAAAGCGTAGGATGGAAACGGTTTAAGGAGGAAATAAGCAATGAAACTGGACTTTTATTACCACAACCCAACCAAAATTTATTTTGGAAAGACGGCGCTGGAACACTTGCCGGCAGAACTTGCAAACTACGGCGATACGGTATTACTGGTTTATGGGAAGGGTTCTGTGAAGAAAAGCGGTCTTTATGATGAGATAACCGCTGTTTTACAAAAAGCAGGAAAAACCGTTGTCGAGCTTTCCGGCATCAAATCGAACCCGACCTATACACAAATGCTTGAGGGCGCAAGGCTCGTCCGCGAACACCAAGTTCATTTGATTTTGGCGGTTGGCGGCGGCTCGGTCATTGACTGTGCCAAAGGGATTTCTCTGTCCGCCTATTGCAAAGGCGACCCGTGGGAACGCTACTGGGTCAACTTTGAGGACGTGGATAACGAGATTGTGCCGGTGGGCGCTGTTTTAACCATGGCGGGAACCGGCTCGGAAATGAACGGCGGCTCGGTGATTACAAACGAGGAAAAAATGCTCAAAAACGGCAGGGTATATCCACCGGAAGTATATCCGAAGTTTTCCATTTTGAATCCCGAATACACCTATACCGTTCCGAAATATCAAATGGTAAGCGGTATTTTTGATACCATGTCTCATCTGATGGAACAGTATTTTTCCGGCACAGATGACAACACCACCGATTATCTCATCGAAGGGGTGATGCGCTCCCTGATACACAGCGCAAGGATTGCCCTGAAAAACCCGGAGGACTATGAGGCACGCAGCAACATTATGTGGTGTGCTGCGATTGGGCTCAATACTGTCACCGGCCTTGCCAAAGAGCAGGATTGGGAAGTACATATGATTGAGCACCAGCTTGGCGCATATACCGATTGCGCCCATGGCGCAGGGCTTGCGGCGATTTCCATACCGTATTATAAGTACATATCCCCATATGGATTGGACAAATTTGTCCGTTTTGCGAACAATGTGTGGGAGATTCCGACTGACACCATGACAAAAGAAGATGCAGCAAACGCAGGGATTGAGAAACTTACCGCATTTATTGAGGAGCTGGGTCTGCCGCAGACTTTGCGGGAACTTGGCGCAACAGAGGCAATGCTTCCCTTGATTGCAAACTCTACCGTACAGGGCGGCGGATATAAGCATATGACCGCCGATGATATTCTAAACGTCTTAAAGGCTTGTTATTAAATGATATTTTCAGGAGGTTACGAGGATGAAAAAATTTCTATCAGTTTTATTGGCATTATGCTGTGTTCTCAGTTTGTTTTCCATGACGAGCGGTGCAGCGGAAAATGTAACAGCAGAAGAAAATATCTCTGTTGTTTTGCAGATTGGAAATTCCATGATGACGGTAAATGGCAACACTTTGGAAATTGATCCCGGCAGAGGCACCGTGCCGGTTGTGGTAAACGACAGGACGCTCGTTCCCATTCGTGCAATTATCGAAGCAATGGGTGGAACCGTTTCTTGGGATGAAGCGGCGCAAACAGCAGTGCTTGGATATAACAATAACGAAATCAGGCTTACCATGGATCAACCCGTTGCCTATTTCAACAATGAAGCATATACCCTTGATGTCGCGCCTGCCACAATGAATGACCGTACGATGCTCCCCATTCGGTTTATTGCAGAACGATTTTCTTTTCATGTGGATTGGAACGGTGAGGAACAGCGCATTACGATTACGGGAGAGCTTTCAAACAGCGAACCCACAAAGGAGCCTGTAATTACACCGGAGCCGGAAGAACCACCTGCACCGGCAAACGCTCACGCACTGACCATCTGCTTTTCTGCAACCGGGAACACTGAAACATTGGCAGAAACGGTTGCGCAGGCAGCCGGAGCAGACTTGGCAAGAATTATCCCGGTAGAGCCATACACAAGTGCAGACTTGAATTACAATGACAATTCCTGCCGTGCAAATCAGGAACTTAATTCCGATGCGCGCCCTGCCATCGAGCCGCTGGAAGTAGACGTTTCGCAATATGATGTAATTTTGCTGGGCTATCCCATTTGGTGGGGGCAGTGTCCGCCGGTTGTGCGTACATTTTTAGACAGTTACGATTTGTCCGGTAAAACGATTCTGCCGTTTTGCACCAGCGGTGGCAGCGGGATTGGCGGCAGCTTGTCTAAAATTCGGGAATTAGCGCCGGACAGTACGGTGACAGACGGTTTTCGCGGAACGTCCTCCACGGGGACGGCACAGATTGACGAGTGGCTGCGTGACAACGGTTTTGTAAGGGAAACGGTAGGTGAACCGGAAAGGATGGCGGAAACCAAAGTGCGTCTTTCGTGGGATAATAACGAAGTGATCGTTGTGCTGGAGGACAATGCGACCACGCAGGATTTTTTATCCAAACTGCCCATGAATATAATGCTTGAGGATTATAATAATACGGAAAAAATCAGCTATTTGGAAGAAGCACTTGTGAAAGACGAAACGGCAGCAGGCTGTGATCCGATTCCCGGAACGGTTGCACTATATGCGCCTTGGGGAAATCTCTCTATTTTTTATAAAGATTGGAGTTATTCAAATGATTTAATTCCAATGGGGCAAATTGAAACGGGATTGGATGTGCTGACTGCTATGAACAGCGATGTTGCCGTTCATATAGACCGCGTGGAATAATTGGAGGTTGTGATGAAAATGCGAAAGTATGCTGCTTTATTGTTGCCGCTGCTTTTGATGTTGTGCAGTGTAAACTCATTCGTTGCAGCGGCAGAACCCGCATTGACTGTAACAAAATCAGCGGCATATGCAACTGATTGCCCTGCGAATTCAAATTTGATTGTTGCGTTATATCAAAACGAACGGCTCGTTGGAACTAAAATATATATCGGAACCGGAACCATTCAAGGCAATTATACACAGGATTTGGAAGAAGCGTTGACACACTCCGATTCCATCAAAACATTCCTATGGGACATATCTACTTTAACCCCGCTGATTCCGTGCTTTTCTTCCCGCATTGCCGACTTGCCGGAAGAACCGACAGAAAAACCGGAACGTGTATTAACATTGTTTTTTAGCTGTACGGGAAATACGCATACGCTTGCTGAAAAAATTCATACAGCCGCCGGAGGCGATATGGCTGAAATCATCCCGGCAGAGCCATACACAAGCGCGGACTTGAATTACAATGACAATTCCTGCCGTGCAAATCAGGAACTTAATTCTGATGCGCGCCCTGCCATCGAGCCGCTGGAAGTAGACGTTACGCAATATGATGTGATTTTGCTGGGCTATCCCATTTGGTGGGGACAGTGCCCGCCGGTCGTGCGTACATTTTTGGACAGTTACGATCTATCCGGCAAAACGATTCTGCCGTTTTGCACCAGCGGGTCCACAGGAATCAGCGGCAGCTTGTCTAAAATCCGGGAATTAGCGCCGGACAGTACGGTGACAGACGGTTTTCGCGGAACGTCCTCCACGGGGACGGCACAGATTGACGAGTGGCTGCGTGACAATCATTTTACGGAAGCGGTTTTTATGCGTATGAAGCTGGCTGCCGCAAACGGCGATATCATCGTTAAACTGGAACAGAATAATGCGGCAAAAAATCTTGCAGCTATGCTGCCGCTGGATTTGAACTTCAGCGATTACAACAACACAGAAAAGATTGCCTATCCGCCGGAGGAGATTGATATATCCAATACTACGCCTGGAACGGCTCCGAAGGCCGGTGATTTAACCATTTATGCACCCTGGGGAAATCTTGCGCTGTTTTACAAAGATTGGAGCTATTCGTCGTCGCTGATCCCGCTGGGCAGGATTGAATCGGGTGCGGAACGGATTCCGGCATTGGACGGTACGATACGGGCAGAGGCATATTAGAAGCAGGCGGCACAGGATATTCCGGATAATACCGTGGCATGCGGAAATCCCTGCCGGGGAAAACGCCGGATGGAAGAATTATGAGGTGAATGATATGCAATATACGAAATTAGGAAAATCAAACCTGACCGTATCCCGCATCTGCATGGGATGTATGGGGTTTGGCGACGCAGCAAACGGACAGCATACCTGGACGGTTGACGAAGCGCAGTCACGCATGATTATCAAACAAGGACTTTCTTTAGGCATTAACTTTTTTGACACAGCCCCTGCGTATCAAAACGGGACAAGCGAGCAGTATCTGGGCCGCGCCCTTTGGGATTTTGCGCCGAAACGGGACGAAGTGGTGATTGCAACCAAATTCTTGCCCCGCACAGCCGAGGAAATGAAAAAAGGGATTACCGGACAGCAGCATATTGAGCGCAGCTTAAACCGCAGTCTTGCCAATCTCGGCTTCGATTATGTGGATTTGTATATTTATCATATGTGGGATTATAACACGCCTGTTTATGACATTATGGAAGGACTGAACCGGGTTGTAAGGGCTGGAAAAGCGCGGTATATCGGCATTTCAAATTGCTTTCCTTCTCAGCTTGCAGCAGCAAACGCGGTTGCAGAAAAAGAGGGATTTGCGAAATTGATATCCATGCAGGGGCATTATAACCTGATTTTCCGCGAGGAAGAAAAAGAAATGAATCCCTATTGTCAAAAAGAACAAATCGCCCTGACGCCATACAGCCCCCTTGCGGGCGGGCGGCTTTCTAAATTCCCCGGCGAGACCTCCAAGCGGCTCATGGAGGACGAGTATGCGAAAGGCAAATATGACGCCGCTGCGGAGCGCGATATGGGGATTGTCCAACGTGTGGAGGAACTGGCATTTCACCATGGTGTTTCCATGACGGAAATTTCTCTTGCATGGCTTTTAACAAAAGTCACAGCGCCGGTTGTCGGCGCGACAAAAGCAAGCCATGTGCAAGGGGCGGTGAAAGCAACAGAATTGCGGTTGAGCAATGAGGAAATTAAGTATTTGGAAGAATTATATACGCCCCACGAGTTGGTCGGCGTAATGGCGCAGAACACAGAAACTGCCGCAAACCAGCCGCATGTTTGGTCGGCGGGGAATCAAGAACTGTAAGGCGTGTTTTAACGGGAAAGTTCCTTTCCCGTTAAGCCTCCGGCGGGTTGAATTGCCCGTGTGATTTTTTCCTTTCGGCAAACGCACATGGGCAAAAAGATCTCTTATCATTCCTTTGCCCTGCTGATAAGAGAAATTTAAAAACTATTTGTGCCGATGCAGGGCGGCGGAATGGAGATTTTTTATGGATATTTATGAGACCGACCCGGAATTTGCAGAACGGTTTGCGTATTTTTTGCAAAACGAGGTACTACAGGAACCGGGGCAACAGTTGGATTCCAAGACAAGATATATGATAATTTTAGCAGCGCTGATGGGCTGTCAGGCGGAGGGCGCCTACAGGGAAGTGTTAGCGGAGGCGCTGGACAGCGGTCTTTCCCCCATCGCAGTAAAAGAGACTGTCTATCAGGCGACAGACTATTTGGGATATGGCAAGATGCTGCCGTTTTTGCATAGAACCAATGAACTTTTATCAGAACGCGGCGTCCCTCTGCCGCTGAAAGGACAGGCAACCACGACATTGGATGACCGACTGGAAAAAGGTGTGCAGATACAAGCTGTTATTTTCGGTGAGCAGATGAAAGAAGCGTGGAAAGCCGGACCCATCAACCGCTGGCTGGCGGCAAATTGTTTTGGCGATTACTACACCCGGACAGGGCTATCCCTTGCACAAAGGGAACTGATTACCTTTTGTTTTCTGATGGCACAGGGCGGATGTGAGCCTCAGTTGACCGCCCACGCAAAGGGGAACATGAATATTGGCAACGACAAAGACTTTTTGATGCGCGTAATATCGCAATGTTTGCCGTATATCGGGTATCCGCGCAGCTTAAATGCGATTGCCTGTATCAATCGGGCAGAGAAAGAAATGCAGGAGGTAAAATAATGAATTTAAAAGAATCCCTTTTTCACACCGGCGCGCCGAATAAGGCGTTTGCACAGTATTTTGATGGGAAAAGCTACTTAAATATGCTGACCGATGATGGCGTGAAGATTGCTAATGTGACATTTGAGCCGGGCTGCCGCAACCATTGGCATATCCATAAAGCCGCCGAGGGCGGCGGGCAAATTTTGCTCTGCACGGACGGGACCGGCTGGTATCAGGCATGGGGCGAAAAGCCGCGAAAGCTGCATCCCGGTGATGTGGTGGTCATTCCTGCCGGCGTCAAGCATTGGCACGGCGCGGCAAAGGATAGCTGGTTTTCTCATTTGTCAGTTGAAATTCCAGGACGGGAAACTGCAAATGAATGGTTGGAGCCGATAGCGGAAAGCAGCTATGCCGCACTAAAATAGAAAGGCGGTTTGTGTTGTGAAGAAGAAAGCGGCTGTAAAAATAGGGTTAGATGTGAGCATGACTGTTTTGCTGCTTTTGTTAATGGGTTATCAGTTTTGGGGCGGCACAGTGCATGAATGGATGGGTGCCGGACTGTTTTTTCTGTTTATCCTCCATCATATGCTGAACTGCAATTGGTACAAAAATATAGGGAAAGGCAACAATACGCCATTGCGTATCGTTGGATTCATCATAGATGTTTTGTTGTTTGCCGATATGCTGATATTGATGTATAGCGGGCTTGTCATATCAAAAACCGTATTTGCTTTTTTACCAGTAGGCGGTGGGCTTGCTATGGCAAGACGGTTACACATTATAGGCTCTTACTGGGGATTTTTACTGATGAGTCTGCACATTGGATTTCATTGGGGTATGCTTTTTGGTCTTTTCCGAAAAGCGCTGCACCTTACCTCGAAAAAAGCAAATGTTGTATGCTTTGCTGCAGGGCTGATTACAGCAGGATATGGTGCGTTTGTTTTTGTAAAGCGGAACCTCCTGTCCTATCTTTTATTAAAAAGTGAATTTGTATTTATGGATTATGCTGAATCAAAGCTGCTATTTTACATAGACTATTTGGCACTCATGGGACTGTGCAGTTTCATTGCGCACGTTCTGTCAAAACTTTGCATACGCCTATATAAAATATCGCAGCAGAACACAATCGCGATAAGGAAAAAATGAAAGGAGTATCGTTTATGAAAAGAATATTATGTATGACGTTAAGCCTTATTCTGTGTTTTTCATGCTTTGCTGTTTTTGCAGCAGATGAAACGCAGGACTTATCCATTTTATTGCAAATTGACAATCCGCAGATGTTGGTAAACGGAGTGGAAAAAGAAATTGATTTCGGAAGGGGCACAGCGCCTATTTTGCAAAACAATAGAACGTTGCTCCCTGTCCGTGCGATTGTGGAAGAAATGGGCGGTACTGTCCTTTGGGACGGCGCAAGCCAAGAAGTTACCTTGTCCCTTGGCGCAAATGAAATCCGTCTTGTAATAGACAGTACCACTGCATATTTGAATGACACAGCACAAACGCTTGACGTTGCGCCGACAGTGTTAAATGACCGCACGATGCTCCCGATTCGCTTTATTGCAGAGAGTTTTAAATTTTCGGTAGATTGGAATGAAACAGAGCAAATGATTACGATTACCAAAACAGGCAATACAGATGTCAATATAGAAGCAACGGATGATTTTGTTTTAATAAACGGCGGTACTTTTCAAATGGGAAGCCCTGAAAACGAGCCGGAGCGTGATGCTGACGAACGACTGCACGAGGTGTCGGTTGACAGTTTCTATCTTGCAAAAACAGAACTGACGCAGCAGGATTATCAGGCAGTCACAGGGAGCAATCCCAGTGAGTTTCAAGGTGCGGGAAATCCTGTTGAAAACGTAACTTGGTATGATGCAATTCGATTCTGTAATACAAAAAGCGAAGTCGAGGGGCTTTCCCCGTGTTACACCATTTCTGGTACGACTGTTACATGGGACAAAAGCGCCAACGGCTACCGTTTGCCTACAGAAGCCGAATGGGAATATGCGGCAAGGGCAAACACGGATACGCCGTTTTCTTTTGGCAGCTATGTAAATGACGAGGACGCAAACTGTTATAATGCTTATGGTTATAACAACAATGCAAGCGGACAATGGGTAAACGGTTACTTAGAACATACCGTAAGCACCGACAGTTATCTGGCCAATGGCAACGGTTTATATAACATGCACGGCAATGTAGCTGAATGGGTGTGGGATTGGTATGGCAGTTACAGTGAGGAAGCATCGCTAAATCCAACAGGTATGCAGGCCGGCAATTATAAAATTGCCCGCGGCGGCGGTTGGAATGATTTTCCGAAACATATTCGCAGTGCATACCGCAGCGCTTACCCGGCAGATGTTCCCCTTTATAGTATCGGTATTCGTTTAGCCCGAAACGCAGTGGATATGACGGGTACTGTAACGAGCGAAAATCATGCAAATGCCGACGGCAGGAATAAAACGCTGATTGTCTATTTTTCGCAAACAGGCAATACAGACGGTTTTGCCAATATCATTGCCGAAATGACAGGTGCGGATATATTCCGGGTGGAACGGAAGACACCATATTCAGCTACGGGCAATTCCGTTAGTCTTTATGCAGAGGCTTTGACAGAATACAGAGAAAACGCAGTCCCGGACTTGAACGCATATCTTGAGGATGTCGGTCTCGACATCAATCAGTATGACACCATTTTATTGGGATATTGTAATTGGTGGGCTTCCATCCCTGCCCCTATACGCACATTTCTAACGCACTATGATTTTAGTGGCAAAACAATTATTCCGTTTTGCAGTATGGGCGGCGGGCGCTTTGGGCAAACCATCAGTGCGGTTGCTAAACTTGCCCCCAACAGCACCATTCAAAAAGGACTGGCTGTAACCTATTCTTCTTATAACAGAGATGAAATTGCCACATGGCTTGCAGAAAATCGAATTGAAATGGTAAATGCACAGTAAATTCTCTGACTTTTTATATAAGATTTTATTAGTAAGTGCCGGTAAATTATATATCCTTAACATTGCATGCTGAATGTTTTACGCAACAGTCTTGTACTTACGGTATGAGGCTGTTTTTATTACTTGTTCGTGAAAGCAATATCTAAGGTGCCTATGTTTTATCATTCTGTGGATTGTTTCAATCATGTTTATGAAAATTTGTAATTGCAGTTGGAATGACAGTAAAAATGGATTTTTGGGTATTGGGGGAAAATATACGAATTTGCCGAGAGTAAGGGTTTAACACAAGAAAAATTGGCAGAACTTTCGCATATTTTTGTAAAACATATTTTAAAAATCGAACTTGGTAAAGTTAATTTGAAAATGGAAACATTTGTAAATCTTGCTAATGCCTTAGATATGGCAACAAATACCCTTCTACGCAATTATGTTACACACAGCGAGAACATCTCTGTTATTGAAATAAAACTGGAAATGAAACACATTTATTCTTAGAAAAGCAGCATTTAACGGATCGAAGTGTGACAAAAAGTTTCAATGCGGCGAAATTTGTTTCATTTTACCTAATTTGCGAAAAAAGTCTTGATTTTATGCGAAATTCCTGTTATTCTATAATTAAAGTTCAAGTTTCTTGAACTTTTTGACATCTGTGGTTTAAAAATATGACAGAATGCGAGGAAAGCTTTATGAGCGAAAAAGAATTTGAGATTTTTGCAAAAAGGTTAAAAGAGTTACGCTCGGTGGAAGGTTTGACACAGGCCAAACTTGCCAAAAGATTAAATGTTTCCAGAAGCTGCCTTGCTAATTATGAATCGCACAAGAGAAAGCCTGATGAAGAAATGGTTCGGACAATTGCAAACTATTTCGGTGTCAGTGAAGCTTACCTAACAGGAAATAAAAAGACTTATTTTCCCATTGATGACAACCGCGGACACGACCTTGACATTGCAGAATTCTTGTCGTCTGACGGCCAGCTGGACATTTCTGGGGTTTCGCCCACGGCCAAAATTGCTTTGATTGAATTTTATAACTATTTGATGGATAGGTCCCAGCACGAAAAAAACGAGATGAATCCGCCGGAGAAAGCAAAAACCGGGAGCGATCAATAACTGATTGCATTGACTTTTTCTTCCGTTGAACGTATAATAAGGAAAGAGTACGAGCAAAGCGGAGGATGGTGCAATGAATTTTAAAAACAGAATGCTGCCTACAAAATTAAACTATCAATTCAGAGAAGAAGGATATCATGTCTGGTGCGGATCGGCGTTTCAGTTTCGGGGCAATTGTTATTTCATTTATTCGCGGTGGAAAAAAGATTTGGGATTTGCTGCGTGGGTAACAGATTCAGAAATTTGCCTTGCAAAAGCCGATCATATTTTTGGCGAGTTTCATCATGTAAAAACACTATTCGGAAAAGACGAAGACGATCGGTGGGACGCCTCCTGCAAACACAATCCCACAGTTTTAAAGTATGAGGACAAGATTTATTTATATTATATGGGCAACCGCGGCAACGGGGAATGGTGGAACCACCGCAACAACCAGCGGATTGGCTGTGCTGTAGCCTCTGACCCGGAGGGGGAGTGGCGGCGAAAAGAAGAGCCTGTGATTGATGTAAGCAGCCACGGCTTCGACTCGCTGATGACTTCAAACCCAACCGTGACGCAAATGCCTGACGGCAGGGTTCTGGCAGTTTATAAAGGCGTTTCTAAGGAGGGGGAGCTTCCCAAGGGCGGCCCGGTTATCTGCGGCGTAGCCATAGCAGAACATCCTGAGGGGCCCTTTATCAAAGAAAAAGAGCCTATTATGCAAAACCCCAACCACCCGTGGTCGGTGGAGGACCCGTTTATCTGGCGGGAGGACGGAAACTATTATTCCCTGGTGAAGGATTTTCACGGCTATTTTACAAAAACCAACGGCTATTCTGTGGCACTGTTTGAGTCCCGGGACGGAATTCATTGGGCGCCGTCAGACACGCCCCTGGCATTTACCCGGGAGCTTGTCTATGAAGACGGACAAATCCAAAAGGTTGCGCTGTTAGAGCGTCCCCAGCTTTATTTTGAGAACGGAACACCAAAGGCACTTCTTTGCGCCTGTGCGGCGGACGAAAATTGCACAGATACATTTCATGTCAGAATACCATTAAAATAAAATGTTACTAAAACAGCTATTTGAATCCAGTTATTTATGCTCTATGGAGAATTTCCCCATAGAGCATTTTTTCTCCTATAGACATAAAACCGCCTTTAAGTTGTCGCTGTAAATTTTATCAAACTGGGAGAGGGGCAGCGGGTTTTCCCCCTTACCTACCTCAATGGTATATGCGGGAATGTTGAAGTGTTCAATCACCCAGTCTTTATACCCGGAACAGTCGGTTAAGCCGTCGGCCTCAATGAGCTTATAGCCTGTGGCCCGGGCCAGGGTTTGGGCAATGTTAACCGCGCCCCGGGCGCATTTGCCGTTAAAGTTATAATAAATTTCTTCCCCCTGGGAGTGATAGGCAATAACAATGTCGGGGTTAATTTCTTTCGTCAGTCCTACAACGGCCTGGGTTTCCGGCTCGCTTTCCGGATATTCGCCGGAGTAGCGCCCTTTTCCCGGGCCGTAAACTCCTGCGGCAAATTCCATGGTGCGCCCTTTTTCAAACAGCGCGTCATAGTTGTGGTTTAAATCTACCCCACGGATGTTCGACTGCCAAAGCCCAACAAATTCGCGGCTTCCAGCGTTCATTCCAATCAGCCGCGACTGGGTAAAGGTTGGAATGTCCTCCGTCAGGCCGCGTATGCATAGGTTCACCCCGTCGGGATTTACCATGGGGATAAAATAAATGCTGCGCGTGTTAAAAAACTCAATCATATTCGTTTCCCCAAACCGTTTCCCCTCGCCGTACATGCGGCACAGCGCTTCAATCAGGGCCATGTTCAGCATGGCGGTGATCCATTCCTTGCCGTGGTGCGCCCCTGTGATGAGAATTTTTCTGCAGCCCCGTCCGAACCGGATAAACGGAATGCGTTTGCCCAAAACCGAATATCCTGCAGTGCCGCTTTCTAAAATGTTGTATTCCCCCATCAGACGAAAAAAGTCGTCCATGAAAACATCGTATGTATATTCCTTATCCGTGCTGATAATTTGCATATTCCATCACCTCAGTTCAATTTATGTATAAAAGTGAAAAAAATTACAAACAATAGCGGTGAAAGGAATGGTGAATTATGAAGAAAGCTTATGTAAAAGTGAAAAGTAAAAGTGCAACATCCATTTTAAAGCGGCCATACATAGCCGCAACCATTATTGGGGCTGCCATTTGTGCAATTGCTCTTTCTTTTGCCGTAAAACCGCCTGAAACGGACAAAACCGAAAAGGGAACAACGCTGTCTGCCGCTTCTAGCGTGCCGGAAGCTGAGGCGAGCAAAGCTCCGGAACCGCCAAAGGAAACCCCGCAAAAGCAGGCGCCCGCTGAGGTGACAGCACCGGCGCGCCAGGAGGTTACAAATCCCGATACAAACGAGGTGGCTGCCGTAGTACCGGAAGAAGACGCCAGCGTTTCTGTGGGTCTCTTTGGTAAGACGGCGGACGTAAAGTTTGTAAAACCGGTGGACGCGGAAATCATTAAGGCTTATTCCGGCACAAAGCCGGTAAAATCGAAAACACTTGGCGACTGGAGAATTCATTCAGGAATTGACATAAAAGCGGAAAAAGGCACAGAGGTGAAAGCCCCGGCAGACGGAAAAGTGATAAGCGCCGCCAAAGACGGTTTAACGGGATACACCATATCCATTGACCACGGAAATGGTATAATATCTACGGTGTATAACTTAGAAAGCACCGACAAGGTGACCGAGGGGCAGGAGGTTAAGGCCGGCGATGTGATCGGCACAGCCGGCACCAGCGCGGCATCTGAACTGTTGGACGACCCCCACATTCACTTTGAAGTAACGGTAAGCGGTGAGTTTGTCAACCCGGAAGAATATTTAAAATAAAAAAACAGCCCTCCGGCTGTGTGATGAGTTACGCAAAAAAAACAATATTAAACTAAGGGGGAACCGGCTGCGGTTCCCCTTTTCGTAACGCTTATTGGATATAAGCCTTGATCTCTTCAATAAATTTGTCTGCGTCTTCGCCTTCTGAATGAACGTCAACCTTGATAGGTTTGCTAAGATCGAGGCTGAAAATACCCATAATCGATTTTGCATCAACAACATATCTGCCGGATGTTAAGTCTACATCGAATTCATATTTGTTAACAATATTAACAAACGCCTTGATGTCGTTGATGGAGCTAAGTAAAATGTTGAATGTTTTCATTTTCATTCCTCCTTTTACCATAATTATAATACAAAAGCTTCCAATTGTCAATTTATTCTTTGTTAAATTTCAGTAATTTTTTTACAATTAATTTGACAATTTTTTTGATTTTGTTTATAATTGATTTAATATCGAATTAAAGGGGTCGCTGTGCGAAATGAAAAAGAATATGTCAAAGGGTTTTGTTTGGGCCGCGGTGCTTGCAGTTGCGCTGCTGTTTGCCGGCTGTTCAGACGGAACCAAAGAGGCGGAAAATGCCGCAAAAGCCTATTTAACCGCAGTTTCAGGGTTTAATTTAGACGTTATGGAAGCCTGTCTTTCCGAGGGGGAAAACGAAGATTTTGGAATTGACACCACTGTGATAGCCAAAGACCATGAACAGACAGATACATATAAAAAGGCCGTGGAGTCTATGTTTAAAGCGTTAAGCGGCACCGTGGAATATTCCATAGGCCAGTCGGAACAAAGGGACAAGAACACGGTGGTTGTCAACACCGAAATTCGGCATGCAGATGTGAACAAAGAAGCGGTTGACCAGTTTATGCAGCAGAAAATGGACGAATATGCTGACGCGCACCCGGAGCTTTCGCAAAAGACGGAAATTGAACAGAGCGACGTTGGCATTACGGTAATGGCAGACGCTTATAAAACATTTTTGCAGACGCAGAATAAAATTTCATCAGAAGTTGCCATTACGCTTGTCCGCGTGAGGGACCAATGGAAAATTTTAAATGGTGAAGAAAACCGGGAATTGAAGAACTTGTTGACGGAAATCTTCGGCACGTTTTAAACGAGGGTAACAAAAGCGCGGTAGAGAAATCCGCCGCGCTTTCGCCCCGCACCCTTAATTAAAATATCACACCACACGATATACACTCAATCAAGGAGCATAAAGGGGGATAAGGGAACGGTTTGGTCGTCCCCTTATCCGGGGGGATTATTAACAAACAAATAATTGACAGTAAATACCCGAAATGATATAATTATAATGTCACTCATAACTGAATCAAGGGAGTTGCTGTCTTTTTTTGTTTGTATTTTTATTATAATCTACAATAATGTAGATGTCAATACTTATATCTACAAATATGTAGAATTGGTTATATTATACAAAAGGGCAGATGTGAATTTGTAAAATATTTAGGAGGTGCAATATGTTTTGGGATACGTTTTATGACTTATGTAAGAAAAATAATACGACTCCAAATGCAGTTTGTGCAAGCGTTGGATTATCAACTGCTACATCTACCCATTGGAAAAACGGTGTAATTCCGAATTTGAAAACTGTATCTATGCTGGCAGAATATTTTGACGTTTCCATTGATTATCTTCTCGGGAAAGAAGAAATGACGGTTGAGCAATTTTTAATTGATGAGAATATGGTAGTGTATCGTCGGAATGGTAAAATTATCAAGGAAAAATTTACAGATGAACAAATGGAACGTGTTGTTAAATTTATTAAAACCATAAAGTAAGGGTTGTTATGTGCGAAATAGAGAGAATTTCGGAGCTTTTGAAAAAGCAGAATAAAACGCAAAAGGAGTTAACGGATTATCTTGGTGTGAGTAAAAATCTGTTTACAGAATGGAAAGCCGGTCGGAACCATTCTTATTGGAAATACTTAAAAGAAATTGCCGACTGCTTAGACTGTTCCATTGATTATCTGGTGGGCAGAACGGACATACCCGACGTAAACAAGGGATAGGTGTGAATAAAATATGGTAAACCTAAGCAATCTATTTCTACGAATGGAAGAATTAAATGTAACTTCAAAAAAGCTTTCGGATGCAACCGGAATATCCACTGGAAATATCGGTGATTGGAAATATGGCAGGAGTAAGCCGGGCGCTGAAAGCTTAATATTATTGGCCGATTGCCTTGATTGTTCGGTAGATTACCTTCTTGGAAGAACAGATGTGCCTGAAATGAACAGAAAATAGGTGATTATAATATGGCAGATATAAATAATTTATTTATTAGAATTGCTGAAAAAGGATTAACTGCTAAGATAGTTTCCAATGATACGGGCATTTCGACGGGGAACTTAAGTGACTGGAAAAAGGGGCGGTGTTTACCGGGAGCGGAAAACCTTGAACGATTGGCTGATTACCTTGACTGTTCCATCGACTATCTGGTGGGCCGAACAGACGTGCCCGAGGTAAACAGAAAAAAATAAATTGAAAGGACTGCGTTTGCAGTCTTTTTTTTATGCCTGCCCAATACAAAAGAAAGCGCCATTTCAGCCAGAAATTAGGAATTTTACATATTGAAACACGGCGAGGGGTGTGGTATAATATAAATAATTATGAGTATGGATTAATTTTGGAGCGTATACTATGTTTAAAATATTAAAAACAGAGGGCCGCGCCCGCAGGGGCGAGTTCCACACACCCCATGGCACTGTGCAGACGCCTGTGTTTATGAACGTCGGAACATCGGCGGCAATTAAAGGCGGCGTGTCGTCTGTAGACTTAAAAGATCTGAAATGTCAGGTGGAACTGTGCAACACCTATCATTTGCATCTGCGTCCCGGCGACGGGGTAGTGGCAGAGTTAGGCGGCCTGCACAAATTTATGAACTGGGACCGGCCAATTTTAACCGACAGCGGCGGCTTTCAGGTGTTTTCTCTGGCCTCTATCCGAAAGATTAAAGAAGAGGGTGTGTCTTTCCAGTCGCACATTGACGGGCAGAAAATTTTTATGGGCCCGGAGGAGAGCATGAGAATTCAGTCTAACCTGGCGTCAACCATTGCCATGGCCTTTGACGAATGTGCGGACTCAACGCTTCCGAAAGAATATTTTAAAGAGAGCGTTGCGCGGACAGAACGGTGGCTTGAACGCTGCAAAACCGAGCTTGCACGCTTAAACAAAACCGCAATTAACAAAGAGCAAATGCTGTTCGGCATTAACCAGGGCGGCGTTTATGACGATATTCGGATTGAAAACATGAAGAAAATTGCCAAGCTCGATTTGCCGGGCTACGCCATCGGCGGCCTGGCGGTGGGAGAAACGGCGGAGGAGATGTACCACATTTTAGACGTAACCCTGCCCTTTGCGCCGGAGAACAAACCGCGCTATTTAATGGGTGTGGGAACGCCCACCAATATTATTGAGGGCGTGGCACGGGGCATTGACTTTTTCGACTGCGTTATGCCCAGCAGAAACGCCCGTCACGGTCACCTTTTTACATCAAACGGCATAATTAATATAATGAACTTAAAATATCAGACCGACACAAGTCCAATTGACCCCAATTGCAGCTGCCCCACCTGCAGAAACCACAGTAGGGCCTATGTGCGGCACCTTTTAAAAGCCGGGGAAATGCTGGGCATGCGGCTGGCTGTCATTCACAACCTTTATTTTTATAATCAACTGACTGAAAATATCCGCACGGCGCTGGAAGAGGGCCGTTTTGAAGAATTCCGTAAAATCTATTCTCCGCTTCTTAGCAAGCGTATTTAATTTTATGAGGTATCAGCTATGTTTAAAAGATTGAGGGAAGACATTCAAACGATAAAAGAACGCGACCCTGCGGCACGAAACGCGTTTGAAATATTTTTTATGTATTCCGGGCTTCATGCCATCTGGTGGTATAGGGCGTCTCACTGGTGTTACCGCCACAAGCGGTTCAGCTTGGCGCGCTTTCTTTCCCAAAGCGGCAGATTCTGGACGGGAATTGAAATTCACCCCGGAGCGACCATCGGCAAGGGTCTGTTCATTGACCACGGCATGGGAGTTGTCATTGGCGAAACCACGGAAATTGGCGATAACGTTACCATTTATCAGGGCGTGACCCTAGGCGGCACAGGAAAAGACGTAGGCAAGCGCCACCCCACCATTGGAAACAATGTGTTAATCGGCTCGGGCGCAAAGGTTTTAGGGCCGTTCACCGTGGGGGACAATTCAAAAATTGCGGCAAACGCCGTGGTGCTTTCTGAAATTCCGCCAAACTCCACCTGCGTGGGTGTTCCGGCCCGGGTGGTGAAAATTGGAAACAAGCGGGTTTGCCCCGAGGATTTGGATCAGGTACATATTCCGGACCCCGTTTCCATGGAGCTTTGCAAGCTTTGCGCAAGGCTCGACAAACTGGAAAAAAAGCTGAAGGAAGAAACAACGCATGAGGAGGAAGCTTAATTGAAAATATATAATACGCTCACCAGGAAAAAGGAAGAGTTCGTTCCAATTACACCCGGAAAGGTGAAAATGTATTCCTGCGGGCCAACGGTGTATAATTATTTCCATATCGGCAACGCCCGCCCGTTTATCATTTTCGACACCCTGCGCCGGTATTTGGAGTATATCGGATATGACGTTACCTTTGTTCAGAATTTTACGGACATTGACGACAAAATGATTAAAAATGCCAACGAGCAGGGGATTACAGTAAAAGAGTTGGCGGATAAATTTATCGCAGAATATTTTAAAGACGCAAAGGGCTTGGGCATTAAAGAAGCAACAATCCACCCAAAGGCAACCGAAAACATGGACGCCATAATCAACACGGTAAACACGCTGGTAGATAAAGGATATGCCTATGAATCGAACGGGGACGTTTATTTTGAAACAAAGAAGTTTTCAGAATACGGCAAACTCTCCAAACAGCCGTTGGAGGACTTGGAAGCAGGCGCGCGCATTGACGTAACCGACGTGAAACGAAACCCTACCGATTTTGCCCTGTGGAAAGCAAAAAAAGAAGGGGAGCCAGCGTGGGAAAGCCCCTGGGGAGAGGGAAGGCCCGGCTGGCACATTGAGTGCTCTGCCATGGTAAACAAGTTCTTAGGCGATACCATTGACATTCATTCCGGCGGGCAGGACCTGATTTTCCCCCACCACGAAAACGAAATCGCCCAAAGCGAGTGCGCCAACGGAAAACCCTTCGCGCGGTATTGGATGCACAACGGCTATATCAATGTGGACAACGAAAAAATGTCTAAATCTAAGGGCAACTTTTTTACTGTCCGCGACGTGGCAAAAAAATATGACTATGAGGTAATCCGGTTCTTTATGCTCAGCGCCCACTACAGAAGCGTCATCAATTTTGCAGACGAACTGCTGGCTCAGTCGAAATCCGGTTTAGACCGTCTTTATAACTGCCTTTATAATTTGGAATTTTTAACGGAGAAATCGAAAAAACGACCGTTAACGCCTGAAGTGGAAACGGCAAAAACTGAAATCTTATCGTTTAAAGACAAGTTCTGCGCCGCGATGGACGACGATTTAAACACCGCAGATGCAATTGCCGCCTTATTCGATTTGGTAAAATATTTAAACAGCGCAAACAAAGAAGCTTGGCCAAAGGAGCTTTATGACGTATCAATTGGCCTTATGCGCGAGCTTGGCGGTGTTTTGGGAATATTTCACCGCCAACAGGAGGATACTATATCTGAGCGGGCAAAAGAACTGATTGAGCAGCGCAAAGAAGCCCGCGCTCAAAAAGACTGGGCAAAGGCTGATGAAATCCGTGATGAGCTGCTTTCGTTGGGAATTGAAGTTGCAGACACCCGTCAGGGCATGAAAATCAGAATTTTGGAAAAATAGAGGGAAACATGAATATTGAGTCAATTTTAAAAGAAACGAACGCGCCAGATGTGCGGGAACTGTCGCCCCTCACCTTAGCCTTTGTGGGCGACAGCGTTTACGAGTTATTTATCAGAACAAAAATCCTGTCCGCCGGCAGCCGCCCTGCCGGAGAGCTACATAAAATTGCCGTAGGCTATGTAAAGGCAAAAGCACAAAGCACAGCAATGCATGAACTGAAAAGTAGCCTTTCTGATGAAGAACTGGGCATTTACAAGCGCGGCAGAAACACCAATATTCACACCGTGCCGAAACATGCCGACATGAACGACTACCGCCAGGCAACAGGCCTTGAGGCACTGGTGGGGTATCTGTTCATTACAGGACAGGAGGAAAGGTTAAGCGAAGTTTTAGAATTTGCTTTTGCCGCAATTAGCCGGGCATAATAGCTCGGAGGAATGGAATTTGAAATTAAAAAAAACAGTTCGCACCATAAAAATCTATGCCGCAATTACAGCAGGCGTGTTTTTAGCGTCTTTAGGAATTAATCTATTTTTAGCGCCCCATGCCATTGTTTCCGGTGGCGCTTCCGGTATTGCGATTTTGGTAAACCGCTTAACCGGCTTTCCCATGGGAACGTTTATGCTGTTAATCAACATTCCGCTGTTTATTTTGGGCTCCATTTTTTTGGGTCATGGATTTGGAATTCGTTCCATTTACGGCACAATTCTGTTTTCTGTGTTCACAGACGTTACCGCCCTGCTGCCCGGCCTGACCGAAAACCTCATTATGGCGTCTGTTTTTGGCGGCGCATTACTCGGCATGGGATTTGGCATTGTGTTTTTAGCAGGCGCCACCAGCGGCGGAACAGACATTTTGGCCTCCTTGGGGCATAAGGCCATTCCTGCAGTTGACGTAGGAAAATGGATTTTTATTATCGACATTGTGATCATTTCTTCCGGCGCGTATCTGTTCCGCAACACCGAGTTGGTGCTGGCAGGTATTTTAACTCTGTTTATCAATTCGCTTTTGGTAGACTACATCATATCCGGCGCCAATGTGGCAAAAATTGTGTATATTATCTCGGACAAAAGCGAGGAAATTGCCAAAGAGATTATGGAAAAGGTGGAGCGGGGCGTTACGGGAATTTATACCCGCGGTATGTATATTAAAGAGGACCGCACCATGCTGATGTGCGTTGTAAAACGGTTTGAACTGATTCGGCTTGAACGGATTGTTGAAAGACATGACAAGCGTGCTTTTTTAGTTTATTCCCAAGCGCGCCAGGTTACGGGAGAAGGTTTTAAAATATATCCAATACATTAAGAAAGGAGCTGTAACTTCTTGGACAAACAAAGAATTACAGAACTAAAGGTTATTGCCGCAAACGTTAGGAAAGATGCGCTGACGGCTGTTCACGCAGCCGCATCGGGGCACCCGGGCGGGTCTCTTTCCATTGCAGATGTACTTACTATTTTATATTTTGAGGTAATGAACATAAACCCTGAAAATCCGAAAGACCCTGACCGCGACAGGTTTGTTCTTTCCAAAGGCCACTGTGCGCCGGCGCTTTACGGTGTGTTGGCAGAGCGCGGGTACTTCCCGCGGGAGGACATGGCAACATTCCGTAAAACCGGAAGTTACCTCCAGGGCCATCCTGACATGAAAAGCGTGCCCGGAATAGACATGTCCAGCGGTTCGCTGGGCCAGGGCGTTTGTGCCGCAAACGGCATGGCGCTGGCAGGGAAAATTGACAGCAAGCCCTACCGTGTTTATACGATTTTAGGCGACGGCGAGTTAGAAGAAGGCCAGGTTTGGGAAGCGGCCATGTATGCGCCGCACTATAAGCTGGACAACCTCACCGCCTTTGTGGATTTTAACGGACTGCAAATTGACGGGGATATAGCAGAAGTGATGTCTCCTCTGCCGATTGACGAAAAGTTCGCCGCCTTCGGCTGGCATGTAATTGTAAGCGACGCTCACGATTTTGAAGCTTTGCTTTCCGCAATCAACGAGGCGAAAGCAACAAAGGGCAAGCCGACGGTAATCATTTTAAAAAGCATTAAGGGCAAGGGAGTTTCGTTTATGGAGAACAACGCCGCATGGCATGGCGCGGCGCCCAATGACGAACAGTTCCAGCAGGCCATGGAAGAGCTGGACCAAGAGCTTGACCGTTTGAAAAAGGAGGCGTAATCATGGGAAAAGTTGCAACAAGAGAGGCATATGGACAGGCTTTGGCCGAGTTCGGTGAAAAATATGATATTGTGGTATTGGATGCGGATCTGTCGAAATCAACAAAAACCGATACCTTTAAAAAGAAGTTCCCCGACCGCTTTTTCAACACAGGGATTGCAGAGGCAAACATGATGTCCACCGCAGCAGGATTAGCCACATGCGGTAAAATCGTTTTTGCAAGCTCCTTTGCTATGTTTGCGGCAGGACGTGCATTCGAGCAAGTAAGAAACAGCATTTGCTACCCCAACCTGAACGTAAAAATCGGCGCGACCCACGCAGGCATTTCAGTGGGGGAGGACGGCGCAACCCACCAGTGTTTAGAAGACATTGGACTGATGCGCACCATTCCCAACATGGTAATTATCAACCCTGCGGACAAGGCGGAGTCTATCTTGGCAGTGGAGGCCGCAATCAAGCATAACGGCCCTGTTTACTTACGGTTCGGGCGCCTGGCAGTGCCGGAAATTTTCGACCGGGAAACATATAACTTTGAAATTGGAAAAGGCGTGGAGATAGCTAAGGGGTCAGACGTTTCTATCATTGCTACGGGCCTGATGGTGCCCACAGCGCTGGAAGCGGCAGAAGCACTGACAAAGGAAGGAATTTCGGCCCGCGTGATTAACATGGCTACCATCAAACCCATTGACAGCAACATTATCATCAAGGCGGCAAAGGAAACAGGCGCCATTGTCACGGCAGAGGAACACAACATCATTGGCGGGCTGGGAAGCGCGGTTGCCGAAGTTTTGTGTGAAAACTTCCCCGTTCCCATGAAGCGCGTGGGAACGAAAGATGTGTTCGGGCAGTCGGGCAAGCCCGCAGAGCTGTTTGAAATTTATGGCCTAACGGCAGAAAATATAGTGAAAAACGTAAAAGATGTTTTGAAAATGAAATAAAAATGCGGCAGATATTATCTGCCGCATTTTTTAATACCCCAATTCATTTAAAACTGCTTTCACGTCCTCTGCTTTTTCCTCCGGCACGTCGGCATAAATAAACGTGTTGCCGATGGAGGAGTTAACCATATACCGGCCTTCGGCAGTTAAGGAATATTTCACGTTATTGCCTGAACCGGTGGTTTCACCCGTGGCGCCGCCGGCAAAGTTTTCAAACTTTTTTTTGTTCTGGTCACACATGGCTTTTGCCTGCTTCTGTGTTTCCACCGCATAAAACGCAAGCTCAAAGTTTTCCTCCGGAATGCGAACGTAATAACATTTTGAAACGCCTACTTCGGGGTCAAACCGGTCTGTCACGTCCTGAATTTCATAGCCTTTTGCCTCAGCTGCGGCACGGAAACTTTCAGAATCTGTCTTTTTTTTATAAAAACAGCCAGACAGCCCAATGATTGTTATAACACACAGATAGGCGGCAAGACCGCGGTATATTTTTTTCATCTTCATTCCTCCTATATTATTTTAAATCACTGATAAAACCAAAATTTCTGAATTTGAAACAGGTCTTTTCCAGAACCTCTGAACACCAAGCAAAGCCCGTGTTTTCCGTTTGCTTTTTTAATTTTACAGGAAACCTCTGTCCATTGTTCTGGATTCTGCGCCGGGGGAATTTGGCAAACGCCCAAAAGTTCGCCGGCAATATGGTCCAGCCGAATTTCAATCTGACTGTTTCGTTTTGCGCCCCTTACAATGGCAGTAAAGCTGCTTTGGGCTCCGTCAAACGCATAATATTTGTATATGGCGCTGTCGCCGTCTGTTACAGCTTGAATATATTCATCTTTCCCGTCCCGCTGAATAAAAGCGTTCATACTGAGCTGGCATGCGCGGCCGGCATCCATTTTCATTTCCGGCTGTAAGGGGCCGTCAATACCCTGGGTTGTCATTTCCACCCTATTGATGGAGCCGTCTTCCTGAAAGGTGATTGGTTCAACGCATACTCTGCGGCTGAACTTGCTGTTATGGGTTTGGCGATGGTAAAACACATACCACTGGCCGTTAAATTCCGCAATGCTGCCGTGGTTGTTCCATACAGAAGGGTCGCAGCCGATGTTGTCTATGATGATCCCTTTCTGCTCAAAAGGCCCTAAAGGAGATTTGCCCATGGCATAAGAAAGCCGGGTTGGCGCGCCGCTGCTGTCGTCGGCATAAACCAAATAATAAGTATCGCCGCGTTTGCGCATGGAGGAACCTTCGTGGAACCCATGACTGTCCTCGTTGATGATATTGGTGTTTAATGTGGCTTCATCAATTTCGCGCATATTTTCTTTTAACCGCGCGCCCCGTAACCGAAACTGCCCCCAATACAGATATGCCGCACCGTCATCATCAATAAAAATTGCCGGGTCAATTGCGTCTTCGTTGGCAAGGGGAATTGGCCGAACCTCCTTAAAGCGACCCCAAGGATTATCACTGACAGCCATGCCCTCGCCGTTTGCCAATCCCTTTCCGTTTAAAACCGCCGTACAAAAATAAAGATAATACTTGCCGTTCTTTTCTATGCAGTCCGGCGCATAGAGAATGCTGCCGGCAAACACTCCCATTCCCTGCTGATCTGTTGAAAAGCTAATGCCATGGTCAGTCCAGTGTTTCATATCATCGGTGGAAAACACCTTGTATTGCTTGCTGCACCATCTGTCTTCGCCGCAGATATCCATAGAGCCGTATAAATACAGTCGGCCGTCCAAAAATTGGTGCGCCTCTACGTCAGGAATAAATTCGCTTAATGGCAAAATTGGATTCATATAAAACCTCCGTTCATGTTTGTGCCACAGCCCTATCTGTAAACGTGAAAACCGTTTCCCACAATTTGCTGGGACTCTGAGAAAATAGTAAAGGCGTGCGCATCTAATTCTTCAATTTTTTTCTGAAACGCTGGCATTTCCCGCTCTTTAATGGCACACATCAGCATGGTTTTTTTCTCGTTTGAATAGGCGCCGGTCACGTCGAACACCGTTACCCCGCGGGTAGAGGTGGAAATTAAATAGCGTGCCACATCATTTCCTTTATTCGTGATAACAAAGGCAAGTTTTGAAATGTTCAGCTTGCGGATTAAATAGTCAATCGCGAAAGATGATACCATCAGCGCCACAATACCAAACAAAATCAGCTCCATGTCACGGAACACAAAAAGTGACGTTAAAATAACTGTTCCGTCAATGATTAAAAGCAGCTTTCCAATTGGCATATGCGGAAAAAAGTGCTGGAACAGCCTGCCCAATATGTCGGTTCCGCCGGTGGAGGCATTTTGCGAAAATGCAAGGCCAATGCCAAACCCATACACCACGCCTCCAAAAACCGCCGCAAGAAGAATATTGTCTGTTATAGGAGGGAGCCAAGAGAATAGTTCAATAAAGCCCGATAAAATCATGGAACATACAAAGGATTTTAAAATAAACCCTTTTCCCAAAACCCAAATTCCAATGAGTGCCAGCAAAATGTTCACAGCCGCATATGTAACAGATGTGGGAATCCCTGCCGTATAAAACATGATGGTGGAAAGGCCGGAAACACCTCCGCTCACGATTTTATTCGGCACATAAAAAACGCTGACGGCAAACGCAACCATAACAACACCTGCTAACGCAGTCAGCGCGCTTGTTGCTTTTTTCATATCAACAACCTCCGTTTGCCAGTCAATTATACCATAAAGCGAATAAAAACACAACCAAAGAGGCTGTGTTTTTATCCTTTTGCATATAAATAATTTTTATAGTAGCGGCCTGCGCGCCTTAGGGGGAGGTTTGTATCATAAATCCTATGGTGCGCAGGCCGAAGGGTGGGGGCGTTTCTCAAGGCACCGTTACATTGCTTTTTTCATTTTCAGCTTAATGGAATCGGAAATCATGGCTATGAACTCGCCGTTTGTGGGTTTTCCCTTGTTGGTGTCGATGGTATAGCCGAAAATGTCTGTCAATACTTCCTCGCGGCCGCGGTTCCATGCCACTTCAATAGCGTGGCGGATAGCGCGTTCCACTCTGGAGGAGGTGGTGCTGAAGTTTTTTGCCACGGTGGGATATAACAGTTTTGTTATGGAGTTAATAAACTCATCATCATGGATACACAAGTCAATTGCGTTTCTTAAATAGTTGTAGCCTTTGATGTGGGCGGGAACGCCAATGTCGTGAATGATGTCTGTGATAACGCTTTCTAAATTGTTCTCATCAATGGGCATGTTCATATTTTTTGCAATTCCATTAGATTTTGAAATACTCTGAATGGATGCCGGAATATTCATAAAAGAATACAATTGACGGATTCGGTCTGCAATCACGGCATAGTCGTTGCAAGGCTTCATGATATAATAGTGTGCGCCCAATGAAATTGCCTTTTGTGTTACTTTATCGTTGCCAATGGCGCTGTACATAATATAGCAGGTATTTGCACAGGACTGGTTTTGCGCCAGCCGCTCCAATAACCCTAAACCGTCCAGCCTTGGCATTACAATATCTAAAATTGCCACATCGGGTTTTAAATTGCAAATTTGTTTATATCCTTCTTCTCCGTTTTCTGCAGTTCCAACCAGTTCTATGTCCGGCACATTTTGAAAATATTCTGTCAAACTATTTCGCACCTCTAAGTTGTCATCTACTAATACAATTCTTATCATGTCATATTCCTCCTGATGTCTTTTGAATTAATTGGTAATTATTTACATCTCCGTTATGAGACTATTATAACACGTTAATTTTTATAATTCAAGTACTTTTTACCAATTTTTGTAAATAATTTGGAATTAAATGGTAGATGTTTCGGGTTTCTACAGTATATTACGCTTTCTGTCAAAAATCGACGTGACAATATGACACGAAGAGTGACGTACAGGCAAAAAATAAAACGCGGGGCACATCCCGCGTTTTATTTTTTATTCTAAATAGTCTTTTAATTTTTTGCTTCTGCTAGGATGCCGCAGCTTTCTTAAAGCTTTTGCCTCAATTTGGCGGATCCGTTCGCGTGTTACGTCGAACTCCTTGCCGACTTCTTCCAGTGTTCTGGCGCGGCCGTCTTCCAAACCAAACCGCAGCTTTAAAACCATTGATTCTCTGGGAGAAAGCGTGTCTAACACGTTGCCCAGCTGTTCTTTCAGCAGCATAAACGATGCGGCTTCAGAAGGCGCCGGCGCGTCGTCGTCCGGGATAAAGTCTCCCAGGTGGCTGTCTTCCTCCTCGCCGATGGGGGTTTCCAATGACACAGGCTCCTGGGCAATTTTCATAATTTCGCGCACTTTGTCAATCGACATGTTCAGTTCTTTTGCAATTTCATTGGGGTGCGGGTCGCGGCCCAATTCCTGCACCAGCTGGCGGGAAACACGAATTAACTTGTTAATGGTTTCCACCATATGCACCGGAATTCGAATGGTTCTTGCCTGGTCGGCAATGGCGCGGGTAATGGACTGGCGAATCCACCAGGTGGCGTAGGTGCTGAATTTATAGCCCTTTGCATAGTCAAACTTTTCAACGGCCTTAATCAGACCTAAATTACCCTCCTGAATTAAATCCAAAAACAGCATGCCTCGGCCAACATAACGCTTTGCAATGGAGACAACTAAACGAAGGTTTGCCTCGGCCAAACGCTTTCTTGCAGTAACGTCGCCTTCCGACATGCGCTTTGCCAAATCCATTTCCTCTTCTGCGTCTAAAAGCGGAACCTTGCCGATTTCTTTTAAATACATCTTGACATGGTCATCAATGGAAACGCCTTCTGCCGACGAAATTTCCATTACCTCGGCGTTAATGTCCATATCCTCGGAGGGTTTAATTTCTTCAAATTCCTCCTCAATTTTTTCCATTTCCTTGTCAAGGTCAGAAACTACTTCGATGCCCTCGTGTTCTAAAACCTCGTATATATGTTCAATTTGCTCCGGCTCCATTTCAATTTCCGACAATGAATCCATAATCTCCTTGTAGGTTAAAATGCCGTTGGTGCGGCCTTTGGCAGTCAGTTTGGCAATGGCGTCTGATTTCTTTTGTTCAACTTCAGTCAATTTCGCTTCTCCTCTCGTTTTCCTTTTTGATAAGAGCGTTTATCTCATCAATTTTGCCCTCGGCGGCAAGCTTGTTAATCCGGTTATTCAAATTCTGCTTTTTAATTTTATTGATATTATCTTTCACAGCCGCAACAGAGTCCCCCATATATTCTTTATATAAAATATCCGCCGCCAAGGCTTTCATTTCCTCCGGCAGGGAGGACAAAAACACAGGTGCGTTGCAGCTGTCGTTACTTTCTTTAAATTTTATGATGGCCTGAAACAAATCCCTGTTTTTTAAATCGGTCAGCTCGTCAGGAGAAACTTCTGATTTTGCGGTGCGAAACGCGGAGTTGTTAAAAAACATTAAATTCAGCAGCATTCGCTCCGCTTTATAAACGGAGGTGGGCTGGGCCGTCTGCCCCCGCGGAAGCATGTCAGGTTTGTTAACGCTTTGCACCTTCCGCTCCTGCATTTTTAATTGCTTGCGGTTTTTGTTATAAATCAGTTTATTCACCTGGGCCGAAATTGATTCTACGGAAATATCGGTTTCGTGAGAAATTCGTTTCATGTAAATTTCGCGCTCCACCGCGTTGGGATTTTGCGCCAAAATTTCGGCGGCCTTTTCTAAAAACTCAACCGTTTGGTCTGATTCGACAAGATTATAGTTTTTCCTGGCCTTTAAAATTCTATACTCCGTGGCGGAAAGCGCTTTTGCAATTACCTGTTTAAAGCTTTCCACCCCTTTGGTTTTTAAAAACTCGTCCGGGTCTTTTGCGCCAGTATAGGACAAAACCTTTAACTTCACCCCGCCGGCACTTAAAATATCAATTGCCTTGTCTGCTGCTTTTTGCCCGGCCTCGTCGCTGTCATAGCAGACGTAAACTACGTTAGAATATCGCTTGAGCAAAGAGGCCTGTCCGTCGGTTAAAGCGGTGCCTAGGCCTGCCACGGCGTTTGGGAAACCGTAAACGTGCAGCGACACAGCGTCCATATAGCCCTCCACCAAAATCAGCCCGTCTTTTGCGCCGAACTGCTTGGCCACATTTAAGCCGAACACATTGTCCCCCTTGTGAAAAACAGGCGTTTCCGGCGAGTTCATATATTTTGCGGCGTCGTCCCCTAAAGCGCGGCCGCCAAATGCAATCACATTTCCCCGCACGTCAATGATGGGAAACATCAGACGGTTGCGGAACTTGTCGTAAACGTGGCCCTTGTCGTTTTTCACCGCCAGGCCGGCCATAACGATTTCGTCATTTTTATAACCGTGTCCGTTTAAAAATGAAGTCAGGTCCGACCAGGATTCCGGCGCAAACCCAATTCCATAGGTGGCAATAATTTCGCGGGTTAGCCCCCGTTTCGAAGCGTAGCCCCGGGCCGCTTTGGCAGCCTCGGTGGAAAGGTTTGCCACAAAATGCTTTGCGGCGAGCTTGTTCATTTTTAAAATCCGTTCCCGCATGTCATGCCTTTTCTGCACCGCAGGACTGTAAACCTCCTCCTCCAGCACAACGCCGGCGCGGTCGGCCAGAAACTTTATGCAATCCACAAAGTCCAGGTTTTCAATTTTCATGATAAAGTCAATTAAATTGCCGCCCGTTCCACAGCCAAAACAATAGAAAAGTTGCTTGTCAGCGCTGATGTGGAACGAGGGGGTTTTTTCGCGGTGAAAGGGGCACAAGCCTACATAATCGGAACCATTTCTGCGCAAAGAAACATAAGACGAAACAACCTCAACAATGTCACAGCGCCGAAGAACTTCATCAATGGAACTTTGCAAAAACCGCGCCAATTGAAAACCTCCTTTAAAAAACACGTAAACTTCCTTCTACCTATTATATTCGACAATAAACGCTTTTTTCCTTTTTTCTTTCAAAAAGATTTTTCCTGCCGCTGGGTGCGGAACGCGTTCGGAGCCAAGCCAAACGTTTTTTTAAAAAGGTCGCTGAAATAAAATACGTTTTTAAACCCGCATAGGCGCGCGGTTTCGCTGACGTTAAACTCATTGGCCGCCAAAAGGTCTTTTGCCTTGTTTAAACGCAGATATAATATATATTGTTTCGGAGACTTCCCATAATATGCAGTAAATAGCTTGCGAAAGTGAGAAAGTGAAAATCCGGCCTCGCCGGCTAAAAATTCAAGGGAAATATCTCCGGTAAAGTTTTCCTGAATATATTTTTTTGCAAAATCCAGCTGCCCATGGCCGGGCGCGGCGCTTTCCATTTTTGCAGAGAGTAAAGATATTAAAATTTCCTGCACAATTGTGCGGCTTTTCAAGCGGTAGAGCGGTTCTTTTCCTGCCCACACCTTTGAAAGAGTGAAAAACAAACGGCCCGCCTCGCCGGAAACCTTAGGCACATAAATCATGCTGCGGTTATAACCGGCTTTGCTTCTTTTATATAACGTAAGGTCAAAATTCACCGAAACAAAATGCCAGGGATGCAGTCTGTCGGCTTTTCCTGACCGGACATTGCCCGGCGGGAAAATGCAAACGTCGTTTGGCCCGGCAGAAATTTTTCTGCCGTCTGTTTCATAGGTCACAAAACCGTCGGCGGAAAACGCCATAACATAGTTTTGCTCAAAACATATATTTTTTACCGCCCAGCTTGCTGTGTGGGGCCGTTCCACCACATAGTTTACATCTGTTACCACAAAATCCATATTTTCATAGCCCATTTTCAAAATCTCCCTTGTTTGTGTTGATTTTATCATACCATTGGCGGTAAAAAAAGTAAAGCGTTTTCTATATGAAAAAATCGTTTCTTTAATGGAAATGCTTAAAAAAACGTGATAAAATAAAATCAAATACCAAATAAAAAGGGTGAGAAAATGGAACGAGTGATAAAACAGTTTCCCATTTTGGAGGCGGAGCTTTGCGCAAGATACATGGGCGTGACAACGCCCATGGTGAACGACGTGCTCCGAGCTATGGGAAAGCTTAGTCAAACGCTTCCTGAAACGATTATGCCGCTTAAAGACGAAATGAAAGTGGCGGGTATTGCGTTTTGCATCAGCGGTGAGAAAAGCACCGAGCAGGAGGGCGAAATGGAGGAGCGCGCCAAAATGCTGGAGGCAATCGGAAAAGACACGGTTTGCGTTTGGGCAACCGGCGGTGACAACAGCGCGGCCCAGTGGGGCGAAATCATGACCATGGCGGCAAAATCCCGGGGCTGCCGCGGCGCAATGGTTGACGGCGGCGTGCGTGACACAAACCGCGTGCTGGAACAAGGCTTCCCAGTGTTTTGCCGTTACAGAAGTTCAAGCGGCATGCTGGGCAGGTTCCGTTTAACGGGCTATCAAAAGCCGGTTACCATTGGCAAAGTTACCATCTGCCCGGGAGACGTGATGCTGGGGGACATTGACGGCTGTATCTGTATTCCCAGAGATATTGCCTATGAGGTTCTGGTGGAAGCAGAAAAGATAAGGGACAATGAAGTGGAAATTAAAAAAATGGTAGATGGGGGCATGAAGCCCTCTGAAGTGGTTCAAAACGGCGGATATTTTTAAAAGGAAGAAAGGATGGAAATAAACATGGATTTTAAAGGTAAAAACGTAATTGTAACGGGAGCAAGCGGCGGAATTGGCTGTGCGCTGTGTAAAAAGCTTTCAGAAAACGGCGCTTTTATTGCTGCGGCCAGCCACACAGAAGACGGGGCAAAGGCAATTGCATCGGAGCTTGGGGAAAATTGCTTTTCCATGAGCGTAGACGTAACCAAAGAAGCGGAAGTTATAAAATTTTATAAAGCCGCGGTGGAAAAGCAGAAAAAGTTTGATTATCTGGTAAACCTGGCCGGTCTGTCCATGCCTTGCAAATACGACGAGGCGGAGGAAAGCCTTTATGACACGGTGATGGATGTGAACGTGAAAGGCTCGTTTTTGATGAGCAAGCATTTTGCAGGATATGCAAACGACCCGGCCATGATTATTAACACCGGCAGCATGGCGGCCCGCAACACCAATGCCAACGCGCCGGTTTACTGCATGGCAAAAGGTGCGGTGAACAAGCTGTCTGAGGGACTGTTTTTGCAGTATGCCAAAAGGGGCATCCGCGTGACCACAGTAAATCCCGGCGGCGTGGACACACCTTTCTGGGGCGACCGCCCGGTAGACAGAACCGCGTTGATGACAGCGGAGAACGTGTCGGACATAATTTATTTTTTAATGACGACACCGTCCCATGTGCAAATCCACTCTATCGACTTTGAATGTACGGCAAAATTTAAAAAGTAAAGTGAGGAACGGAAAATGAAACCTCTTGACATGGCGCAAAACCTAGTTTTGAGAAATCAAAAAATGCACGTTCCGTCTCAATATTACGGTCTGTTGATGTTCTACGGCGCGGCGCAGGCCGCGGCGGAATTAGAAAGTCCCCGGTTTTTGAAGAAGGTAATTGGTTTTTTAGACGCCTATCCCGACAAAACGGGCCAAATGGTAGGCAATTTCGACAGCTACACCGCAGGAGGAAACGGGAAAGCATATTTCACCTATCTTGACAAAATTGGGAAGATTACCTTAGCAAAGGACGTAAAAGAGCGGTTTTATGCCGCAACCAGGGAATATGCAGACAAAACCTTGGCGGCTCCCAAAAGTGCGGACGGCATTTTGACTTCGGCAAAAGTGGGGCCGGACAAGGTGTGGATTGATGTTGTCACCTGTGTTACCCCCTTCATGCTGTTTGCCGGCCTGGCGCTTGACAACGAAGCGTATGTTGACTTTGGCGCAGAACAGTGCTTCTTGATGTATGAGCTGTTTTTAGACAAAGAAAACGGCCTTTTGCACCAGTGCCGGGGCTTTGTTACGGGAAAACCGGAGGCAATTTCAAAAGATCACTGGTCCAGAGGAAACGGCTGGGGATATGTTGGTTTTGCAGATTTAATTTCATATTTGCCAAAAACCTCCCGCCATTTTGAAAAAGCAAGAAACGAGTATGTGAAATTTACAGATGCGCTGTTAAAAGTTCAGACAGACGGCGGCATGTGGAACCAGGAGCTGACCGACAAAGACGCCTGGCATGAAACCTCCGGCACAGCATTAATTCTTTACGGCTTAGGCGCTGGAATTCGGCGGGGCATTTTAAAGGACGAACGCTATAAAAAAGCATTTCAAAAAGGCATAAATGCTCTTTTAGGCTTTATTGACAACGACTTTGCTACCTACAACTCCTGCCCGGGGTGCCTTTGCCCGAAGCGGACGGGTGAAATTGCAGAGTATTTGGCCCTGGTGCCGCCGAAAGACGAAGTGCACTCCTACGGCGCGTTTATTTTAGCGTTGACAGAAGCCCACAGGAACGGAATGGAGGAGATTTAAGTGATTCAGTTTATTCAGTCTGAGGAAATTAATACGTTTTTAAGCCAGCCGGAAGACAGCCATGTGAAAACCCTTTATAAAGAAGTGAAGAATCGGGCAAAACAGCATATTTTAGCAGACAGCTTCTCCCATTCTGGCGACGCCTGCGCGTGGTATCACGTGTGCTCAAGCCGCATGTCGGACGTGTGCGTGTTCTATCTTGCAGAAAAAGACGAGGAGGCGGCCAAGTGGATAAAAAACCGCGCGCTTGACATTGCGGCCCTCTCTGAGGAAGAATGGCTGGGGCCTTTTTACAGGCCGAAGCAAAAGCCCTGCATTGGGTCGCTGGAAACGGCGCACATTGCTGTGACGCTGTGCGACGCCTATGTGAACGGATATGCGCTGTTCCATCAAGAAGAAAAAAATAAAATAGAGGCGGCATTAAGAAATTATGGCCTGCACCTTTGTGAGCGGTATATTACCGAAGTACTGGCAGGAAACGCCTTTCAGGGGCGCATTATAAACTGGTTCATGGTGCTGTTAAACGGCTTTGGAACCTGCGCGGCGGTGCTGTCAGACGGCGCGGCCATGGAGCGAGCACTGACATATTGCAAAATGGCGGAAGAGGCGTTTAATTCAGACAGCTATGGGGAAAGCCTGCAATATTCCAGCTATGCGGCCCACAATCTGGCCCATTTTCACGAGGTGGCCGAACGGTTCGGCATAGACGAAGAAAAACTGAACACCGAAGTTTTTGCAAACCTTGCAGGCTGGTATGCCTCCAGCTATATTGGAAAGCATGTTGTTAACCGCATAGGCGGCAGCGTGCCGCAGTTTTTTAATTTTGGAGACAGCGCGCATATTTACAGGCCCTCTGGCGACCTTTTGGCGCGAATTGCGCGAAAGAGTAAAAACGAACGCAGCCGGGGCCTTGCAAAGTGGCTTTTAGAGGAACTTTATCAGGGGGAAAGCCTTTTGTCAGACGAACTTTCTGCATTTGGCTTTCACTATACGGGCAGCTACTGCGTTTTTCAATATCCCTACGAAACAGCGGCCGTTTCGCCCAAGCAGGCGTTGCTTCCGGAATTTAACGTGTTTGAAAACGGGCACATTTTCATGCGCGATGCGTGGGAAAACCCTGGCTCGGAGCTGGCAATTTCTGCGGGTTACAAACCGCTTGCAGCTACCGCCCACCGGCATTTTGACCAAAACAGCTTTCAGCTTCAGGTGTTTGGTGAGCGTTTTTTCCACGACCCCGGCCACTGCTGCTACCGCTTAAACGCCCACCAGCGCTCCCGTAATGCGGAAAGCCACAACTGTGCGCTCATCTTTAAAAATGGGCGGGAACTTGTGCAAAAGGAGGTTTCCGGTGATGTCCGCCACTACACAGAGCCGCTTAACAGCCTGGTTTGCGCGAGAGCAGCGGGGGATATGTATGTGGTGATTTCCGACGGCACAAAGCTCTACGGCGGCGAGGTGAAAAAATATGTTCGCGCCTTTTTTGTAAAGCTGCCCCACATGATGGCAGTTATAGATTTTGTGGAAGCAGACGAGCCTGTTTCACTTTGTGCAAATTTCACGCTGGATAACCGGGAAAACGATTTAAAGGTGCACATATATAATGAAGAACGAATTGTGTTCCGCAAAGGGCAAAGCGCCGTAAAGCTGTTTTCTATGTATGCGGCGGCTGACGGGGAAGTATGCGGCACAGACTTTTCATTTGGCTGGGGCTATGCCCACGACTACTATCACCCGGAACCGAATTTTCATGGGCAGGGCAAAGAGGGGAGCGGCCTTTGCTACCGCTGGAAGCCGCAGAAAGAGGGAAAAACCAATCTTCTGCTGCACACAATTTGCTTTGATAAAGAGGAACAAATCCGCGGCTGGCACGTAACAAAAAATGAAACCGAAATTCATTTGGAGTCGCCGGACAAAACCGACTATTTTGACCTTGAAATCAACGGCACTGATATGATTCTGACACAGCCAAATGGTCAAACTGACAAATTTACACTATGACACTCATGCAGAAATTGTGCATTATATGCAAAAAATGGCGGCGAAATTATGCATTTTGCTGAATTTTAAACAACCCCTTTGATTTTTATGAAAAGTATGATAAAATACAACTGTATTAATATAGACAAAGGGGTATACCCCTTTGTTGTATGTATAAAATACATACAACAAATAGTTTTCACTAAATAATGAAGGGGAGAGATAAAATGAAGAAATTATGTTCCTTGCTGCTGTCACTTACCATGGTGTTCAGCCTGGCGGCGACTTTTGGCATTTCGGCTAGCGCGGCGGATGTTTCAAACACGTTTTGGCGTGGGTTTGAAACAAACGTGAAGGACTACAGAGATGACCGCGGCGCCAAATCAGAATGGGTGGAAGAAGGCATTGGTGGGAGCCACGGCGCACTAAAAATTCAAAACGGTGCATCAGAAGTTTCTGAACCGCAATATGGCGGCGTAACCTGGGAAAAAATTGTAAATGTTCCTAATGACAAGAAGTATAATATTTCTATGTGCATTAAACCATTGGACATGGAAGACACAAATTTTGCTGGGAACAGGGCAATGTTTGTGTTCTATCACTATTATAAACAGGACGGTGGTTCAGAAAAATCGTTCCACGACATTGTGTATTTCAGCAAGGTAGAACAGCTGACAGACGGTTGGCTGAAGCTTTCGTATGACGGACATACTATGAGCTCTGGGGATGCCGGAAATGCGCAGACACCTACAGGAACCTATTCCGGTTATTCCAGGATAGAGTTCCGTGCCGGAAGAAAAACGGGAACCTATTTAATTGACGATTTACGGGTTGAGCCTGTTCCGGGAAACGAGCTTGTAACCGGCAATGATGAGACTCAGGGGCCGGTTTATCTGGTAAACGATACCAATGAAACCAGCAACACCGACATTGGCGGAGCAAATGGAACCGCAGGCTGCAGACTGGTGAAACCTACAGGTCAAACGGCAGACGGAGTCAGTTTTGGCAATTTAAAATTAAAACCCGGTCAGGCCTATAAGTTCTCATGGTGGGCTAAGGGCACCGCTAATGAAACGGATGCTTCGCTTTCCACAATCGGACTATATTTGTATGGATATGTAAACTCTTATTTTACGTTAAAAGACGGTGCACCAACCGTAACTTATAACATTATTATGAAAAATGACGACGCACTGACAGGTGACTGGCAGTATTATGAATGTATTTTTAAAACGCCTAATAAAACAGTTCCGGAGGAATGTTACGAGCAGGTAGTTTCGTTTTATCCGCGATTACACAGCGTGGCTGGTTCGCAGATGACAGGCGCTTTGGCTGAATTCGCCGGAAAATCTGGCATGGAATATTATATTGATGAAATAAAATTAGAACAGTTGGAAAGTGTTTACAATGGGAATTTTGAAGACTCGCTTGACATGCTAGTTTACGGTCACGAAAGACAACCGGGTTATAAACCGTGGATCACTGAAACAGGAACCACCGCAGTAAATGCTTCAGAAGCAGACAGAAATTTTGCCCGCGTAACCCAAACAGGCGCAGCAACCGACGGATTTTCTGCCTACGTTGCAATGGACCCGTCGGTAACTTACAAAATTAAGTTCGACGCGAAAAGCGACGTTGCCGGGGCAAAACTTGGTGCTTCCATTTACAAGGCAGAAGGCGACACTGCATCTTCAACCCAGGCAGAGTTAACCAGCGAATGGGCGTCTTATGAAGTAATTGTAAAAAACACCGACACGCTGATTACATCGCCGAAGCTTACCTTTACCATGACAGACGGCACCACTCCGCTGGCAGGAGATTTTGATATTGACAACGTAAGCTTTGAAGTTCTGCCGGAATTTGAATCTGCCATTTCCGCGACCAGCAAAGAGGTAGGCGGCGTGATTTCGGGCAGTGCAGAGTTCGACGGCAGTGCGGACTTTGGTTTCCAAAGGGTGTTTATTTCAAAAGACGGCAAAACATGGGGACAACTGGCAGAAGGGGATACCGGAGCAGGAGCTTCGTCTTCCTACACCATTACGGAAAAGGATGCAGGTAAATATATCCGGTTTCTATATACGCCCGGTTTAACAGCTGGAGCAGACTATATTTACACCCCGTCTTTGCGCACGGCAGTCCGTAAAATTGCGTTCACGGGCACATGGGGAACAGATTTAACCGCAGAAGTGAACATTGTTACAGACACGTTTGACACAGAAGAATTTGTAGCCATTGTTGCGCTGTATAACAGCGACGACGAAATGATTGGCGTTGAAACCTATAACGTAAACGAACTGATGAACAACACCTCAGGAACTTATTCTATTCCCTGCGGTGACACAACCGAAGCGGCATATGCGAAAGCGTATTTGTGGAACAACTTTGTTTCCATTGCGCCCTACTGTGTTTCTGACACAGCGCGCCCTGCGGAATAAAATAACAAAAAGCAAAACGCCGCAGACATTAGTCTGCGGCGCTTTTTTCGCGGCTTAAAACTCTTGCCAGAGAGTTTGCCGCTGTGCGAAAACCGTCGAGATAACCCTGCTCAAACGCGTTTTTGGAGACAACCATCTCCATCTCGCCGCAGATGTCAAAAACCTCGTCTTCAAAGCGTTCATATTCAGAAGTTGAAAAGGAATTTTTGCACAGGACTAACTTTTTCCTTAAAACTTCTTCCAGTTCAAGGAATTTTGTGTTTTCCAAAAGTGACTCACCTCTCCCGAAATGGGGGCGCGGAACGGCATGCCATTCCGCGCCGGGGGATTATTAGTGGTAATCATACGTTGACAAGGTCCGCCACAAAATGATATAATAAATCTGCTACGAACTATGTATATCTTTCCTATGGGGGACTCGTGCCTTTTTTGATTACAAACAGATTATATCACGTTATCCAGTGAATATCAAGATGAATCACTGTATAAAATGAAATTTGTGCAAAATACTGAAAAAGAGGTGCAAAATTTATGTATAATACACAAAAAATTGCTGAAAGAATTAAATTACAAGCAAAATTACGTGGTGTTACAATGCAAACGATGCTTTCAGAAATTGGTTTAGGAATAAACACAGTTTCACAATTAGCAAAAGGTCAGGTTATATCATCAATAAAACTTGCTCAAATTGCAGATTATCTTGATTGTTCTGTAGATTATCTCTTATGTAGAACGGATAATTCGAGAATTTTAAATAAGTAGGTGAAGATATAATGTGTTATTATACTGAGAAAATTGCAAACAGAATAAAAAAATGTGCTAGGGAACGTAGTGTAACTTTACAAAAAATGCTATCCGATTTGGGATTTGGCATTAACTTGATTTCTCAATTGGCTCATGGGCAAGAAATTTCGTCTATAAATCTTGCAAAGATTGCTGATTATTTAGGTTGCTCAGTAGACTATTTGTTAGGAAGAACGGACAATCCGAAAATAAATCATTAAGGAAGGTTCGGCGAATGTTTAAAGATATTTTAAATAAAAAACTAGAAGCAAACGATTTATCCGTATATCAGATTGCAAAAGAAACAAATATTCCAAAATCCACACTGTATGAATGGTCTTCGGGTGAGCGGGAACCTTTTTCTGAGTACCTTGTTCCATTGGCCGATTATTTGGGCTGTTCCGTAGACTATTTGTTAGGAAGAACAGACAATCCAAACATAAATAAGTGATAAAAGGATTGGAATTTTATGAAACATGAAAAGACAGCAAAAATTATTAAAGAATTATGTTATAAAAAAAATGTTTCCATTACCAAATTGTTAGATTCATGCGGTATAAGAAAAAGTTTAATATATGATTTGGAAAAACGACATTATACACCCTCAGCCGAATTGTTAGAAATAATTGCGGACTATTTCAATTGTTCCGTAGATTACCTGCTGGGCAGAACAGACAATCCAAGAATCAATGAGTAGTTATTCTATTGACATTTTTTCTATCATATGGTATAATAATCGTCTATATTCGGCGAGTATTTTTAAAAATAATTTTAAGTTGGTGGAACAATTTGGGATTAATCGAACTTTTTCTGATTGCGGTCAGCTTATCAATGGACGCATTCGCGGTTTCCGTCTGTAAGGGGCTGTCTGTCAGCAAAGTAAACTTAAAGCACGCGCTTACAGCAGGCCTTTATTTCGGCGGGTTTCAGGCGCTCATGCCGCTGATTGGCTTTTTTTTGGGAACGCAGTTTCGTTTTATGATTGAAAAATGTGACCATTGGATTGCGTTTGCGCTGCTCACCATTATTGGCATTAACATGATTCGGGAGTCGAGGGGCTCGGGCGACGAACTAAACAGCTCGTTTTCATTCCGCTCTATGCTGCCGCTGGCTTTGGCAACCAGCATCGACGCGCTGGCAGTTGGCGTAACGTTTGCATTTTTAAATGTGAACATTGTTCCTGCAGTTTGCTTTATCGGCTCAATCACATTCATTTTGTCCGCCGTCGGCGTGAAAATTGGGAATGTGTTTGGGTTAAAATATAAGTCCAGGGCAGAACTTGCCGGCGGAATTGTTTTAATTTTAATGGCGGTTAAAATTCTGCTGGAACACCTGGGCGTGTTTGCATAAGACAAAACTACATCATTATGAGGGAGTAATTCCGCGTAAAATTGACGCGGGATAGCACCAACATCATGGCGGCAAAGCCGCCTGGTCTATCCATAAAGAATGAGACTCATATACAAATCCTGCCGGAGGCGTATATGAGTCTTTCTTTTTCATAAACTAAAGGAAGTACACTTAGGAGGGAAACGGCTTGAAAGAGTATTTAACAGAAGTCAGCGAAGTGCTGAAGCAAAATCAGACGTCACAAAATGGTTTAACCTCTGCCAGCGCTGCCGAACGGTTTGCAAAGTTTGGGCCAAACAAGCTCAAAGAGGGGAAAAAGGTGTCGCTTGCTGCGCGGTTTTTAAAAGAACTGGCAGACCCCATGATTTTAATTTTAATTGCCGCCGCCGTTATTTCGGGCGTTACAGCAGTTTATGCAGGGGAATCTTTTGCCGACGTCATTATCATTATGATAGTTGTTTTAATTAACGCCGTGCTTGGCGTCGTGCAGGAGAGCAAGGCGGAAAAGGCCATTGCGGCATTGCAGGAAATAACAGCCGCCACCTCTAAGGTGATACGCGACGGACATCAAATCACAGTGAAAAGCGAGGAGTTAGTGCCGGGCGACATCATTGTGTTAGAAGCGGGAGACGCTGTTCCTGCCGACGCACGAATTATTGAAAGCGCCAGCATGAAAATTGAGGAAGCGGCCCTCACAGGGGAGTCTGTTCCGGTGAACAAAGCTGTTTCGGCATTGTCGCTGGGCGATGAAAAAGACGTGCCCTTAGGCGACCGCAAAAATATGGCCTACATGGGCAGCACGGTTGTTTATGGCAGAGGCCAGGCAGTTGTTACGGGAACGGGCATGAACACCGAAATGGGCAAGATTGCAGACGCGCTGTCCGCCGCCAAAGATGATGAAACGCCCCTGCAAAAAAAGCTCAACCAGCTGAGCAAAGTGTTAAGCTTTTTAGTCATTGGAATTTGCGTGTTTATCTTCGCGCTGGACGTGTTCCGTTCCTATCCCAACATAACGGGGCAGGGCATGCTCGATACCTTTATGGTTGCTGTGAGCCTGGCGGTTGCGGCCATCCCCGAGGGACTGGCGGCTGTGGTTACCATTGTGCTGTCTATTGGCGTTACCAACATGTCGAAACGCAATGCAGTGATAAGAAAGCTCACGGCGGTTGAAACGTTAGGCTGTACCCAGGTAATTTGTTCCGACAAAACCGGAACGCTTACCCAGAATAAAATGACGGTTGTGGAACACGCCGGGCCGGACATAGACTATCTTGCCACGGCAATGGCGTTAGCAAGCGACGCGGAGTTGGACGAAAATAACGACGCAGTGGGGGAGCCGACAGAATGTGCTTTGGTAAACGACGCATTCAAGCTTGGCTTTCATAAAACAGAATTAAAGCAAAAGTGCCCCAGAATTGGGGAAGCGCCGTTCGACTCCGGACGGAAGATGATGAGCACGGTGCATAAAACAGAAAACGGGGCCATTGTGCAGTTCACCAAGGGCGCGCCGGACGAGGTGTTAAAACGCTGTACCCATGTATGGGCAAACGGAGAAGCGGTGGAGCTGGACGACGAAACACGCAAAGCAATTTTAGAAAAAAACAAAAATATGGCAGACAGGGCGCTGCGCGTTCTTTGCGGCGCAATGAGAAGCTATGACGCGCCGCCTGAAAGCTTTGAAGCAGACACTTTGGAGCAGAACCTTTGCTTTTTAGGACTTTCCGGCATGATTGACCCCATCCGTCCCGAAGTGAAAGCCGCCATTGACGAGTGCAAGCAGGCGGGAATCCGTCCGGTGATGATAACGGGCGACCACAAAGACACCGCCGCCGCAATTGCAAAGGAACTGGGAATTTTATCGCCGGAGGGCGAAGCCATTACCGGCGCACAGCTTAATGATATGTCTGATGAGGAACTAAAACAAAATATAGAAACCTTTTCGGTTTATGCCCGGGTTCAGCCCGAGCACAAGGTTCGCATTGTGAAAGCATGGAAAGCCGAGGGAAAAGTGACAGCCATGACAGGCGACGGCGTAAACGACGCGCCGTCAATTAAAAACGCAGACATTGGCGTGGGCATGGGCATTACCGGAACCGACGTGACGAAAAACGTGGCCGACATGGTCTTAGCAGACGACAACTTTGCCACCATTGTTTCCGCAGTGGAGGAAGGCCGCCGGATTTACGACAATATCCGCAAAGCCATTCAGTTTTTGCTGGCGTCAAACCTTGCCGAGGTGCTGTCAATTTTCTTTGCAACCATTTTGGGGTTTGTGGTATTAAAGCCGGTGCACCTATTGTGGATTAACCTGATTACAGACTGTTTCCCGGCCCTGGCACTGGGCATGGAGAAAAGCGAGGGCGACATTATGCGCCGTTCGCCCAGAAATGCAAAAGACGGAATTTTCGCCGGCGGAATGGGAATAGACGTAGTTTTACAGGGCGTGATTGTAACAATTTTAACCCTTTCGGCATATTTTATCGGCCATTTCATTGAAGCCGGAAAATGGGAAATCGTAAACAGTGCAGACGGCATGACAATGGCGTTTTTAACCCTTTCCATGGTTGAAATTTTTCATTCGTTCAACATGCGGTCGCGGCGCAAATCGGTGTTTTCCTTAAAAAATCACAATAAATTTTTGTGGGGCGCAATGATACTGTCCTTCATTTTAACCACCGCGGTCATTTATGTGCCGTTTTTGTCAGACGCATTTGGCTTTGAGCATATCTCGCTTTTAGAATATGCCATAGCAATGGGGCTGGCTGTGGTAATTATCCCGATTATTGAGTTTGTGAAATTAGTTCAGAGAAAAGCAGGAAAAGAATAAAGCAAAAAGCCGCGAAGCTTAATTCGCGGCTTTCTTGTTTTAGTTTACAGTTTCAAATTCATGAATGCGGTAGGTTCCATCCTGCTGTTTTTCTAAAACCACCTGAAACGACCGTCTTCCGCCCCATACGGAAGAATGGACCGGGCGCTCACATTCCACCGTTACCTGAATGCGTTTTTCGGCACTCGCCGCACCAGTTGAAAAGGGAATGTTCATTGAAACGACAGACGCTTTCGTCATATCATAGACGTTTGCTAAAAATGGTCCGTCGTCTAAATAACGAAAATATTTGTCAATGCAGTTCTGCGTGCAAAAGAGCTTCATAGCCTCAAAATCGGAAACAGCAAAGGCTTCAAAAAAGCTGTTCATAACCGAGGAGGGATTTTTAAAATTAGTGCCGTTATATACAACCGTTTCTCCGTCCGCTTTTGAAGGAACAGATATACTTTCAACAACAGCCCCGTTTTTATTATATGCGATATAGCCCAAATCTCCCATTTGGTGGCTGAACATATAGTCAATATAGGAAAACGGAACGTAGGCTACGGAATCTTTTAAAACCGGCGCATTTTCCATTTTCTTTTCCGTCTTGGCACTTTCTGTTTCGGGATTTAACAAAAGTTGTGGCAATCCAATTTCCAGCCCGTAACGGTATAAAAATGTTGTCAGTTCCTCGTGGCCGCCGTCTGCGCCTGTTATCGTCGCCGGCACATCAATGGCTACACACAGAGCAATTTTTCCTTCGTTCCAGCTGATGTAGCTTTCTTCCTGCTGAAAAACTCCTGCTTTTTCAAAGGTTTCCCGTAAGGGCAGGTAGACCTCGCCGTTTTTCATAAATGGCTCGTTGGTTAAGTTCATTTTCGCGCCGTTCATCAAAAAATCAATCCGATAATCGGCGTTAACCGTGTTCTGCAAAAGGCCGCTTGCAAATGCTGTTGCCGACAGCATTACCGCCGCAACAAAAACCGAAACAGCTGCGGTGAGCCTGCTTTTCTTCTTTCTATTTTTCATCATTTCAAATCTCCTTTTTAAGGTTTTTTTGCTCCCTGCCATCTGTGTAGTCAGGGGCCTTGCCTTAAGCTTTGCGTTTGTCAGCATGTTTAAAATCATGCGCATATAGTCAATCTGTTCCTGTGCAGATAAATTCTGCGCAACACAGTAGTCACAGGAGACCTCGCATTCCTCCTCAATTTGCTTCGATACGGCATAAACCACCGGGTTAAACCAGTGCACGCTGCAAACGAGCGCTGCAAACCATTTATATAATAGGTCGCGCCGCCGCACGTGCGTCAGCTCGTGCAGCAGAATATAGCGCAGGTCTTCCTTGCCGCAGACGTTTTCCGGCAGAAACAAAACCGGGCAGAACACGCCGATAACAAGCGGCGCGTCTAACAGCTCCGTCCAGCGGACAGACAAGGCAGGAGGCAAGTTTTCAATCATGTCCGGCACGGTTTTGCCGCAGTCCGGAAATGAATTTTGATTTACCGCCCTCACAAACAGAGCGTAATGGATAATCTTATACAAAAAGGTGCCTATCGCGCCCAGCAGCCATAAAGCGGCAAACACAAGCCATGCAGCTTTTGCTGAATTAGTTTGCCTGCGAACGGGTGTCTCCTGCGCTTCAGCAGCAGGCACAGTATTTTCTGTGTTTCTTTTCAGTGCGTCATCAATCACCGTGTTTTGCGCTGTCTGTGTGGCGGCTTGCGCATCCGGCACTTTGGCAGGCAGAGAAAACGACACGGGAAAAACAAAAATTACCAAAACAACAAGCCAGATGTAAAATTGCCAGCTTGGAGAAAAAAACCGCTTTGTAATTGGTTTTATCAAAAGCAAAACCAGCCCCAAAACACCGCCGCAAACAGAGAGCAGGAGCACGCTTTTTGTAATTTGCGTCAACATAAAAGATTCCCCCTTTTTTTAAAGGTCAAACAGTCTTCTAATTTCTTCAATATCGTCTTTTGTCATGTCGTCGCTTTGAAAGAGAGAAACTGCAAGGGCTTTCGCAGAACCATTGTAGAGCTTTTGCACAAAGTTTTTTGTCTGCGCTTTTGTATATTCCTCTTTATCTAAAACCGGCGTGTAACAATTCGTTCTGCCGTCCTTTTGGCATATTACCGCGCCTTTTTCCTCTAATCTAAGAAGCAGGGTAGCCACGGTTTTATATTTCCATTTGCTGCCAGACAACGCATCGCACACGTCCTGCACTTTCATAGGGCAGTTCCCTTGCCACAGTGCTTTCATTACAGTAAGCTCCGCACCGCTGATTTCCTGATTTTGTGCCATTTCCAATAACCTCCTTGCATATTCTTACAGCTGTAATACAAATATATCTTACACCTGTAAGATATATTTGTCAAGCTTTTTTTATAAAAAAGACGGCACAGTTTTTACTGTGCCGTCATAGCAATCCAATTTATTACATGACATTTGCTTCGACAAAATGCTCCTGATATTTGTTCCAATATTCCATATAGGTTTGAGCGTTTTCGTCAAAGTTTCGCTGATACATCCGGAAGGTGACGGGTATATTTTTTGGCTGCCACTGCTCAAGATAGGAATATTTGTAGGTCATGCTCAGCTTTTTCATCACGGCCCCGCTTCTGGGATTATTCACGTCGTGGGTAGCGGTGATGTAAGGAAGTCCGGAATTTTTTAACCACTCCACAACCGTTTCGGCAGCTTCGGTGATAATGCCCTTGTGCCAAAATTCTTTTTTTAAACCATATCCAAAATCGTGATTTTCTGAATCACTGAGCCAGACATAGCCGATGGGAATGTTGTTTTCTTTCAAACAAACCGCATAGCGGCAGGCAAACGGTTTTTCGTAGTAGGTTAAAAATCTGTTTGTAAGAAAATCTGTTGCTTCCTGCTCTGTTTCCAACGGGAACCAGGGCAGAAAGGTGTTAACCTCTTTATCTTTCATAATTTCCCAAAAGGCTGGTAAATCATCTTTTGTAAATTTACGTAAAATGAGCCGCTGTGTTTCAAGAGTCGGCGTGTTTTCGTGTAACATTATGCGGGTTCCTTTCTTGTTCTTTTGCTTAGAAAAATATAAACCAATGAAGTTAACAGCAATAAAAACGGATAAAACATCCACGGAATAATGGACAGGGCAGATACCGAAAAGCCCAGTTCTGCTGCACAGGAAACGGCAATGAGCATCTGTGCGCCGTAAGGAATGAGGCCCTGCACAATACAGCTAAACGTGTCTAAAATAGACGCGGCGCGCTTCGGTTCAATTTCATATTCTGCAGCCATTTCCTTTGCTATGGGACCGGCTACCACAATGGCAACGGTGTTGTTTGCGGTGGCAATGTCCATAGCGCCTACCAACAGTCCCATGCCGAGCTGGCCGCCTTTATTGCCCCGGAACAGTTTTTTTATAAACGCCAGCAGAGCGTTAAAACCGCCGTGTTCTCTGATGAGCGCACACATGGCAGAAACCAGAACCGTTACAATAATGGTTTCAAACATGCCCTGCGCCCCTGCGCCGGCATTTGCCAAAAGTTCAATTGGGGCGGCTGAGCCGCTGATGAAAACAATGGCGGCTCCTGAAACAATTCCCACAAGCAAAACCACAAACACGTTAAGCCCAGCAATGCCGCCAATCAGCACCAGAACATAAGGTATCAATTCCACCAAATTATAAGATTCGCTTACGACATTGTTAATTTCAGTGCCGAAGGACAGGGCAATGATGACAATGAGTGTCAACACTGCTGCTGGCAGGGCAATTTTAAAGTTGGCCCGGAACTTGTCCCGCATGGGGCAGCCCTGGGTGCTGCAAGCGGCAATGGTAGTGTCGGAAATGAAAGACAGGTTGTCGCCGAACATGGCACCCCCCACCACCGAGGCAATGCACAGCGGCATGGAAAAGCCCGAAGCTGCGGAAACATTCACCGCAATGGGCACAATTATACTGATGGTTCCGGTAGACGTTCCCATGGCAGTGGATATGAAGCACGACACAAGAAATAAAATAGCCACGGAAAACTGCGCAGGAACAATGCTGAGCAAAAAATATGCGGCGCTTGCTGCGCTGCTGCGGCCCAAAACGCCAACAAAAATGCCTGCGGTTAAAAAGATTAAAATCATGGTCATAATGTTTTTGTCGCCCACGCCCTTTGCCATGACACTTAGCTTTTCGTCAAACTTTAGCCCTCTGTTTTGCAGGCAGGCCACCAAAATTGCCGCCATAAATGCAACGACAATGGGAATGCTGTAAAATCCCATATTGATTTTCATGACATATTCAAACAAAATTCCAAGTCCCAGATATAAAATTAAAAAAACTAGAATCGGAAGCAGCGCGATGGGGTTTGACGCGTTATTTAACTCTTTTTTCATTTTTACACTCCTTTTTACCACAGTTGTATAACCCGAGTATAGCAAAATTTGAATTTCCTGTCAAGCAAAAAGCGCAGGCTAACACTGACGGCTAATAAAGAATATCATCTGGCTTCAGGAGCGTAAAAGGGATATTTTTTTATGACGGTTGCCAATATATTACCGATATTTTTTCCCTTTAAAAAGTATATCAAAGTTCTTTGTTACATCTTCACCATTTGAAGTGATGCATAAATGTACAAGTTTTCTGTCTTTAATCTTCACCTCTGCAACTGCACCGCCTTTAATTGCAAGCTTGAAAGAGATATCTCCTTTTTCAAGCGGAAATGCCGGCAAAATATTCACTGTTTTTCCATCGCTTTGCAACAGCATTTCATTTACAGATGAAATAAACATTCCGCAAGCTGTGGTAAACCAAGGTTTTATTCTTACCGCAGGTTCGTTTATTTCAAACATTTCATGAAACACACCTGCCGATTCATAGCTTTCAGTCAAAGCATGATATGCTTTTTCCGGCATATTGGCTCTCGCGTAGCTAATTGCTTTCCAACACGCATACCAAGGCGAAATTTTTCTTCCCATAGGATACATATTACCGTATTTTTCACCGTGTTTTTCAAAATCTTCCCATGCGTTTAAGAGTTTTTTGTCGTTACTATCTATTATATGAAACGGAAACTTGCCTGCAAAAACAGCAATGCTTTTTTGGGTATAGCCCGTGTGAGGAACATACATATCATTTTCAACAGGCAAGCTTTTACGCAGCTCAGACGCAATAAACCTACACTCTTTGCGATAATCTTTATCAATCTCTAAAATTTCAGATGCTTTTGCGCAGCATTCGAGCAATTTAATCGCTCCGCAAGATGTCATAAATGGATTTTCAACTGCTGCTCCAAGACGCTCAAGGTCGGTACATTTACCAATGTAAAATCTTTCGCCGTCGCGGTAAACCATATAATTCGTAAAATACTTTGCACATGCACGAATCATTCTGTAACATTTTTTCAAAAAGTCCTTATCCCTTGTATACTCGTAGAATTCAAAGGCGCCCAAGCCAATTACGGGCATATGAAAAACATGGTCAAGCCATGTGCCTATGGGGGAAAGCTCAATGTCAGCTTTTTCTCCCGTTTCCCACAAGAACTTTGCCATTTCTTGCGTTTCTTCTCTTTTGTGGCAGTCGCTTCCGTATTGGATAGCAGTTTCAAGACAAACATCAGCACGAAATGTGGGCACTCGCTTTGCAAGCTCTAATCGATTTGCTCCAAGCAGTGCATAAAAGCTATAATACTCATCAAATGCAAAGTATCTTCCGTGCCAATACCCGTTGTTAAGACCTATAGGGATAGAGTATTTTGTTGTATAGCACTTTAAGTCATAAAGCGAGGTTTTGTAAATTTCGTTTAATTTTTTATCGGGAGTTTCAACATAACCAAGCGCAAAAAAGCTTTTGTAGTTTTCCTCGCATTCTGTTAAAAGTCCCTCATAACCGCGGCCGTCAATTTTCTTTTTTATCGTATTCAGCGCTTCTATATAATCGTCAGACTCAAGATTATCCTCAAGATAATAAAAAAGTGCAACGCTTTCACCATCTGACGCTTCAAACTCAAAACGCATTCCATTTGGAATCGGTTCTGTTTTATATTCTTTATTCATGCATAGACGGATTTCTCCTGAATAGATATCCATTCCGTAGATACGAAACCCGATACAAGCTTCATCTCTATCTTTTTTTGCATACAAAATGTTCGTAAGCTCATCAATTGCTTCGCTGTATCCTTCTAAAACAAAATCATAATAAAACTTTTTATTTTTACCTACATTTTCAAAGGTTTTATTTATGGCATAAAATATTGCGTTCGGGGTGGATAAAGCTCTTTGTAAAAATTTTTGCTCCATCTTTGTACGCACAGGTACTTTGAACATAACCTTTATCCTCTACAAGCTCCTGTGACCAATCTTCTATCTGACTTCCTTCGCTAAATACAAATTTTCCGAACGAAAACAGCTTCGATTGCCCCACACGTCAGTTATTGTTGCTTCTTCTGCCGCAGCGGACAACAATTCCGTCAAAAGCCGATAATCCTTTTTTTTCATATTGTTCGAATGAATAATTCAGCGTTCCCTCACAGTCAGGAGCTAATGAAATATCACCGTTTCCTAAAATAGGCGGAAAATAAGATTCCGCATTTGTTTTACCTTGATATAACATAATTTTACTTCCATTTCATTGGTATAATATTATTGATTGATTAAAGGGTAAAGCTGAATGGTGTTTCCTCCGTCTACAACGAGTTCTGCGCCTGTAGTATTTCTTGCATTCGCCGAAAAATACCAAACCGCATCGGCAACATCTTCCCCTGCTGCGACATCTCCGATAGGGGTAAATTTTGAGGGAACGTTTTCGTAAAACTCAGGATTTTTTTCCCATCTGTCTGTTCTTATCATGCCGGGCAGAACTGCATTTACACGAATGTTGTATTTACCGAGGTCTAAAGCCAATGCTCTCATTAAACTAAGCTGACCGCCTTTAGAAGCGATATACGCAATTCTATTTGGAATTGCGCGGTATGCGGTGTTGGAATTGATAAATATGATATTTCCGCCGCCGTTTTCTTTCATTCTTTTTGCAGCGCATTCTGCAATACAATAATCCCAAGCAATATTTGTGTTAAGGACTTTCATAAAATCAGTCAGAGGATTTTTGAATATTTCCATGTTAAGTCCTTGGTCAGCTGCATTCAGAACAAGCGTTTCCACAAATAATCCTTTGCGATCAAGATCTGAAAACAAATGATAAACAGCAGCTTCGTCTACTGTCTGTGCATTAATAAGAGAATTTATTTGATACCCGATTATTTTAACATTTGGAAATTTTTTCTGATACTCTTTTTCTTTTATTTGAACTGTTTCAGCATTTCTTCCTGTAAAAACAATATTCCAGCCTTCGCCGGCGAACTTTTCAACGATTGCAACGCCGGTATTAATACAAGCGCCCGTTACGAGAACTGTCTTCATTTTTATTTCCCCTTTCAGCAGTTAAAAGTAACACTCTGATTTTGGTGGTCTGATGTCTGTTAACGCCCCGGTATAATGTCTTAACGTATGAGGTTTATAAGGGTGCTTTAAACATGCTTCTTCATTTATTTCTATGCCTAGACCCGGCTTGTCGGGAATGGCAATATAACCATTTTTATATTCCAGGCTTTCGTTTGTAACATCTTTACGCCATTCTACATCGGAATACATAATTTCTAATATGCTGAAGTTCGGGCAGCATGCTGCGAGCTGAAGCGTAGCTGCATTTGCAACAGGGCCTGACGGGTTATGAGGTGCAAAGGGAATATATCTGCATTCTGCCGCTGCTGCAATCTTTTTTAGCTCCATAATGCCGCCTGCGTGTGAAATATCGGGCTGAATATAGTCCGCTGCCATTTTGTCGAACATATGCTTATAATCCCAACGAGTATAAAGCCGTTCGCCTGCAGCAATTGCCACAGGAGATTTATCTTTGACCGCTTTGAGGGCGTCAAGATTGTCGGGGGGAACAGGCTCTTCAAAGAACATTGGCTGAAACTGTTCCAGTTCTTTTGCAATTTTAATGCCTGTAGGGATATTAAATCTTCCGTGTCCCTCAATCAGTAAGTCTACATCATTCCCAACCGCTTCCCTGACTGCTCCGATACATTCAATCGCAATATTTAAATCCTTGTTGGATATATCAAGATAGCTTTTGCCGAACGGGTCCCATTTCATTGCAGTAACTCCTTTTTGAACAGCAACTTTTGCTTTTTCGCCAAATTCTTTTGGAGTTTTTGCTCCTGCAAACCATCCGTTTACATATATTCTGACTTTTTCGTTTATTTTCCCGCCCAATAGCTGATAAACAGGAACGTTAAGATATTTGCCAAGAATATCCCAGAGAGCCATTTCAACAGCAGACAAAGCCGACATTAAAACAGGACCGCCGCGCCAATAAGCATCACGGTAAATATCGTGCCAGTGCTTTTCAATATCCAGCGGGTTTTGGCCTGCCAAAGATTCTTTTATGTGTTCAACCGCACCCAAAAGAGCCTTTTCTTTATACTCAAGTGTTGCTTCCCCGATTCCGTCAATACCTTCATCGGTATATACCTTAACAAAAACCCAATTTGTTCGAAAACAATCAACAGTAAAACATTTTATATCTGTTATTTTCATTGCATTTCCTCTTTTCAAATTATAGATTGACAAAACATTTATTGTGTGTTTTAATTATTATATCAATAAAAATTGTTATATTATATCATGTTTTAATACAATTTTTTAGATATTTAACACAAAGGATTGTGGCGATATGATTTATAAACGAGAATATTATAAAAGCACCAATTATTTTAGCTGCGATATTACGCCGAAACGAGTGACACAATATTATGAATTAGAGATATATGATTATGGGACAGGGTGTGCTTCTATTGACAATATTCTTTATCCCCATAATCAGAATATGGTTATTTTTTCAAAACCATTTCAGGAGAGATTTACTATTGGCTCTTTTAATTGCTATGCAATTCATTTTACTTGCGAAGATAACGAAATTTGTCAAATATTAAGCAGTATTCCCGACTGCATCATTATAGATCCCTTAATAAAAAAACAGCTGTTAAACCTCTACGAATTAACAACTATAGAAAATAATTTAGAAACGATTGTTTCCATAGGAAGAATTCTTAACATAATTAAAAATTCTAATTATCACATTCATAACGAAATAACGCATAATTCCAAAATAGCTATGACTGTTAAAGAATACATAGATAATCATTATCAAAGTCCGATTCACATTTCTGGCTTTGAAAAAATGGTTCATTTAAGCGTTAATTACATAAGAAAATTATTTTTAGATTGTTATGGTGTTACGATTCATAAATATATTACAGAATTACGATTAAGTCATGTTAAAAAGCTTTTATTATCCACGGACCTGCCCATAATTGACATTGCCTATAAATCAGGCTTCAGCAGTCAAAGTCATATGAATTATATGTTTAAGTCTGTTTTTGGTATCAGTCCGTTAAAATATAAAAAAATGCAGATTGGTACTCAATAACTGATTGAAGCAACCCCAAATGTTGTATAAGTTCATAGAACATACAATCGCGTAGATTGACAGAAAACACAGGTGAAGTTTGCTAAAAGCTTGACAGTTGGGCATATAAAAGAAAATGGTGTAACTTCGTTTTGAAGTTACACCATTTTTTGTAAATTGTACTTTTTTTACCCGGTTTTCTTTTCTTAAACGTTTAGATGCTTTCTGACGGAGATAAAACTGCCCACGCCGCCAAGCACTGCGCCCAGCCCGAAGGAAGAGCCTAAAATCAGTGTTAAAAGCTCATTAAGCGGTTTTAAGGTGAAGAACATAATGTTGTTTTGCACCACGTCCACTAAGAAATTATAGCCCAACAGCACCAGAGCCACCGCCGCGCAGGAGCCGATAATTCCAATGATAATGCCCTCAATGATGAAAGGCCAGCGGATAAACCAGTCGGTTGCGCCCACAAATTTCATAATGTTAATTTCTTTGCGCCGGGTGTAAACCGTGAGCTTAATGGTGTTTGAAATGATGAACACCGAAACAACAGCCAGGGCAATGATAATCCAAAAGCTGAATGTTCGTATGTAATTTGCAATTTTCACCAGGTTGCCAATGGCATCTTCATTTTGAATGACCTTTTCCACACCGTCAATCTGTTCTAATTTTTCAACGGTTTCCGAAGTCCGCGTTAAATCGCTTAACGTAATCCGATACCAGTTTCTTAAGGGATTGTCATCTTTATACCGGTCTAAAAGCGAGGCGTTTTCGCCAAACTCTTTTTTTAAGTCCTCTAACCGGTCGGAGTTGCGGTCTAAGGTGGCGTCGGCCACGTTTTCTACCTTTAAAATTTGTTTTCCAATGGCAGAAATGCCCTCTTCAGTGGTTTTTTCGTCCATAACGACAATAATTTCATAGCTGCCCTCTAAGTCGCCCACAATGCTGTTCAGGTTAATGGACAAAATTAAAAACACGCCCAGAACCAAAAGACTGGCCATAACGGTGAAAATTGAGGCAATGGTCATCCAGCCGTTGGAAAAAATATTTTTAAACGCTTCTGTTAAAAAGTATCGAAATCCTCTAATCCTCATTGCCGTAACCACCTCTTGTTTCATCGCGTGCAATTTTTCCGTCTTCAATTGCAATCACGCGCTTTTTCATTCTGTCAACAATTTCTTTCGCGTGGGTTGCCATAATAACGGTTGTTCCGCGCTTGTTAATATCGTCTAACAGTTCCATAATTTCCATTGCCGCCTTGGGGTTTAAGTTACCCGTAGGCTCGTCCGCAATTAAAAACGCCGGGTTGTTTACCAGCGCCCGGGCCAGAGCAACCCTTTGCTGCTCGCCGCCAGAAAGCTCGTCCGGATATGATTTAGCCTTGTGGGAAAGTCCCACCAGGCTCAGTACGTTGGGCACTTGTTTTCTAATTTCTTTTCTGCTGGCGCCGATAATGTCCATGGCAAAGGCCACGTTTTCAAACACAGTCTTTTTGGGCAGCAGACGGAAATCCTGAAACACTACGCCCATAGACCGGCGCAGGTAAGGAATTTCGCGGCGCTTGAGCAGAGCCACATCGTCGTTATTTATAATTACCTGGCCGGAGGTCGCCACCTCCTCGTGCATTAACAGTTTGATCAGAGTCGATTTTCCCGAACCGCTGGGCCCCACGATAAAGACGAATTCGCCCCGTTCAATGAAAAAGCTGATGTCGTCTAAGGCCGTTGAGCCGTTAGGGTAAATCTTGGATACGTTGCTTAATAAAATCAATGGAACATCCAAGCCTTTCTGCCCACAAAGAATACATTTAAGCGCGCCTTATATGTGGGCATATAAGGCGCGGAAAATTTATTTTTTAAAATTTCGATGGGTTCGAGGTTAAGTATTTGCTGACAAGCACCGCAACCTTAAATACCACCGCGTCGTCAAATTTTCTTAAGTCCAGCCCTGTTAACCGCTCGATTTTGTCAAGACGGTAAACCAAGGTGTTCCTGTGCACAAACAGCTGACGGGAGGTTTCGCTGACGTTTAAGTTGTTTTCAAAGAACTTGTCAATGGTTTGAAGGGTTTCGTCGTCTAACACCTCTAAACCGTCCTTTTTAAAGATTTCGTCTAAAAACAGCTCGCAGAGCTTGCTGGGAAGCTGATAAATTAATCGGCCAATGCCCAGCTCGTCGTAGCTTAAAATATATTTTTCCCCTTCAAACACCCGGCCGATTTCAATTGCCAGGCGCGCTTCAGAATAGGAGCGGGCAATTTCGTTAATGGAGTCCACAGGCGTGCCGATGCCTACAAACACTTTCAGCATCAGCTCAGAGTTAATCATTTCCACAATGCTTTTTGCAGTTTTCTCCGCAAAATCGGAGGCATAGCCCGGGGAGAGCGCTTTAATTAAAACAATGTTTTTGTTGTCGATGTTAATAATGAAATCCTGTTCCGGGAACATGTTCTGCATAAGCTGAACAACGCCGGTTTCGTTGCCGGGAATTTGAACGATAAACACCAGACGGGAAACGTCTGCGTCAATTTGCAGTTCGCCGGAACGCAGGTAAATATCGCCGGGCAGCACGTTGCCCTGCAGTACGCTTTTTAAATAACTGGTTTTATCATACCTGTCAGCGCAGTGAATTTGCAAATTGGAAATGCTGATGGCAAGCAGGGCACACAGCTTTTGTTCTTCCGGATCCGTCCCTTTCACATAAACGACAAACTCCATTATGTTCCGGGTGCCGATTGCGACACAGGAATAGCCGTTTGAGATAAACGGGCGGCCGTTGCCCTGAACAGAGGATATCATGGAAAATGCTTCATCGTCGCCTACGGGTTCGCCCACATAGGAAACAAGAACGGAGGTGCTGTTGACAACGCCCATGGACTTATGCGTCACTCCGCGCATTTGGTCTAAAACAGGCTGGAAAACTTCGCTCAACATATTAAATCGCTCCTTTAATAGATTTCATTAACACTTTTTCTCTTATATCATACTAAATTTTTAATAAATTTGCAATAATTTTTTACGAATTTAACCGAAATTTAATTTTTTTTGCCATATTTTTTATCAAAAACACAGATTTTTCATTTGTACCTGTAAAAAAATAAAATTACTATTGCATATTTATTCAAATTATTGTATAATTATAAAAGTGATCAAATTGATTTGGAGGAACACGCCATGACAACCAGTGACATTGCGAATTTAGATAAACAAAATTATATGAACACCTTTGGGGAACGGATTCCGGTTTCGTTTTCAAAAGGAGAGGGAATTCATTTATACAGTGACAGCGGGGAAGTGTACACCGACTTTCTCGCGGGAATCGCGGTAAACGCGGTGGGGCACAGCCACCCAGCCTTTGTAAAGGCCATTTGTGAGCAGGCGCAAAATTTGCTTCATGTTTCTAACTATTATTATATGAAGCAACAGGCGCTTTTAGCAGAAAAAATTGTGTCCTTGAGCGCAGCGGACAAGGTGTTTTTTGCGAATTCCGGCGCCGAGGCAAACGAAGGTGCAATTAAGCTTGCCAAAATTTATCACTATAAAAAAGGCAATTCACAAAAATATGAAATTATTACATTAAAAAATTCGTTTCATGGACGGACGCTGGCAACCGTGGCCGCCACAGGGCAGGAAAAGTTCAGCGCGCCATATCACCCCCTTACGCCGGGGTTTTTATATGTTCCGGCAAACGATTTAACGGCGTTTGAAGCCGCCGTCAGCGACAAAACCTGCGCGGTAATGCTGGAAATGATTCAGGGGGAAAGCGGTGTGCACCCGCTGGATTTGGATTATGTAAAATCTGTATATGAAATTTGCAAAGAAAAGGATATTCTTTTTATTTGTGACGAAGTGCAGACAGGTATGGGCAGAACCGGCAAGCTGTTTGCCTATGAGCATTATGGCATAGAACCAGACATTTTCACCTTGGCAAAAGCCCTGGGCGGCGGTGTTCCCATTGGGGCGGTATGCGCGAAAGATTTTGCAGCCAGCGCTTTTGCCCCCGGCGACCACGGCTCCACTTTCGGAGGAAATCCGTTGGCTTGCGCGGCGGCACTTTCCGTGTTTGATATTTTTGAAAAAGAAAATTTGGTTGAAAACAGCCGCATTGTAGGCGAATATTTTGTGGAGCAATTAAAGGCCCTTGCAGAAAATGTGCCCTGCATTAAAGAAATCAGGGGCAAAGGATTGATGATTGGCATAGAATTTACCGAGCCAATTGCGGGGGACATGAAGCACAGGCTGTTTGAAAGGCATTACTTAACCGGCGCAACGGCAACCACCTTAAGAATTTTACCGCCGTTGATTGTGACAAAAAATGATGTAGATCAGTTTATGAAGATATTGAAAGAAATTTTATAATGGGAGATGACAGCAATGAAACATTTATTGACGCTGCACGACTGGAGCACAGAAGAAATTTTAGACACGCTGAATTTGGCGGACAAATTGAAATATGAACAAAAGCACGGAATTGAGCACCATTTGCTGAAAGGCAAAACACTGGGCATGATTTTTTCAAAATCCTCTACCCGCACAAGGGTTTCGTTTGAGGTGGGAATGTATCAGCTCGGCGGCTATGCGCTGTTTTTAAGCGCAAACGACATTCAGCTCGGCCGGGGCGAGTCGGTTTACGATACAGCAAACGTGCTTTCGCGGTTTTTAGACGGCATTATGATTCGTACCTTTAAACAGTCTGACGTAGAGGATTTGGCAAGGTTCGGCTCTATACCTGTGATTAACGGACTAACCGACCTAGTGCACCCCTGCCAGATTTTGGCCGATTTTCAGACAATCCGTGAGCACAAGGAGGGGCAGCTAAAGGGCTTAAAGCTTGCCTATATCGGTGATGGCAACAACATGGCGCACTCGCTGCTTTACGGCGGCGCAAAGGTGGGGATGGATATTTCCGTTGCAACACCGCCTGAATACACGTGTGATGCACAGGTGGTGAAAAACGCCCTGGAAGACGCAAAGGCCACCGGCGCGAAGCTTACGTTAACATGCGACCCGCAGGAAGCGATAAAAGGCGCAGACGTGGTTTATGCCGACACTTGGGTCAGCATGGGCCAGGAGGAAGAAAAAGAAGAAAAAATTAAAGTATTTTCAAACTATCAAATTAACAAAGAGCTGTTTTCCCAAGCGGACAAACACGCTATATTCCTGCACTGCCTGCCGGCATACCGGGGCTATGAGGTAACGGAAGACGTGATTGACGGGCCGCAGTCGGTGGTGTTTGACGAAGCGGAAAACCGCCTGCACGCACAGAAAGCCGTTATGGTGCGGCTTTTAGGAAAGCAATAAGTGATGCAAAGGAGAAAGCAAAATGTTTGAGGTTCGGCGGGCAACGCTTGAAGACGTTGACAGCATTGTTAAAATTACGCAGGAAGCATTTGAAAAATATATTAAGCTTGCAGACATAAAAGACACTCCCGCGCTGCATGAAACGCGGGAGCAGGTGATAAAAGACATCGACACCAAAATTGTTTATGTGGCCTATATTAACAACCAGGTGGTGGGGAGCATGCGGATTGAGCTGATAGACAAAGAAACCGCATATCTCTCCCGCTTCGGCGTGAACACAGAGTTTCAGAATTTGGGGATAGGAAAATCCATGATGAACTCGTTGGACATGGAGCTTGCAGAGCTAAAGGTAAAGCGCGTTATGCTGCACACCGCGTCGAAAGCCACGTCGCTGGTGCGGTTTTATTACAACCGCGGCTTTTATATTGATTCTACAACAAAGGACAAAGGTTATATCCGGGCGCTGTTAATTAAGGATTTGGCCTAAGAGGTGTAGTCCTCAAGCAGGGCGGCAAGCTCCTCCTCCGATTCTAAAATAATACCTTCCTCCAGCTGGGCCTTGTCCTCAGCCAACAGCGCGTCGGGGGCAATGTCTAAGTCTTTTGAATAAATTTGGTCGCCGCTTTCGGTAATGTTATAAAGTTTCACAACGCCGTTTTCTGATATTACCAGATAGTCGTTGGGGTCGGACGGGACGCGCACATCCTCCTTGGGCAGTGAGGCAGAGGCAAGGTCCTCAGGCAATTTGAGAGGGTCCTCCTCCTGGGGAGCTATGGTTTCGTTTATTTCCGGCTCCCGGCTTTCAACCGGATTCTCCGCAGCATTGCTGTTTCTGACAAAACGGTAGCCAGTTATGGCGCAAAGATACATAGCGGCAAAAATTAAAACCGCTGTAAGCACCAAATTTAAAAAATGTCTTTTTCTTGTGCCTTGTGTTCCTTTCTCCATTCTTTTCATCTCCTATCCATCATCTTTTACTCATAGTATTTGGCTTTTTGCCACCCTTTATTCGCCTAAAATAACCGTTTTTTGGAGCATTTAGTGTTATTTTACACCAAAGTAACGCACACGTAATAGTTTTGTAATATGTTTGGGATACAATAAATTTGGTATAGTTTAAGATTTACTACCAAATTAAGGGGTGAGCTATTTGGCAAAAAATACATACAAAAAAGGGACAAGTCCTGCTCAGGATAAAAATAAAAAAAGAAAGAAAAAGAGCAAGGGATTGAGAATTTTAGCACGGGTTTTAATTGTTATCCTCGTAATTGCGGCCCTTGCGGCTTCTGTGATTGCAGGTGCGGTTGTGGGTTTTATCGACAACAGCATGGACTTAATTGCCGAGGAATATAACTTAGATTTTACATCAATTATTTATTATATTGATGAGGAAACCAACCAGCCGGTGGAGATGGACCGCATTCACCGAAACGAAAACCGCGTTTGGGTAGACATTGAAAATATTCCCGAAAACTTAACCAACGCTTTTATTGCTATTGAAGACGAGCGGTTCCGCGATCACAAAGGTGTTGACTTAAAGCGTACGTTTGGCGCATTTCTACAATGGATAACGGGAAATAAAAATTCCTATGGCGGTTCTACCATTACCCAGCAGCTGATTAAAAATATCACTGGTGAAAATGACGTATCACCTACAAGAAAAATTCAGGAAATTGTTCGGGCAATTAATCTGGAAAAGAAGATGAGCAAGGACCAGATTATTGAAATGTATATGAACACCATTTATTTCGGCGCGGGATGCCACGGCGTTCAAACTGCGGCAAACTATTATTTCAGCAAGGACGTGAAGGATTTAACGCTGGAACAGTGTGCATCGCTGGCAGGCGTGGTAAAGGCGCCAACAACTTATAACCCGGCTACAAACTACGAAAAAAACAAAGAGCGCCAGGAGGTTATTTTAACCAAAATGGCCAAGCTTGGCTATATTTCCCAGCAGGAATGCGACGAGGCAAAGGGCAGAAACTTAAACGTGAAAATTGGCGAGGTTAAAAAGGATAAAGAAGATGTAAAGGTTCAGAGCTATTTTGTTGATGCAATTATCACCGATGTTGTCCGCGACCTGATGGAAAAAGAAAACCTGACTGAAGGCGAGGCGACTAATCGACTCTATACCGGCGGGTTTAAAATTTATTCCACCATGAATCCAGACGTGCAAAAGGCAATTGACAACGTTTATCAAAATACCGCCAATTTTCCGGGCAGCTCGGGCAACAAGCCCCAGTCGGCCATGGTGGTGATGGATCCGTATACGGGCCAGATTAAAGGCATGGCGGGCGGAATCGGCAAAAAGACCGTTAGCCGCGGCTTTAACATGGCAACACAGGCAAAACGGCAGCCGGGTTCGGCAATTAAGCCCTTGGCGGTGTATGCACCAGCGATTGAATATAACATCATCACTCCGGCAACCATTATTAACGACGCAAAAATTAAAATTGGCGACTGGGAGCCTAAAAACTCTGGGGGCGGCTATAAAGGTAGGCTAACAGCGCGCAGACATTTGGAGCTATCTCAAAACATTCCTGCGGTTAAGGTAATGCAGGAACTTACAGTTGACAAATCTTTCGACTTTATGACAAAGAACCTGGGCTTTACCACAATGGTAGCTGGCGAAACCAGAAACGGAAAACTGGTTACGGATAAATCATTGTCTATGTCGCTGGGCGGTTTAACCGACGGCGTAACTGTTAAGGAAATGACGGCCGGCTATGCCACATTTGTAAACGGCGGGCAGTATAACAAGCCGGTGACCTATACAAAGGTAATTGATGCAAACGGAAAAATTGTGCTGGAAAATAAAGTAGAAAATAAACGCGCAATGAGTGAGCAGACGGCATTTATCATGCAGAATATGCTCACTGGCGTAATTAAGAACGGTACAGGAACCAGCGCATCGTTAGGAAATATTTATGCCGGCGGTAAAACGGGAACTACAAACTCTAACAAAGACCGTTGGTTCATGGGCTTTACGCCCAACTATGTCGCCGGCGTGTGGATGGGCTATGAAATTCCAAAAGCAATGAGCGGCAGCAATGTATGTCCGAAAATTTGGAAAAGTGTGATGCAGCCCATTCACGATGGGAAAACGATTAAAACCATTCCGGAGCCCGATGGGCTTGTGAAGCGTACCATTTGCCAAATTAGCGGACGCGTGGCATCAAAATCCTGCAGCACCACCAGGGTTGACTATTTTAAAGAGGGAACGCAGCCGATGAAATATTGCTCGTCCCATTCGTCTTACGGAAGCTCGTTAGGTGACGATGATGACGACAAAAAGACATCCAGTTCCAAAAAGTCCAGCAAGCCGTCTTCGTCATCTTCTTCAACACCGGAACCAGGCGAGGAATTAAATGAGAACAACCAAAACAATGTTTCGCCCGGCACGAATATTCCCAATGAGGAGGAAACGCCAGACGACAATTCCACCGAGGGCGACGGTAACACCGGCGACACCTGGTATGGAGAAGAATAATTCTGCATATACTAAATCAATAGCGACAGCGAAAAAAAGGTTTGAGGAGACATTTACATGGATTATAAAGAAAAATATGAATATTGGCAGACGAGCGATGTGGTTGACGCTCAGACAAAACAAGAGCTTGAAGCTTTAAAGGCAAATGACGGTGAAATTCAGGAACGCTTTTTCAAAGATTTAGAGTTTGGCACCGGCGGGCTGCGCGGAATTTTGGGCGCCGGTTCCAGCAGAATGAACAAATATACCGTAAGAAAAGCAACTCAAGGATTGGCAAACTACATTTGTGACAACGGAGAAAGCGCAAAGAAGCGCGGCGTGGCAATTTCATATGACAGCCGCCACTTTTCTCCGGAATTTGCAATGGAAAGCGCATGTGTTTTAGCGGCCAGCGGCATTCGCGCCTATGTGTTCGACAGGCTCCATCCAACGCCCGTGTTGTCTTTTGCGGTGCGGGAGCTGAACTGTTTTGCGGGCATTATGATTACGGCCTCCCACAATCCAGCCAACTATAACGGTTATAAGGTTTATGGTGAAGACGGCGCACAGCTCAATGTTGCCGACTCCAACAAAGTGATTGGATATATGAACCGCATGGACATCTTTCAGGATGTAAAAGCAATGGACGAAAAAAGCGCGAAAGAAGCCGGTTTGATTACAATGATTGGCGACGAAATCCGGGAAAAGTTTGTAGGCCGCGTGCTCTCCTGCCGCAAAAATCCCGATGTGGAAAACGACACGGCAAAAGAAATAAAAATTGTTTACACGCCGTTCCACGGCACGGGCTTGGTTCCCGTTACCGAGGCGCTGGATAAGGCTGGCTATAAAAACGTGTATGTTGTGGAAGAACAGGCACAGCCAGACCCGGAATTTTCCACCGTGAAATCCCCCAACCCGGAGGAGAAGGAAGGATTTCAATTTGCCATCAAGCTGGCAGAAAAAGTGGGAGCAGACGTTATTTGCGGAACAGACCCGGACGCAGACAGAATCGGTGTTTTGGTGAAAGATGCAAACGGCAGCTATGAAGTGATGACGGGAAATCAGATGGGGCTTTTGCTGACGGAGTATATTCTGTCCTCTGCTGCGGAAAAAAACCAGCTTACCTCTAAGGATTATATAGTAAAAACCATTGTAACAACAGACTTAACCAAAAAAATTGCAGAAAATTATGGCGTTCGCATGTTTGATGTTTATACAGGATTTAAGTTTATTGCAGAAGTGATTAAAAAGCACGACGAAATGAACGATGGGAACTATTATTTTGGCTTTGAGGAAAGCTACGGCTGTCTGCCGGGAACCTATGCCAGGGACAAAGATGCGGTTGCCGCAACTCTTTTGGTGTGTGAACTGGTTGCAGTTTTGAAGCGGAAAGGACAGACCCTTGCCGACGCAATTCAAAATATTTACAAAAAGTATGGCTGCTGTGTGGAGCGGACGGTTTCAGTGGTAATGGAAGGCTTAGACGGCATGCAGAAAATGGCCGCGCTGATGGAAAAAGTAGCTGCAGATCCGTTTAAGAAGATTGGCGAAACGGAAATTGTGGCATTTAGAAACTATAACGAGGATTTTCGGTTAGATTTTGCAACAGGCAAAAAAGAGTCCATTGGGTTTGAACCGTCAAATGTTCTTTATTTTGAACTTGCAGGCGGCGGATTTTTCGTTATCCGTCCGTCGGGAACAGAGCCAAAGATTAAGTTTTATTATTCCGTTCCTTGCAAAACAATGGCTGAGGGAAACACGAAAATTGACGCACTGGACAAAGCTGTGAAAGAAAAATTGTTGTAAAGTGAAAAAAGCCTTGCCCAAAAGGGTAAGGCTTTTTATTTGCACAAATCGCAAAGCTTTGCTCCGACAAATTCTGTAAGCTCATGGCGGTTTACCAAAAGCTGGCATCCCTTTGTGCCTGCGCTGATGGTAATTTTTTCGAACCCCTCTGCCGACTGGTCAAAAAACGTAGGGAACTGTTTCTTCATTCCAATGGGGGAGCAGCCGCCGCGGATATATCCCGTCAAAGGCAATAGCTCTTTCACAGCCAAAAGTTCCACCCGTTTATTATTTGTGGTCTGGGCTGCCTTTTTTAAATCAATTTCCTTGTGAACAGGAATACAAAATACCACCGGGCCGGTTTTGTCGCCTTTTGCTACCAGCGTTTTAAACACCATGTCATAGGGCAGACCCACAGAGTCGGCTATGTGTACGCCGGAAAGGTCGGCTTCGTCCACCTCATATTCAATTGCTTCAAATGGAATTTTTGCTCTGTCTAACATTCGCATTGCGTTGGTTTTCACCGGTTTTGAGCCCAATTTCTCAGCCTCCTAAAATTATGCCTGTTTCAATTTTGTTGCCCTTAATATATTCCGACACGGGCATTTTCTTTTTGCCTTCAAACTGCACCTCGCAGATGAGCAGTGCACCGCTTTCACACTTTACCAAAATGCCGTCTTTGGTTACACTTAAAATTTCGCCGTTGGCGCCGCTGCTGTTTTCGTGAATGGGCAATGCACGAATAACCTTAAACCGATGCCCGTTATAAAACGTGCTGGCATATGGATAAGAATTCAGTCCGCGTACAAGGTTATATAGCGATAGAGCGTCTTTGTTAAAATCTAAAACGCCGGTATCTTTTGATATCATTGGCGCATAGCAGGAGAGGGCGTCATTTTGCTTTTTACGATCAAGGGTGCCGTTTTCTAATTGGCAAATGGTTTCCCGAATGGCGTCTGCACCGGCTTTAGCCAACTTATCATGCAGGGTCTCGCCCGTATCGTTAAATGCAATGTCCACAGGCTTCACCACCAGCATATCGCCGGTGTCAATGCCATCGTCCATCTGCATGGTTGTAATACCAGTTTTCGTTTCCCCGTTGATAATGCTCCACTGAATGGGCGCAGCGCCCCGGTATTTCGGCAGCAGGGAAGCGTGAATATTGATGCTTCCATGCTTTGGAATGTCTAAAATCCGCTGGGGCAGAATTTTTCCATACGCCACAACTACAAAAAGGTCGGCTTTTTCTGCGCTTAAACGTTCAAACGCTTCGTCAGTTTTCATGCTTTTGGGCTGATACACAGAAATATTACGGCTTTCAGCAAACACCTTAACTTCCGGCGGAAGCATTTTTTGGCCGCGGCCCTTCGGCTTGTCGGGCTGGGTAACGACAAGAGAAATTTCGTGTCCGTCTTCACACAAAGCCTTAAGAGGGGCCACCGCAAATTCCGGCGTTCCCATAAACACAATTTTCATTTTTATCCCTCCGTAAAAAGCTTAGTTTTCCACTTCCGCAATCATTTTATCAACATACAGGGTGCCGTTCAAGTGGTCAATTTCGTGGCACAGGGCAATTGCCAATAACCCCTCGCCCTCAATGGTAAATTCCTTGTTATTTCTGTCTATGGCACGCACGCGCACCTTTTCCGGGCGGGACACCGTACCAGATCTGCCGGGAATGGAAAGGCACCCTTCCGCGTTAATCTGTTCGCCCTTTTTATAAACAATTACAGGATTAATCAGTTCGATAAGCCCCTCGCCAACGTCAATAACCACCACGCGACGCAAAATCCCTACCTGGGGCGCGGCTAAACCTACGCCGTTTTCCGCATAAAGCGTTTCTTTCATATCGTCTAAAAGTGTAAGAATCCTATCATCAATCATTGTGACATCGCGGGACTTCTTTCTTAAAAAATCGTTGTCATCGGGAATTGTAAGTACTTTTCTGATAGCCATTTGCTTTCCTCCTAAATTGCGCCGAATGGGTTGTTTTCAATCACCATATTAATATGTGGATTTTTTTCATTGATATGATAACTTCTCAGGCGTGCAAAAATATCCTCCGCCTTCCGGTTCATTTTGCATTTAATCCAAATCCGCTGACGAAAACGCCCGTTAATCTTAGTTACAGACGTTTCGCTGGGACCTAACAATTCAAACGCTCCGTCATAGTCCTTTTGCATCACAATGTGAATGGAACGCGCCAGTTTTTTTGCGTAGCTCAAGAGTCCGTTTAAAACAGGAGAAGTGAGCAAAACGGAAATGATGTCGCAAAAGGGCGGATAGTTCAGCTGGCGGCGAAGCTCAATTTCATTTTCATAAAACGAAAGATAATCCTGCTCTTGGGCCTGGCAAATCACGCTGTTCTCCGGCATGTAGGTCTGAATCAGCGCGCGGCCTTGCTTTTCGCCTCTGCCGGCCCTGCCGCAAACCTGGGTAATCAGGTCGAAGGTGCGCTCTCCGGCGCGGAAATCGTCCACAAACAGGCTTTGGTCTGCCGCCAAAACACCCACTAAGGTGACGTTGGGAAAGTCTAAGCCCTTAGCCACCATCTGTGTGCCCAGCAAAATATCAATTTTTTCTTTGTCGAACTTTTCTAAAATCGCCCGGTGAGACGACTTTACACTGGTAGTGTCTACATCCATACGAATAACGGACAGATCGGGGAACAAACTGTGCAGCTCCTCCTCCACCTTTTGGGTGCCTGCGCCAAATTCCTTGATAAAACTGCTTGCACAATTTGGGCACACCTCAGGTTTTTTTATAGTATATCCGCAGTAGTGACAGGTGAGAGAGTTTTTTGCTTTATGATAAGTTAAAGAAACGTCGCAGTTCTTACATTTTATCACGAAACCGCAGCTTCTGCAAGACACAAATGTGGAAAAACCCCGCCGGTTTAAAAATAAAATCGTCTGTTCGCCCTGTTCTTTGTTTTTGCGTATCTCCCGCTGCAGGGAAAGCCCAATGCAGGAACGGTTCCCGTTTTTTATTTCCTCCCGCATGTCTGACACGGCGACTGTGGGCAAATTCTGAGCAGTTGGCCTGCGGGTTAAGGAAATTAGCTGATAATTGCCCTGCTTTGCCTGGTAAAAACTCTCAACAGACGGTGTGGCAGAAGCCAGAACAAAAGCGGCTCCGTGCTGTTTTGCACGAAAATCAGCCACCTCCCGCGCGTGGTAGGTGGGTGCGTTTTCCGCCTTGTAGCTGGTTTCGTGTTCTTCGTCAATTACGATGACACCAATGTTTTTTAAAGGCGCAAAAATGGCCGAACGGGCGCCCACAACTACCCTTGCCTCACCGCTTTTAATGCGTTTATATTCGTCCGCTCGTTCTCCCATAGACAGAGCAGAGTGCAAAACGGCAATTTTTTTGCCAAACCGCGCGGCAAACCGCGTTACCATCTGCGGTGTGAGAGAAATTTCGGGCACCAGCACAATGGCGGTTTTTCCAATTTCCAGCGCCTTTTCAATGCAGTTTAAAAAAACCTCTGTCTTTCCGCTGCCCGTTACGCCGTGGAGCAGAAAGGTGTTATTTTGATTTTCTGTTACCGATGCGCAAATGCGGTCTACCGCGTATTGCTGCTCCTCCGTCAGCACAGGGGAGGCTGAACGGGGAATGCTTTCGTAATCAATGGGAAGCCGGAACACCTCTACCGTTTCCTGCCGGGCCAGTCCCTTGTCTTTTAACGCGCGAATGGCCTGATAGCCTGCACCTGTTAAAAACAAAATGTCGCTGTCTGCCACAAAATCGTTTTGAATTAAAAGCTCTAAAATTTTGCACTGTTTCGGCGCTTTGTCCCGCAGTTTTTCCAACGCGTCGAACGCCTCATCGTAGGGCACGTTTAAAACCGAGCCGCGGATCAGTTTGTCAGACACCTTATTTTTGCGTCCGCTGCCAGGAGGCAAAACGGTTTTTACCGCGCTGATATAAGAGCAAAAATACTTCTGTTTTAAAAACTGACAAACCGAAAGCATTTCTCTGTCAAACAGCGGACCGCTTTCTGAAACCGATAAGATTTCTTTCAACGTGCCGTCAAAGTCGGAGTGGTTTGACAAAGACAGCACAAATCCGTCAACAGTTTTGTTTCCGTTTCCAAAGGGCACTGTGACGTGGCTTCCAATATCAATTTTACCCAATAAGCCGTCGGGTATACTGTAATGGAACATTCTGTCAATGTTCAGCGCCAGCCTGTTAATAATTACTCCTGCAAATTTGCCTTCCATTATTTTTCACCGTTTAGCTTTAAAACTTCGTCTAATATTTTCATTCCGGCATCAAATTTGCTCATGTTGGGAAGCGGAATTTTCGCGCCGTTTTTCGTGAGCAAGGTAATGGTGTTGGTGTCAGTCCCAAACCCCGCGCCGGGTGTTCCAATGGTGTTGGCGCAAATCATATCCAAATTTTTTGCATTTAGTTTTTTTTCTGCGTTTTCCAAAAGGTTCTGTGTTTCCATGCAAAACCCTACTAAAATTTGTCCGCTCCGTTTTACCTGGCCCAGTTCTTTTAAAATATCCTTATTTTGAATCAGGGGAATTGTCAGCTCCCCGCCTTTTTTCATTTTTTGTTCTGCTGTGTGCGCCGGGCGGTAGTCGGCCACCGCCGCGGCTTTTATGATAACGTCGCAGCTGGAAGCAAGTTCGGTGCATGCGCGGTACATTTCCTCAGCGCTTATAACCTGCACAAACTCAATTCCAGGCGGAACAGAAAGGGCAGTTTCACCGGAAACCAGGGTAACTTCCGCACCACGGAAGTGTGCGGCCTTTGCAATTTCATAGCCCATTTTTCCGGTGGAATGGTTCGTGATATACCGCACAGGGTCAATGGCCTCCTGGGTTGCGCCTGCGGTGACCAAAATTCGCTTGCCTGCAAAATCTTTTGAAAAACCAATGGCCCGCACAGCCTCATACAACAGCCGGTCGGTGTCGGGCAGCTTTCCGCGGCCTGAGTCGCCGCAGGCAAGGTTTCCGCTTTCCGGTTCAACAAACAAAATGCTCCGCTGCTTTAATTTTTCCATATTTTCCTGGGTAGCGCAGTTTTCAAACATAGCAGTGTTCATGGCCGGAGCAACGAGCATGGGCGCTTTTGTTGCAAGCGCAACGGTCGACAGCATGTCGTCTGCAATTCCGGCTGCAATTTTGGCGATGATGTTGGCCGTGGCGGGCACAATGTATAAAAGGTCGGCCCATTTTGCCAAGGCAATGTGCTCAACCTCCCAAACAGCGGGAGCGCTGAACATGTTGTCGTCTGCCACCATATTTTGCGACATGGTGCGAAACGTTAACGGCGTTACAAATTCTGCAGCCGCCTTTGTCATAATCACCTTTACTTCCGCACCCTGCTTGCGCAGTTTGCTGATTAAGTCCGGTGTTTTATATGCGGCAATACCGCCCGTTACGCCAATTATAATGTGTTTTCCTTTCAGCATGAATACCCGTCCTCGCTTTCCGCTTTCAGTTTTCTAAGTGTGCTGTCTATGTCGTCAAAGCTGTATCCCCTTGCGGCAAAATACCGCTTTGCCCGCATCACGTTTTTCATGTCAAAATCGCCGCCGAGCTTCTTTTGCATAAGCTTTTCCAAATTCTCTGCTTCTACATCATTGCAGTCAAGCTCCTCTATGGCGTTTTCGGCAATTTCTGCAGGAATTCCTTTTTCCAAAAGCTTATATTTAATTTTTCTGCGGCCATACTTTTTTAAATTTAGGCAGTCAGAGGCAAATCTTCTGGCATAGTCGCTGTCATCAATCAGTTTATATTCTTTTAAAAACGCAAGGACCTTATTCGCCGTAGCCTCGTCGCCGGTGTGGTCCATTAGTTTTTGTTTCATGCCGCGCTCTGTATAACTCCTTGCAGAAACAAGATTTGCGGCATAGGTTTTTGCACTTTCAAACAAAACAGTGTTTTTAATTTCACGCAGCCGTATTTCGTCAATCTCATCGTTTTCCTTCAATTTCAGCGCATAAAGGCTAAAGGCATCAATTCCAAAGGCAAACGTATCGTCTAAAAAGACAGACATTCTGTTTTTATGTTTTTTCTGTGGTTCAATTTTTGTAATTTTCATGAAAACCTCAAAGGACACAAAAGCAGGAACGCCAAACAGCGATCCTGCTTTTTTTATTTGAAAGCTTATTTTTCTTCTGTTCTGTCGCAGTAAACGCCCAAAGGATAGTATGGAATCATATTCTCCTGAAGCCATTTAATCGCCTCTTCAGGCGCTAAGCCCCAGTTGGTAGGACAGGAGGATAACACTTCCACCATAGAAAATCCTTTTCCTTCGAGCTGCGTCTGAAATGCTTTTTTTATGGCCTTTTTCGCGCGGTTTACATTCTTCACACAGTCCACCGAAACACGCTCGATATAGGCCGCGCCCGATGTGGTAGCAAGCATCTCACTCACACGAAGGGGATAGCCCTGTGTTTTTGTGTCGCGGCCGTACGGAGAGGTTTGCGTTACCTGGCCGGGCAGGGTAGTGGGAGCCATCTGGCCGCCTGTCATGCCGTAAATTGCGTTGTTGATGAAAATTACGGTAATGTTTTCACCTCTTGAAGCAGCGTGGACGGTTTCTGCCGTTCCGATTGCCGCCAGGTCGCCGTCGCCCTGATAGGTGAACACCACTTTATCGGGATGAACGCGCTTAATTCCCGTTGCAACTGCCGGAGCCCTGCCGTGGGCGGCCTCCTGCATGTCACAGTTAAAATAGTCGTATGCAAACACCGCACAGCCAACCGGCGCAACGCCAATGGTAGAGCCTTCAATGCCCAGTTCGTCCATTACCTCAGCCACTAGCCTGTGCACAATGCCGTGGGTGCAGCCCGGGCAATAGTGCAGGGTAACGTCGCAAAGTGCGTGTGGTTTTTTAAATACCTGTTCCATTATTTTTCACCCCCAACAATCTTTTTAACCTCATCAATAATTTCATTGGGATACGGAATATTTCCGCCGGTTCTGCCGTAGAAATGAACCGGAATTCTGCCGTTTACGGCAAGACGAACGTCTTCAACCATCTGCCCCATGCTCATTTCAACCGTTAAAACAGCTTTCGCGCAGGCAGTTTCTTTCACATATGCTTCAGACGGGAACGGCCAAAGGGTAATCGGGCGGATTAACCCGGCTTTAATTCCCTGCGCACGCAGTTCATCCACTGCGTTTTTGCAGATACGGGCAACAGAGCCGTATGCAGTTAAAATAAACTCTGCGTCGTCTGTCTGATATGCTTCATATTTGGTTTCGTTCTGTTCAATGGTTTTATATTTTTCGTAGCGCTCCAGCGTAATTTTTTCCAGCACATTGGGCTGAATATAAAGGGAATTGATGATGTTGTGTTCCCGTTTCATTTCAGTTCCCGTGGTGGCCCATGTCTTTTCAGGAATTGTTCTTTTCGATTTTTTCTGTTCAAACACAACGGGCTCCATCATCTGGCCCAGCATGCCGTCTGCCAAAATCATAACCGGTGTTCTGTAAATATCCGCTAAGTCAAATGCGTCAGACGTCATGTCAACAATTTCCTGCACGGAGCTGGGGGCCAAAACAATCAGTCTGTAATCGCCGTGGCCGTGTCCCTTGGTGGCCTGAAAATAGTCAGACTGAGCAGGCTGAATGCCGCCTAAGCCCGGGCCCGCACGTACAACGTTTATCACAACGCAGGGCAGGTCAGCGCCTGCCATGTATGAAATTGCCTCCGCCTTTAAGCTAATGCCGGGGGAGGAAGATGATGTCATAACTCTTGCGCCGGCGCCGGCTGCGCCGTAAACCATGTTAGCCGCAGAAACTTCACTTTCCGCCTGGAGAAACACACCGCCGATTTTCGGCATACGCTTCGCCATATATGCGCTCACTTCCGTCTGCGGAGTGATGGGATAACCGAAAAAGTACCGGCAGCCGGCCATGATTGCAGCTTCTGCTATGGCTTCGTTGCCTTTTACCAAAACCTTTTCTGCCATGAATATATCAATCCTTTCTGTAAATAATCTTTATTTAAAAACCTCTATTGCGCAGTCCGGGCACATGGTAGCGCACATTGCGCAGCCGATACACTCGTCAGGGTTCACAGCCTCAATGGGACGGTAGCCCTTTTTGTTCAGTTTATCTTTTGCTGGTGCCAAGACCTTTTTCGGACATGCAGAGGCACAGAGGTAGCAGCCTTTGCATACGTCGTCTAAAATAACAACCTTTGCCATATCATTTCTTGCCTTTCTGCCCACGTAAATTGAATAAAAGCAGGTCTGACAGTGGGCGGCCAGACCGCGGAAAAAAACTGAATTAGATTTTTGAGATGCGGCACTTTATTGGAAATAGCTTTTGCGAAATCTCAGGGCTGAGATGCTCAGCCGCTTTTTCGGTGGCGCATACAAATTTTATGGGAAGGCCGGTTTTCCGGCTGACGTCTTCTAAAATTTCATAGCCTTCCGCAACAATGAAAGACGTAGTTTCCTCTGCAATGTTCGTGTCGGAAATGAGGCCTGTAACCGTAAGACGCGAGGCAATTTCAATGTCTTCTTTCATCTGGATAATTTCGTCGGCATTCGATGTCAGCGGCCGGCGGGTGTTCACCACCAGATAAAGCTCATAACCGCTTTCGTCAAAGTATTTTTTATACCGCCCCAATGCAATTGCTCCGTCGTCGTCGCCGCCCACATCTAAAATGATTTTTGCATCTTCTTCCTCAAAAATCCGCATAATTTCAGGCGGCAGAACAGGAATGTCCACATTCGTTCCGGCATAGGCCGGAGCAATTACACAAATTCCGGCGTCTTCTAAAAGAGCCCGGGCATCGTTTGAACGGAAATAGGGGTTAACAATGTCCAAATCCACCAAAAAGACTTTTTCGCAAGTCTTTTTTAAAGACAGCGCGTAGTTAACTGAAAATTCCGTTTTTCCGCTGCCGTAATGGCCCGTTACAATATATATATTACTTTTCATAGAAATACATCACGCCCAATATACAATTTGATTGGATAACATCTTTCAGTATAGCACAGTTTCGCTGTTATGTAAAGTTGTAACCGGAAAAAAGCCGCTTTTATTTACTTTTTTTTAATTAATTTTGCTTAATTTGACAATTAAAGCGCACCCACCACAACCGACGCAATGGCGCACAGAATAGAGATAACGTCAACGAGATGCAGTTTCCGTTCTTTAAACACAACGACGGACAAAAATGCAGTGATTAAAATTCCCAAAGAGGTGCCCAAAATGGTCATAAGCGCAATGCTCATGCCCCCCATAACCACAAATGCCAGAAGGGTTGAAGCGTTAGAAGTCACTGCGCTGGCAGCTACATAAGCAATGTGCTTCGGCGTAATTTTTTTCAGCTCGGTTTTGATGGAGGACTGCCGTTTGGAAAGCACCAGAAAGCCCGCTGCGGAGACAAAAAACATAACCAAATTCATAAGAAAACAATATGCATTTTCGTTGGTGACAATTGGGCTGCTTTGAAACAGCTTCAGCAGAACCACATACATTCCGTTCATAAAAAACAGTACGGCGCAGCAGATGTAACCGATAACGGTCCCGCGCTCTTTGGGTTTTCCCTTTGCGGCAATCGGAAGCAGAACCGCCGAAGCCATTAACGCAGCGCTGACCCAAAATAATAGAGTTGTGCGCTCATTTAAAAACAAAATTCCAAATAAAACGGGAATGATCATGCTGCCGCAGCTTTGAGAAAAGGAAAGGGTAATCAGGTCAATATACTTCATTGCTACTACGCCTAAAATTACCACAATCACAGTGTCTAAACCTGCGACAATGGAGTAGAGAATTGTCGGGCTGTTTACCTCCAGCCGAAAGCCGCCGGTAATGAAAAAGAATGTCATGGCACACAGTGACATGATAAGAGAAAACAGACAATAGGCAGCGTTGCCAGCAGGCGCCGTTTTTTGATACTGCTTGATAAAACCGTTGCTGATGCCGCCGATTGCGGATTTTATAATTAAGACGAATATGTAAAACCAGGCTCCCATACGGACCCTCCAAACAAAATAATATTACCATGATTATATATGATAATGGAAACTCGGTCAATACATTGAACCGAAATAATTCTTGCAAAATTTAACGGAATATGCTTGACATTTTTTTATGGCTTTGGTATAATGTAAACGATTTCTTGGGAAAACGATTTCAGAGTGATAAGGAGGCGGGTAAAATCGCAAATATTAAAGATGTTGCAAAAATGGCAAACGTGTCGGTGGCAACGGTTTCGCGCGTTTTGAACAAGACCCGCCACGTTTCGGAAGAGATTGAAAAAGCGGTGCTTGAGGCCGCCCGGGAGCTGGGCTACACTCCCAACCTTCTGGGGAAAAATCTGCGGCAGAAGCGCACAGGCATTATTTTGGTGATGATGTCCACGCTTACAAATTCCTTTTGCTCTAAAGTAGTAACGGGAATTGCAAACGAAGCGGAAAAGCACAACTATCATATTATGATTTGTGCCACAAATGGCTTGCCTGAGAAAGAAAAAATTTATTTGGGCCTGGTGAAAAACCGCATGGCAGACGGCATGATTGTGTTAAACAGCACCCTTTCTGCTGACGAAATGTCCTTAATTTCAAACCACGCGGCAATTGTCCAGTGCAGTGAATACACAGCCAGCGAAAACACGCCGTTCGTTTCAATTGACAACGGCCTTGCTGCCAAGGACGCTTGTGAGCACCTGATTTTAAACGGCAGAAAACGGATTTTGTTTATCGGCGTGGACAACAGCCTGATTTCCTCGCATCTTAGGATGGAGGGATACCGCCAGGCACTGAGCTGCCACGGCCTGCCCTTCGATCCGGGGCTGGTACTCTACAGCAACTATGGCTACCGCAACACCATGCGCATGGTAGACAGATATTTGGAGGAGGGTCACACGTTCGACGCGGTGTTTGCCATTTCAGACCGCATGGCGGCCGGCGCGGTGTCAGCTTTGCGCAAGCATGGGCTCACTGTTCCGGAGGATATTGAAGTGATTGGCTTTGACAATACGGACATTGCCTACATGGTGGAGCCGCCGTTGACAACCGTTTCCCAGCCGCAGACAGAAATGGGAAAACGCGCGTTTTCCATTCTTTATGAAAAGCTAAACGGAGGAGAGCCTGAAAATGTAATTCTCCCACATAAATTGATTGTAAGAAAGTCCGCTAAATAATGCATTAAAAATATATAAATAAATATATAAATAAAAATCGGAGGTAATGTTTTATGAAACTTTCAGTTGTAAATTCAGCATGTGCCGGCATGTCCTTAGAGGAAACCCTGGCCTATCTTTCGCCACTGGGCGTTGATTCATTGGAGGTGGGCGCAGGCGGCTATCCTGGTGACTGTCACCTGAACACAAAAGAAATGATTGCGCATCCTGAAAAGGCAAAAGAAATGCTCGACCTGTTCAAAAAATATAATATGGATATTGCGGCAATTTCCTGCCACGGAAACCCCCTGCACCCGAACAAGGAACAAGCAGAAAGCTTCCACAACGATTTTAAAAACGCCATTTTGGCGGCGGAGCTTTTGGGGGTTGACACCATTGTTGGGTTTGCCGGCTGCCCGGGCGACTGTGAAACCTCCCAGAACCCCAACTGGGTAACCTGCGCTTGGCCGCCGGAATATTTAGATATTCAAAAATGGCAGTGGGAAGAAAAGGTTATTCCTTACTGGAAAGACATGGCCGCATTTGCAAAAGAACACGGCATTAAAAAAATTGCATTTGAAATGCATCCCGGTTTTGTGGTTTATAACCCCGAAACACTCTTGCGGCTGCGCGCTGCAGTGGGCGACATCATTGGTGCAAACGTTGACCCCAGTCACTTAATCTGGCAGGGAATGGACCCGAAAGAGGTTATTAAAGAGCTGTCCGGCGCAATTTATTACTTCCACGCGAAGGACACGAAGATTGACAAAGCAAACACAGCGAAAAACGGCGTATTAGACTATAAACATTACGGCGATGTGTTAAACCGCTCCTGGGTGTTCAGAACCGTGGGCTACGGCAACGGCAAGGAATATTGGAACGATTTGATCAGCACCTTAAAGGCTGTTGGCTATGACGGCGTGGTTTCCATTGAGCATGAGGACTCGCTTATGTCTGTAAAAGAGGGTTTGGAAAAAGCAATTGCGTTTATGAAAGATGTTTTAATTTATGAGAAAGCAGGCGAAATGTGGTGGGCGTAAACAAAATTTATAACGTTGGTATTATCGGCTTTGGCGGCATGGCGTCGAACCACTTTAAACAGTCGAAAGAGCTTGACCGCATCAACATGAAGGGCGTTTTCGACATAAACCCTGAACGTATGGAATTTGCGAAAGCAAACGGAATGGTTACATATGAATCCAGAGAAGCGCTGCTGAATGACCCTGACATTGACATTGTGCTGATTGCAACGCCCAATGATGTTCACAGGGAAATTGCAATTGAGGCGCTGCGCGCCGGCAAAAACGTGCTGTGCGAAAAGCCTGTTACCATTGAGAGCTGGGAATTGGAAGAAATTATGAAAGTTGCTGCAGAAACGGGCAAGGTGTTTACCGTTGACCAGAACAGGCGTGTGAACAAAGATTTTGTTGCAATGCGCCGGGCAGTGGAACAAGGCCTTTTGGGAGACGTTTATGTAATTGAGTCGAGAGTGGAGGGTTCCCGCGGCGTGCCTGCCGGATGGAGAATTGACAAAAAGCAGGGCGGCGGTATGATGCTGGACTGGGGCGTTCATTTAATTGACCAGATTATGTATATGTATGACGCGAAAGTAACCAACGTGTTTTGCAAAATGTATAGCATCAACTACCCCGACGTGGACGACAATTTCAGGCTCACCATGACGCTGGATAACGGCGTAACAGCCCACATTGAGGTTTCCACAAACAACTTTATTAAGCACCCGAGATGGTATGTTTTGGGTAAAGATGGCACGCTTCAAATTGACGATTGGGACTGCGAGGGCAAAATCATCCGCTGTAAAGACCGGGAGGACACCTGGAGCGCGGAAATTCCAAAGTCGAAGGCCGGCCCATCGAAAACCATGGCGCCCAGAAGCGACGATTCGGTTGACATTATCCCCATTTCCGCTCCGGAAGACGTGGTGGACAATTTAAATCCTACCTATTGGCAGTTGATTGACACGTTAGACGGCAAGTGTGAATTAAAAATTAAGCCTGAACAGGCAATGCGTGTCATTAAGGTTATGGAGGCGGCTTTTCAGTCCTCTGAAACAGGCGAAGCGATTAAAACGGATATTTAACAATAAAAGGAGACGAATTTCATGATTAAGGTTACCATTTGGAACGAAAATCAACATGAAAAAACCAGCGAGGAAGTCCGCGCCGTGCACCCCAACGGAATTCACGGCACATTGAAAAGCTTTTTGGAAAAGGACGAGGAGCTCATGATTCGAACCGCTACCTTAGACGACCCGGAATGCGGCCTGACACAGGAAGTGTTAGACGACACGGACGTGCTGATTTGGTGGGGGCATATGGCTCACGAAAAGGTACCCGACGAAGTGGCAGAACGCGTGCAAAAGGCTGTTTTAGACGGCATGGGCGCAGTGTTCCTGCACTCTGCACACCATTCAAAACCGTTCAGACGGCTTATGGGAACCTCCTGTAACTTAGAGTGGCGTGAAACCAACGACCGCGAGCGGATTTGGATTACGGCACCCTCAAGCCCCATTGTTAAGGGCGTTAACGCAAGGTATTTTGAGCTTGAAGCAGAGGAAACCTATGGCGAGCGGTTCGACATTCCAGAGCCGGACCGCCTGATTATGATTGGCTGGTATAACGGCGGCGAAGTGTTCAGAAGCGGCTGCTGCTTTAACCGCGGCAACGGAAAGATTTTTTACTTCCAGCCGGGACATGAAACCTTTAGAACATTTTACCACCCCACCGTTCAGCTTATCATTAACAACGCGGTGCACTGGGCGGCAAACGAGCGTCCTACCGTAAAGGGCAACACCGACAGCTGTCTGCACTCAGAGAGAATAGAACCTATGGGCAACTAATAGAAAAATAACATGCTTTACACGAAATGAAGTGTAAAGCATGTTATTTTTTATCTTCTTTTAAAAATTAAAACTGCTGTAACGAATCGGAAAAGAAGCGACTCGCCCCCCTTCTATCGAAAACTCTATGTTACAACTGTTGTGCACAAAGGTGCTGCATCAACCAGATTGTTCCAGAGTGTAACCTTCACGGGGGTTGCATCCCCGTTCCAAAGTCTTCGGAAACAGCAATTTCTGACTTGGTGTCTGCAATGAGCCTTTCTGTTTTCAAAGCTTATTCCGCTCTCCAGGAACCTGCAAAAATATTGTAGATTCTGGTTGCGATTTTTTCGGTTGTTGCGGTGCCGTCAACCACCTTGAGTACAACATTGTGTGTGCCGTAGTCTAAATCAAAGTTAAAGTTGCCGCCGCGTACGGTCATCTGGAAGTTTGTTTTCAGACTTTCGCTGTTATAATAGGGATTGTCTGTCCACAAGAGCTCGCCGTCCACCCATACTTCAACCTTACCTGTGTAATAGTGCAAACCAGTTTCAAAGGCTAAGATGTCGCCTGTGAAGCTGAAGCTTAAGGTATCGCCTACCTGTGTGGATTCTAAGTAGTTTCCGCCCTCTGTCCAGCTGCCGGATTTTTCTACGCGGCTTGTATCCTTGCAGGAGAAGATTTCCATGGTTTCAATCACTCCGCTGTTTTCCGCCAGCTTATCTTCGCGATTTAAGGGCTTCACATAGTTTCTGCCTGTCTCTAACCATGCTTTTAAGCCGTCTGCATTCACTTTATAACCTGCGTTGTTGGGATGTGTACCGTCAGAATAAAGGTCCTCCACCGCTGTCCCTGCTGCAACGGCTGCTTTCATCGTTTCTGTGTTGTCCCATAGAGGCAGGCCGTAGAACGCAGCAATTTTTTCACCATGGCCGGGAGAAACCCTCCAGGACTGATTTGTGAAGAAGGTCAGTGCCACATAGGGCACGTTATCCATTTCGTTTAACATACGGATAGAGCTTTCCACATTTCGCAAGGTATCGCTTTCGCTTGTATCGTTGCAGGTCATAGCATAAAATACCATGTCCGGTTTTAAGTCGATACAGTCACGCATGAGTCTTAATAAGCTGTAGTCGGTTGTAGTGCCGCCAACGCCCTTGTTATAGCAGTTCACCGTTACGCCTTCTTTTTCATAGGTATCTTTAAACCACTGTGAAAGCTGAGGTACAAAACCATTGGAGGAAGGAGAAGCACCTGCGTTTGCATAGATGGAGTCTCCTAAGAATACAATATTGATTTCATCATCGCCTGCAAAGGGATTCTCATTTACAGCGGGAAGGTTATATTCAATGGCTTCAAATACGGGAGCAAGTGTCACTGCATCCCAAACAAACATCTTCACCTTCACAGCCTCCTGCGGAATGGTAAAGGTGCCGCTATATGCGTTTGTACCGTCTTGAACGGAAAAAGTTTTAAGATCTGCCTTCGCTAAGGACTTGCTGTCATCGTATGCCGCAATGATTACCCGATACTGTTTTTCTGTGCCTGTTGTTGATGCAATATCGAATGTCCAGTTTGCTTCTGTTTTGTTTTCGTTTAAGGTAAAGCTTCTGTCCAGCAGCATATCAAATACGCTGCCGTAGGTTGCTGTTGCAGAGTTTCCGATAACACCGGTTGCAGAAACAGGGAACACTTCAAAGGAAATGTTTTCGCCCAGTCCGGAAACGGGAACACTGAATACCTCATCTGCAGCAAAGGAGCCGATATTTTTCTCACCTAGTGCAGTCTCTATGTATGCACGAACTAAGGACTTGCTTCTGTCTTCTTTTTCCCCTGCATTGGGAACATAGTCATAGTCAACCTTTAAGCCGCTCATACCAACCTTTTCAAAGGTAATATTTTCAACCTTTGCGTATTTGCCGCTTGCCATGGTTTCTTCATTTAAAACGCCCAGCTCTTCGATAACAAAATCATCTAAGCACAGCACTGCGCCATTTTGCTGATTATTACCGCCCACACGGAAGCTGATTTTCGGTGTGATGGGCATCAAGTCGGAATCGGTCATGCCGTCTTTTAAAGCAAATCCGGGTGTATATAGGGTTGAATAAGTCTGCCAGTCGTTGGATACCTGCCATTCCTGATTATCCGAGATGGCGCTGTCGATTTTGTTTGTTCCTACAAGAAACTGATAGTCTGGTGTATCTTTATAGGGATATTTTTCATTCTCCTTCAGTGTGGAGTTGCTTCTTTCTAAGATAACGGTTAAGGGCTTTGTTGCGCCGCTTTCCAAGCCTTCTGTTTTTGCTTTGAAGCTGATACGGTAGGTGTTATCATTCTTCATGGATGCAGAAGTTGTCAAGGAACTGTATTCGCCGACGCCTGTGGCTTTGATGTAGGTGTTATCGTTTTCTGTCACTCTTTCTGCAGAGACACCTGACGTATTCCAACCCGGGAAGTCGGAAGCGGACACCATTTGATTATTATACATAAAGTATGCGCCGTCTTCCATCACCAGGTCAAGGTCTGCGGGCATACCCATATCCGTTACAGTTACATCTTTATAGCTGAAGGTACCTGCCGTACCTGCATTTGCACCGCCGGCGGTAGTTGATGAAAGTGGGTCACCGGGATGATATGACTGTCCGTCAGTGTACATACGGGCAATCAGGCTGATGCCAGATGCGTAGCTGAATGTCTGATTATCCATTAGAAAATAAACGGTTAAGTTGTTGTCCGCATTCAGCTGCAAATCATAAATATATGCACCGGGATAACCTGAGCTTGTCAAGCCGTTGTCCGACCGACCGGATGCGTTCCAGTACAGGCGCAGATTGGCTTTTGTGCCCTTCATCTTTTCCTCATAGCCATCTGTTTCGGGGGGTAAATCGTCTGCACGGAAGGTACCCGTGATTTTATACAAACGGCCGGGTCTCAGCTTCTGTGTGAAGGTCATATCGGGGTTACCCCAGCTTGTGGGTTTTGCAGATGTATTTGTTTTGGTGTAGGTCTGCGTTGTAACGGTGCCTGTGGGATTCGATGAGCCGGAGTCGCCGCCCTTGGTTACAAGAATAAAATCGTCAATCTGGTAGTCCAGCTTTTCGCCGTTTACATCGGCAGAAATACCCTTTTGGCCGGCAACACGGATTGCAATACCGTTGATTGAAACATTGTTAATCACAGAACCGCTGCCTGCTGTCAGTTTATCTTCCCAAACAAATTCGTGATCAATTTTTACCCATTCCCCTGTTACCAGCTTACCTGTGAAAGGAATTTCATACCAGCAGTTCGTTTTTTCCTCACCAACGGTTAAGGATGAATTGCCCGCATTGGTTACGGTACCGCCTCCATAGAAAATCAGGGTAAAAGAGTTTGCGTCGCTTTTCAGCTCAGTGTTCATCTTAATCCAGAGATTGAACTTCACCCGTTCACCTGAAGGAATAGAAAGATTGTCTGCAGAATACTTGATATCGGTATAATGCGAACCTGCGGTTTGCACAAAATGCAGGCTGCCTGCGCTTCCCATAGCTCCTTCGGATGAAATGGAAAGCTTTCCGTTTGCACTGCCACCGCTTTGAGTCTTTACGGTTTTTAGAGATTCTTCCGATTCAAACGTTTCATAAATCATCGGAAAGTCGGGATTTTCGCCAATTGCCTGTACGCCAATGCTCATTGCGCCCATAAGACCGAAAAGCATGGAAACAGACAAGACCATTGCCAATAACTTTTTCATTTTTATACCTCCATTTATAAATATTTTTTGATACACATGCTTGGCCAAACAACTGTATGCAATCATTGCAGTATATGATCTACAATTCATACTTATTTTATCACTTTTCAATAAAAAAAGCTATAGCAATATTAAAAAATATGTCAATTGTTTAATACTATCTTTAAAATATCAAAAAAACTTTTCGTTCCGGCGCGGGGCTTTGTTTATTTCTTTTTCATTTCATTTTTGTATAACTGCCGCCTTTTTCTTCTGACCCGGTTAATATTCCGTTCAAAATCTCCGTTGTTGATAAATTCCGCAAGAACAAACTGCTCAAACACTGGAACGGTGCAAGAATAAAATCCGATTTTGTTTAAAAATAAATCTACCAGCTCATCTGGAAGCACCATATATCCAATTCGCATGGAAGGCGCAATTGTTTTTGAAAACGTGTTTACGTAAATAACCGTTTTTTTAGGTTCTAATGAAAAAACGGTATCTTCATTTTTTGTGGAAATGGTAAATTCAGAATCGAAGTCATCCTCAATGATAAATCCGCTGCGTGTTTTTGCCCAGCGGATATACTCGTTCCGTTTTGAAGCGGTTGCAGTGATCCCACTGGGAAAGCTGTTAAACGGCGTAACATGCAGAACAGAAGCTTTTGTTTCATTTAAAGCAGCAGACTGAATTCCGTCCGCTCCCATTTTCAGCATGTCGCACTGCACGCCGTTGGCCGTATAAACAGAACGAATTTTTTCATAGGAAGGATTTTCTAAGGCATAAACTCTGTCGCGTCCTAATAGCTGCACAATTAGGCTGTATAAGTATTCCGCACCTGCGCCAATGACAATTTGGTGCGGCGAAACCCGAATCCCTTTGCTTCGTGCAAGATAGCGGCTGATGGATAGTTGCAGTTCCGGGCTTCCTAAGTTCGGCGGCTTAATTAAAATTTGTGTGCCATATTTTGAAAGCACGTTTCGCATTGTTTTTGCAAAAACCGAAAATGGAAATTCTTCGTTCCAATTGTGGTGGTTCGGCGCTGCACTTGTGTTTTCTTGCTCTCGGACGGGAACTGGAAAAAAGTCTTTTTCTTTGTAAATTACAAAATAACCGCTTCGTTCTCTTGATTCCACATATCCCTCATCACATAAAATTTGATAGGCGTGCTCAACAGTGATAACGCTGACGGAGGTCTCAGCCGCAAGAAAACGTTTAGAGGGCAATTTGTCGCCAAATTGATAAACGCGCCCCGTAATGTCGTCTCTAATTTGAAGATATAGCTGTAGATATGCAGTTTTATCGCTGTTTGTATGAATAGAATATCTCATCTGGTTATATAAAAAACTCCTTTTCTGGCAATTGTAATACTATCAGTATATAGTATAATACAGTTATAACCAGTTGTAAAGGAGAAAAAAGATGAAAAACGAAAGATTTGAATTAAACAAAAATCTGGCCCAAATGCTAAAAGGCGGCGTGATAATGGACGTTACCACGCCGGAACAGGCAAAAATTGCGGAGGAAGCCGGTGCATGCGCCGTTATGGCCTTAGAACGCATTCCGGCCGACATCAGGGCGGCCGGCGGCGTTTCAAGAATGAGCGACCCGAAAATGATTAAAGGCATTCAACAAGCCGTGAGCATCCCCGTAATGGCAAAGTGCAGAATTGGCCATTTTGCAGAAGCCCAGGTTTTACAGGCCATTGAAATTGATTATATCGACGAAAGCGAAGTTTTATCACCGGCAGATGATAAATACCATATTGATAAAACTGCGTTTTCTGTTCCGTTTGTTTGCGGCGCAAAAGATTTGGGGGAAGCCTTAAGAAGAATTAATGAAGGAGCCTCTATGATCAGAACCAAAGGAGAACCGGGAACGGGCGATGTTGTGCAGGCTGTTCGCCATATGCGCATGATGCAGTCTGAAATCCGCAGAATTGCCTCTATGGGATTAGATGAACTTTTCGAAGCGGCAAAGAACTTGCAGGTTCCTTATGATTTGGTTCTTTATGTTCATGAAAATGCAAAGCTTCCGGTTGTTAATTTTGCGGCCGGCGGTGTTGCAACCCCCGCAGACGCCGCAATGATGATGCAGCTCGGCGCGGAAGGCGTATTTGTTGGGTCGGGCATTTTTAAATCGGGCAATCCTCAAAAGCGCGCTGCCGCAATTGTGAAAGCTGTTTCCAATTTTGAAGATGCCGGACTGATAGCGGAATTGTCTGAAGACCTTGGTGAAGCCATGGTTGGCATTAACGAGCAGGAAATTGAGATTTTAATGGCGGAAAGGGGCAAATAATTTGAAAATCGGTGTAATAGCCGTGCAGGGAGCATTTATTGAACACGAAAAAATGCTTGCAGAGCTGGGAATATCTTCGTTTGAAATTAGAAAAAACAGCGATTTAAACCGTTCGTTTGACGGATTCATTATCCCAGGCGGCGAAAGCACGGTTCAGGGAAAGCTGCTCAAAGAGCTGAATTTGTTTGATGCGTTGAAGGAACTGATTAAAAATGGTTTACCGGTGTTTGGCACCTGTGCGGGACTAATCCTCCTTGCGAAGACCATTGAAAACGAACGTCATGCTTATTTTTGCACCATGGACATTACCGCTAGGCGAAACGCCTATGGGCGCCAGTTGGGAAGTTTTCATACAACAGGTAATTTTAAGGGAATTGGCGACATACCCATGACCTTTATTCGTGCTCCCTACATTCAATCGGCTGCAAAAGAGGTGGAAATTCTGGCCACAGTGGACGGGAAAATTGTTGCGGCCAAACAAAAAAATCAGCTTGTAACGGCGTTTCACCCAGAACTGGACCATGATCTTGGTGTGCATCGCTATTTTGCAGATATGATAAAAAAACAGCCGTCGTTATAAAAACAGACATACAAAAAGTGAGAGAATTTTTTCTCTCACTTTTTTTGCTTTTAAAAGCTATTTTAACAAACTGATAGAGTCCTTAATGGTTTTTTCCAAAGCTTCTTCACCATATTTGTCAATGTCTTTCTTGTTCTTTTCCTCGTGGGTTAAACAGCCCGCGCCGCCGATACAGCCGTTAATGCAGGCCATGCCCTCAATAAAGTTGTTGGGCAAAACACCTTTTGTGGCCTTTAAAAGCGCAACCCTGCACGCCTCAATGCCGTCGCAGGAAACCGGTTTATAGTCAAAATCGGTGATGCCGTGTTCTTTTAAACCCTGGGCCACCGCGTCGGTCAGGCCGCCGCTGCGGGCAAAAATACGCCCGAAATATGAGGCGTTGTCCAAAACGTCCTCAGACAAGTCCATAATGTCCATATCGCGGCTGTCAAACAGCGCCTGCAGCTCCTCAAAGGTAATAACGCTGTCGATAAAGGGACGAACGGTCTCTTTTTGAAACTCCATTTTTTTGGCCGTGCAGGGGCCGATAAACACAATTTTGCAGTCCGGCTCCTTTTCTTTCATGTGTTTTGCAATGGTGGCCATGGGAGAAAGATTGTGAGAAATGTGATCCACCAGGCTCGGAAACGATTTGTGAATATAGTCCACAAAAGCGGGACAGCAGGAGCTGGTTAAAAATGTGTCGCTTTCGGCAAGCTCTTTCGACTCGGCAAACGCCACCATGTCTGCGCCCAACGCTGCCTCAACCACATGGTAAAAGCCCAATTCTTTAATTCCCGTAATAATCTGCCCCAGCTTCGCATAGCTGAACTGGCCGGCAATAGACGGGGCCACCACGGCATATACCTTATAGTTTTTATTGTTTTCACTCTTTTTTAAAATGTCAATTACGTCTAAAATGAACGACTTGTCGGCAATGGCACCGAAGGGGCACTGATAAACGCAGGCGCCGCAGGCGATGCACTTGGAATTGTCGATGGTCGCGGCCTTGTTTTCGTCCTCCCCCATATGAATGGCATTCACCTTGCAAGCGTTTTCGCAGGGACGTTTGCGGTTTGTGATGGCGGAGTAGGGGCAAACCTTTGCGCAGCGGCCGCAGTTCACACATTTCGACTGGTCAATGTGGGCTTTTTGGTGCTCGTCAAAGGAAATGGCACCCCGGGGGCACACGTCTTCGCAGCGGTGGGCAATACACCCGCGGCAGCTCTCTGTCACGTCATATCCGCTGACAGGACATTCGTCGCAGGCAATGTCAATTACCTCAATTACGTTGGGATTTTCTTTGTCCCCGCCCATGGCCAGCTTCATGCGCTCCCAAACAATGGCCCGCTCCTTATAAACGCAGCACCGCATGGTAGATTCTTTTCCCGGAATAATGCGCTTAGGAATTTCGCCCATTTTTTTCAGCAGACTGTCGTTCCAGGCCTCGCGGGCAATTTCCCGCAGAATTTTATATTTTAAGTGCTGGACCTTTGTATCAAATTTTCTTAGTTTCATGTTATACACCTCGTTAAAAATAGCTCACGTTAATGGTTTTGCCCATTGTTTTCAGCGCCCCGGAAAGCTCCTCTACCAACTGCATTTTAATGTTGAACCCAATGGGGAGGTTCGGATTCTGGTGCGCGGGGTTTACCGCCCTGCCAACATAAAAGTTGATGTCGGTTGCATCATCAAACAGCATTTTTGCAATTTTTGATGCGCCGTCTTTTTTCGTGTGCCAATCTGAAAATAGTTTGTTTTCACCAATGTAATCTTTGGCATATTCTAAAACCTTGTTAATGGTTAAAACGCCTTCTGTCACCAAATCCACGCCTTCAATTTTTGCGGTTGGCGGAACGTCGGGGTCTAAATAGTCGATGGAGGTTTCCATTTTTTTGCCCAAAAATTCCGCAGTTATGGTTGAAGTTGTGCCGCCGGACACAATGTGTTTGCCCTGCTTTGCAAAAAACAGGGAAAGCATTTTGTTTCCGTCTTCAGGGTTTCGCGGCGGGCCGAACATTAAGTTCACAACCGAGCGTTTTCTTACCCGAACTGTTGCGGCAGTGGTGTCGTCGCCGGGCTTGTGGTTATAAAGATCGTTGCAGGCGTCCACAATCATGGCGGAAATCGCCGCGGCAGACATTTTTACATCATAATTGGCTTCTGCATATTCCACGATGTTTTCTCTCTGCCAGCCATAGTTTAACGTTTCGCCCACGCCGGCAAAAATGGTGCCGTCGCTCATGGCAATGAAAGCATCGTCCTGCTCCAGCTCAATTTTCGACTCTAAAATCTGCTTGCCCGCAATCACTCTGGTTTCGGTTTCATAGTCAAAACTTTTGCCGCCCCGCAGCAAAATCACCTGGGGATTGTCATACTGAATAATTTCGGCATAGGTGTTGTTGGTAATTTTAATAATGGTAAATGTAGAATATGCAACGCCGCGGACAGAGCAAATGGGCAGGGTTTCCATAATGGTGCTCACGCACTCTTCAATGGACATTTGCGCGGCAATCATGGTTGAAATGATGGTAGACGTTAAGGTAGACAAAATGTTGGCCTTCACGCCGCTGCCCAGCCCATCTGCTAAAACCAAAATTGTGGTGTCGCCGTCCCGCGCAATTTGCACCATGTCGCCGCAAAGCTGTTCGCCAAACTTGTTAATGCTTTTATAGCCTACGTCAACACACAAATCATTCATCATCTGTCAGCGTCTCCTTTAGCTTTGTCAGGGCAATTTTCGTTTCCGCTGTGGTTTCGCCCAGCAGAGATGCAATTTCCTGCACAACGCGCATCTGTTTTTCAACTACCCTGTCGGTAATCTCAACTGCAGCTTTGCACTGGTTATCCTTTGAAATTTTCATCTGTTCTTCCGCGCTGATGTCTTTCATCAAAACCATGATAATGCGGTATTCCTTGTCGTAAACAATGGTTTCTTCCACATATTTCTGATATTCAGCCAAATATTTTCGCTTGTCATACACATTTTTTTCGTTGCTTAAAGCAAGCACATAATCTGTGGGATCTAAAATCCGCACAACTGGACTGCCCAAAACGTCCGACGCGCTGGAAAGGTTTAAAATTTTCCGTGCCGCCGTGTTAATTTGCTGCACGTTTAAGTCGCAGTCAAGCACCATAATGCCGTTGGGTGTGTTGTGAATAATGGTGTCGGAAAAAGATTCGGCCTTTTCTTTTAAGAAAGGCAGGCACATGGAAAGGTCGGCCTTGCCCATAAAAACGGCCACCGCCTTGTCGCGGCAGGTGTCGTATCCGCAGCTCCCGCAATTTAATTCCTTGTCCTTCGAGGTTTTGCCCATCTTTCTTAAAATCTCGTCAATTGCCGTGCTGCCGGGCATGGGTTTCGTTGATCCCTCAAAGGCAAAGGCCCTGTCCGTCGTTAAGCTGTCTGCCGCCGGCGTTTCATATAGCCCTTCGCCATAGCCTTTGTTTACCGACAAAAGGTCCATAATGGGGTTGCGGTTTTTCTTTTTCATCACAGGGCCGCCAACACAGCTTCCGCTGCAGGCGGACATTTCAATAAAACAGTTAGAAAGCTTGTCGTTGTCAATGTCGCGCAGGGCGCTGATGCAGGCTTCCATTCCGTCAACCACAACATAGTCGAACTCTTTGTCGAGGTTCATGCTGCGCAGAATTCCACCGGAGGTGGGATAGGCGTTTGTACGGTTTTTTGTCAGTTCTGAATGGCTGGGGACAACGGAAATATTTTCGGATTCCAGCCAGCCGTCTAATTCGTCAAAGGTTAAAACCGCATCCACAGCGCCGGGATATTTTTCTGCCTCTGCCTTTTTGGAAATACAGGGGCCAACAAACACCACTTTGCAGCCCGGGTGCTTTTTTTTCAACATTTTGCCGTGGGCGTGCATGGGCGTTACCACATTTGCAAGATAGGGCAGCGCCTTTTCAAAGTGCCGTTCAATCAGCGTGTTCACCGTGTGGCAGCAGGAGGAAATTACAATTCGCTTTTCGCCTTTGTTAATAATGTTTTCATACTGCTTCGACACAATTTGTGCACCGATAGCGGTTTCAAATACCCCGCGAAATCCAAGTTTTGAAAGTGCGTTTTCCACATCTTTTGCGGTGCATGACTGAAACCAGGCGGTATAGGAAGGCGCAAGGCTGACGTAAACTTCGTCGCCTGCAGCGATAAGCGATTTTACCTGATCCACGTCGTTTCGGATTTGTTTTGCGTTCTGCGGACAGACAACATAACATTCGCCGCACAAAACACACTCGTCGCGGATGATGTGGGCCTGGCCGGCAGTGAATTTTAAAGATTTCACAGGACAGTGCCTGATGCATTTATAGCAATTTTTACAGTTGGATTTTTTTGTTTCCAAACATTCTGCCATAGCGGTTCCTCCTTCCCCAAAAGGATTTATTTTACGGTTTCTAATATTTGTGTTTCAAAAAAGTCTTTCACAGTTTCCGGCTTCACAGAAAAAAGCTCGCCGTCAACCGTTACGCTAACGCCGTTTACACAGTTTTGCATGCAAAACGCGCCGGAAAGCTCCACCTTATCCTGCAAATTATGTTCGTTTACCAGGTCTTGCAGCTGTTCAATAATAGGGCGCGACCCTTTCAAGTGACAGGAACTTCCGATGCAAATTGTAACTTTCATGAATTCGTCCTCCTAAATGCTATTCTAAATTTATGACATACATATACCCTCTATATACCATTGTAACGTATTTCAACCGTTTTTTCAACATATTTATGCTAAAAAACAAAAAATTATGACAAAAAAATAACGAGCAAAAGAAAACCCGGGCAAACCGCATGAAAAAGCGGTCTCCCGGGTGGGTTTGCTCAGTTAAAAATTGGAATTTTTAAAGAAAAGGTTTCGGCGACTGCGCTTATTTTGTCTGCAATGCACACAATGAAACCCTCCTTATGTTTCGGCGGAATGAGATTCAGCGGAAACATGTGCCGCACGATAATGTTTTTTTCAATGGCGTTCAGATCAAAATCGCGGGAAGCGTTTCTGAGCGCGCATTTTGCATGGGTAAATCCGTGAAAGTTGTGCCATCGGCCGGCGGTGTGCCAGTCGTACATAAAATAGTCATGCAGCAGCGCCCCGCGAACCAGATTTTTTTTGTTGACGTCGATATGAAATTTAAAAGCCAAATAAAGGCTTAAGCATGCCACGTTGTAGGAATGTTCAAAAATGCTTGTGCAGCCGTGCTGAATGTGTTTCTTTTCCGCTTGCATGCAGTCGGAGGAGAGAATGTCGCCTCCATACTGTTCTACTAATGTTTCTACATATTTTTCCAAAGTCATACGTTCCACCTGTTTTAGATTTATTTAAAGTTTCAGTAAAGCACCCAATATGCCTGCAAGAATGATATAAAATATGGGGTGCAGTTTTAGTTTGTTCGTTAAAATTAAAAAAATGAAAAATAAAATAGCCGCCCGAACATCTAACGACGCAAAAACGGTCTGTATCTGGCCGTTAAAATCATTGAGCACTGCCGAACCAATCAGCCCTAAAGCCACCGACGCAATCATGCCGGTCGTTGCTGGACGCACACCGTACAATGCATGTTCAACATACAGATTATTTTTAAATTTGTCAAACATTTTTCCAATTATTAGAATCGTTATCACTGACGGTGCAACCAAACCTATGGTTGAGCAAACCGCGCCAAAAAATCCTGACACCGCATAACCCGCATAGGTTGCCACATTCACGCCTATGGGGCCGGGGGTAGATTCCGATATGGCAATCATGTCTGACAAAAACTCTTTCGTAAACCAACCCAGCCGGTCAGACATCTCATATAAAAATGGTACTGTGGCAAGCCCGCCGCCAATGGCAAACAACCCCGTTTTAAAAAATTCAAACAGCAGTTGGAGGAAAATCATTTTGCATTTCCTCCCTTTTTACCGCGCTTAAAAAGCAGGCCTGCACATGCGCCGGCAATCACAAAATAAATCGGTGAGAGCTGAAAGAAGAAAGAGAGCAGGCAGGAGCAAACGGCGATACAGAGACAAATCTTATCCTGCACCGCAGATTTTCCTATGGTAAACACAGCATTTACCACCAGCACGGCAACAATAATCCGAATGCCGCCGAAAATGTGGCCGGTGATTTCATATTGTGCAAAGTTTTTTAAAAACCGGGCAATGATGATGATTATGATAAAGGAGGGGGCTACAACGCCCAGCGTTGCCCAAATTCCGCCCCAAGCGCCGCTTGCCTTTCGGCCCACAAAGGTAGCTACATTTACGGCAATGGCCCCGGGCGTGCACTGAGACAGGGCAAAATAGTCTACCAGCTCCTCTTCGGTGCACCAATTTTTGCGCTGGCAAAGCTCAACCTTCATAAGCTCCAGCATGGCATAACCGCCGCCGAAGGTAAATGCGCCGATTTTAAAGAAAGCGGCAAACAGCTGCAACAATTTTTTCATTGTCAAATCATCCCAAAGTGTTCAAAAACTTCCCGGTTTGTGCCATAGAAAATGTCGTCTTTACTGCCCATCATTTTGCAGAAGCGTTCCATGCGCTCCCAGCCGTTCTCTATGTCAAATTCATAGCTGTGTCCCCAAACATAAAATATCTGCGGTTTGTCCGGGGTGAGGCGTAAAAACTGCTCTCCCAGCTCAAACAGCTTTTCATCTGCATGGTGGCACGTTGCGTTATAGCGCAGCATATCCTGTTCTAAGTCGAAGCTGTGGGTCACAGCGGTTGTGCGCGCATATTTTAAGCCAGCGTTATGAATTACCTCCACCGATTCGTCCGTATATGCGCCAAAGGCATAGGCCATGCCGCAAATGTCGGTTTGAAACAGTTTTTCTAAGTTTTTCTTGTCTTCAAAAATTTCTGTTTCCGTCTTAATACGGTCTGCGTCTTTTAAATTGATGTGGTTAAGACCGTGAACTGCAATTTCATGCCCCTTATAAAGCGTGTCTAACCCCTCTGAATTCATTCTGTAAACGGGGACGATATCTTTGTAATACCAAGGTTTGTCGTGCTTTTGAATTCCGCTGTTTAAGTTAAAGGTGCCTTTTAAGCCAAATTTATTAAAAATTTCAAGCAGTTTCCTGTCCTGTTCTACGCCGTCGTCATAGCTGAACGTCAGTGCTTTTTGAATCATGTTCGTCACTCCTGGTGCTTTTTTTTCATTATATCACGTTTTTTCTTCTGCGTCAACAAATCAATCTGGTTGAAATTTCAGCCAAAATGTGATAAAATAAATACCGAAATACTGAAAGAAAGGCTTGACAATGATGAAAACGCTCCATGTAACCGTACCAAACCATGAATATGATATTTTAATTGGAAAAAATATATTAAACCAGGCGGCGGAATATGTGAAAAATGTTTCGAATCCTGCAAAAATTATGATTGTAACGGATGAAAACGTTAACCGGTTTTATGGGGAACGGCTTATCAATTCCTTAGAGCAGATTGCAGATGTAAAAACCGTTGTGCTTCCGGCAGGCGAAACCACAAAATCGCTGGACTTTCTAAAGCAGCTTTATGACGCAGCTTTCGATTTCGGCATGACGCGGGCTGATTTAATGGTAGCTCTCGGCGGCGGTGTGGTGGGTGACCTTGCGGGCTTTTGTGCGTCAACGCTATTTCGCGGAGTTGATGTTATTCAAATTCCTACAACCCTCCTGGCCCAGGTAGACAGCTCCGTAGGAGGAAAAACCGCCATCGACGTGCCTCAGGGCAAAAATTTGGTAGGCACATTCTATCAGCCGAAACAGGTTATCATTGACACGGAAACGTTAAAAACGCTGCCGGGCAAGGAATTTGCAAGCGGTTTGGCCGAAGTCATAAAATATGGTGCGATTTGGGACAAAGCGCTGTTTTCACGGCTTGAAGAAGCAGAAGGCAAAGATGCGCTGTTGGAAAACATTGCAGATATTGTGTTCACCTGCTGCGACATTAAACGGCAGGTGGTGGAAAAAGACGAACATGACACCGGCTTAAGAATGATTTTAAATTTCGGCCACACCGCAGGGCACATTGTGGAAAAGGCTTATCATTACACGGGCTATACCCACGGCCAAGCGGTGGCCTTTGGAATGATTGTTGCATCGCGCCTTGGTGAAAAAATGGGCCGTACTGCACTGGGAACCGCAGAAAGAGTTTTAAAACTTATTAAGAAAAATGGCCTGCCCACCGCAATTGACATAGAGGAACAACAGCTTATGGGCGCGGCTTTAGACAAAAAGGCAACTGGTAGCAGCATCAGCGTAATTTTGTTAAAAGAAATTGGAAAATGTGAAATTTACAAAATGCCGGTTACAGAATTTGCTGACAGGTGTAAAGAGATTTGGAAATAATAAAAAGCCGCACAAATTTTTGTGCGGCTTTTTATTATTTAAATTCCGTCTGTCACAGTGTTGGATGCATCTTCAAACGGTTGAACGCTCACATATGCCTCGTCTGCCGTGCGAATCATGGAGGCAAGCATTTGAAATGTTATTTCGGGAACTGTTTCACTGGTTGCAGGCACGTCAATTTCACAAATAACAACCCGGGTGGGATCGAGAGAAAACCTTGCCCATTTATATCTGCGGTTTAATTCGTTCAAAACTTTAAGGCATTCGACGGCTTTCCCCTCTTGAATTTTTTCAATTCCACATTGAACACTTGCTTCAAATCCGTTTGTATACATAAAAATGGCAATGTTAATCGGCTGCAAGTGCTTTCCGTTGAATCCCAAGGTGATGGCATCGGCCTTTCCGGCATAATTTTCAGTTAAGGTAACCTTCAGTTTTTTCCGTCTGAGAAGTTCTAAAAATTTTTTTGTAGATTGAACCATGTCCCTCTCCTTATGCGTTTGCTTTTTTACTGGGCATCATTACCAATTATATTATAACGAATAAAAAAAATCAAGTGGCATACGCTTTAATCTGATTCAAATTTTCTTTCACAAACCGAAATCCATCGTCATACATTTTTTTAAGCTTCCTGGGATCAGATTCCGTTCTGCGCCAGCCTGCGGTGTTTTGTGGGGCAATGATGAAGGCCTTGCCCTCCTGTTCCAGCTCCAGCAAACGGCGGTGGGACTGGTTGTAGTTTTCTGTTCTTGCCTTTAAAGCCTGTGTGAAAAGCGGATATTTGCGGTATTTAAAAGCTGCAAGCTTCAGCGCAGGCTCTTCTTTTTTTATATAGTTTTTTTCCCGCGTTAGAATTACCAAATTCTTGGTGCAGCCGTCTGAAAGAGCCTTTTCAATGGGAACAGAGTCGGTAATTCCGCCGTCCATATAGAGATTGTTTCCAATTTTTACAGGCTGAAACAAAATCGGCAGCGCGCAGGTGGCAATTAAAACCGCCCAGGATTTATCGTCGCCGGGAATGTTTAAATATTCCGTCTTTCCTGTGTTCAGGTTTGTTACCGCGGCATAGACGTTTTTGCTGTATTTTTGATATGTATCATAGTCGAACGGGAGATGGACGTTGGGCATATCGTCAAACACAAATTGAATGTTATAGTAGCTTTTGTTGCTGCGGTTTAGCAAATGGCGCGGTCCCATATACCGTTTGTCGGGAAAATATTTCATTCCGATTTCCAGGCTGCGCTCTTTTTGGCGCGAAACATACGACACCCCGTTGGCTATTCCGGCAGATGCACCAATGACATAGTCTGCAAAAATGTTTTCCTCCATCAGTGCGTCCATTGCGCCTACGGAAAAATAGGTTCTGCTGGCGCCGCCCTCCAAAACCAGTCCAAGTTTCATAAATTGTCAGCTCCTGTTTTTTTCTGTTCATTCATTATATCACAAAATTTTGAATAAAAAAAGGGGGGGCGGAAAAAATATGAAAGCAAAGAAAATTTTAAATCAGGAGGTAAAATGTTATGTCACCAAAAGAATTGCTTTATGTTGAAGATGTGTTGGGTCACGAAAAACAAATGAAAACTGCCTGCTCAGATTTTGCAAGCCAAATTCAGGACCCGGAGCTGAAAAGTTTTGTTCAGGGATTATCCTCAAAACACCAGGAAACATTCGGAAAAATTTATAATTTATTATCATCAAACTAATTAAGGAGGTATTTACATGGAAGACAGAGTCATTATGGATAACATTTTAACCGCAACAAAGGGCGCGTGCGATTTACTGATGCACGGCACCATAGAATCGTCTACGCCCGCAGTGCACAGCGCATTTAAAATGTCGCTGGACGAATGCTTGGCAATGCAGAACGAAATTTATACAAAAATGTCTGATAAAGGCTGGTATCCCCAGGAAAAAGCAGAGCAGCAGAAAATTGATCAGGCAAAACAAAAGTTTAACAGCATGCAATAAAAAATATGCCCGGGGCAAACCTGCCCCCGGGCATATTTTATTATTTAATATCGCTTTAAAGCTTCAAACCGGTAGCCCTCGCCCTGAAAATATTCAATCAGACCGGGAAGCGCGTCAGCCGTAGCCTGCTTTGCTCCAGCGTCGTGCATTAAAATGGTAAGCGAATCCGACCCGGAGGATTTTGCTGTTTTTTTCGCTTTTTCAATTAAATTAGCTGGAACCGGACTCCTGGTTTCCGCATCGCCCGTTAAACAGTTCCAGTTTACAAACGGAACATTTTCCTCAATTAAAACATTTTTAAATTCTGCCCGCTGCTCCCGGAACGCCCCCCCTGGGAAACGAAAAATATTGGTAAAAGCGTCTTCTCCCACAATGTTTGTTAAAACGTCTTTTGCTTTGTTCACTTCTTCTCTAAAATTTTCTAAGCTTCCATACACATAGCTGTAATCGTGGGAATAGGTGTGGCTGGCAATGGTGTGTCCCTCGTCGGCCGCACGTTTCACTGTGTCTGGATACTGCTCCGCATTTTTTGCAATAATGAAAAACGTTGCTTTTACATTATATTGTTTTAAAATATCTAATATTTGCGGCGTTACTTTGGCGGAAGGGCCATCGTCAAAGGTGAGGTAAACTACCTTGTCACCGGCCTGAGGAGGGTAAATTTCAAAATAGTCGGCCGATGGGGTGCCGTCGGGCTGCACACAGCGCCGCACTTGATATTCGGGCAGCAGGACCGCCTCATATGTATAATCGGCCCCGCGGAGCGACTTGTCGTGCCGGTTCATGCAGGAGCTAAGGCCTGCGATAACCCAGACTATAATAACAAGCAAAACCAAAACCAGAACAGTGTGCTTGTTTGGTTTAAACGAATATTTTTTTCTTCTTCTAACGGCCATTTCCCACACTCCTTGCTGCAAACGTCACAAATTGTAGATTTTCCATTCTTTATGTTTATTATACATGATAATTGTTACACATTAGTTAAGTTACGTTTAAATTTAAGAATTTTTTTTTAGCAGAAGCATATAAATATAAAAAAACCTTTGGAGCATGAATGATGAATAAAAAGCTAATACTAATTTTAATGTCAATGGTTTTGTTATTGAGCGGCTGCACATCGAAAAGCGTTTTTAAAAACGAGATAACAGAAGATATAACGCCTGTTGCGGTGAATGTGCCGGCAGAGCTGAATCCGGGCAAATACAGCGAACTGCCCAATGAAAAAAACGGCTGGGGACTGAAAAAAAATAAAAATGCACCGCCGGAAATTCCTGCAAAAACAGTTGAAATTTTAAACAAATATGGTGCGGTTTACAAAGACAGCGAGCCTCATGCGTTATACCTCACGTTCGACGAGGGCTATGAAAACGGTTACACGCCGAAAATTTTAGACGTGTTAAAGGAAAACGAGGTTCCGGCCGCATTTTTTGTCACCGGTCCATATATTAAAAATCAGCCGGAATTGATAAAGCGCATGGTGGACGAGGGGCATATTGTTGGCAACCATACGATTAACCATCCCAGCATGCCGGACGTAAAAAGCGCGGAAAAGCTGAAAAACGAAATTGTTGGGCTGGCCAACAGCTTTACAGAACTAACGGGACAGGAAATGAAATTTTTCCGCCCGCCCATGGGGGAATATTCCGAACGGACGCTGAGTCTGACTCAGGATTTGGGCTACACCAGCGTATTCTGGAGTTTTGCGTATAAAGACTGGGACGTAAAAAATCAAAAGGGAACAGATTATGCTTATTCCCAGATAATGGACGGCGTGCACGACGGGGCAATTTTGTTGCTCCATGCTGTTTCAGAAAATAATGCCAATATATTAGACAAAGTGATAAAAGACTTAAAAACAGCAGGATACCGGTTTAAATCGTTGGATGAATTTGGAAATCATGTAAATAATAATTAGTATTTATATGCTCCTGCGGTCAATAATAAACATGCAGACCAAAAGGGAGTGATGAATTGCGGGCACATACGAAAAAGCGGGTTCAGACGTTTTTCATTTTTTTAATCATTACGGCAACAGCAATGTTCGTCGAATGTGACGTCTATTTTCCCGACAAAATTAAAATATTCTACGGCGAAAATATTGATGTGCGGGAGGGTTCACCGTACACTGTTCATATAGCTGCCTCAGGCACAATGGAAGCAAACGGCGAATATGACGCCGCGGTTAAACTGTTCGGCTTAATTCCGGTTAAAAATGTGGAAGTTGATGTTTTGCCGGCCACCGAAATAGTTCCCGGCGGAAAAACCATTGGAATTAAGCTGTTTACCCGGGGGCTGATGTGTGTGGGGACAGAAAAGCTGACAGGAGAAGGCGGGCAAACCATAGACGCGTTGAAAGATGCGGATATTAAAAATGCCGACATGATTATGCGGGTAAACGGTGCAGAGCTGCACACAGTTGAGCAGTTTGGAAAAATTGTGTCGGAGTCGGAAGGCAAGCCTCTGACGCTCTCGGTGGAACGCAGCGGAGAACAGATGGAAAAAACCTTGACGCCGGTGAAAACAAAGGACGGCTATAAGCTTGGCATTTGGGTGCGCGACTCTACAGCGGGAATTGGAACATTAACGTTCGTAGATAAAAAGACCAATTTATATGGTGCATTGGGACACCCAATAACAGATGTAGACACAGGTGCACTGATGCCGGTGGAGCAGGGCAGCATTTCGGATACGAAAATTGTTGACGTGAAAAAGGGACAGCGGGGTGAACCGGGGGAACTGTGCGGCCTGTTTGATCAGAGCGGTGCAGACCGGGGCGTGATCATGAAAAACACGACGCAGGGCATTTACGGCGTTATAGAAAGCGGATATGACGTGGGTGTGTCGCAGGAACCGGTTCCTGTGGCATCGAAAGCTCAGGTTCACACCGGGAAAGCGGAAATTTATGCAAACGTGGAAGACAACAAGGTAGAAAAATTTGAAGTGGAAATTGTGAAAATTATGAAACACGCGGTGGACGATAAAAACATGGTGGTAAACGTTACCGACAAACGGCTGATTGATAAAACGGGGGGCATCGTCCAGGGAATGAGCGGAAGCCCAATCTTGCAGGACGGAAAAATTATCGGCGCCGTAACCCACGTGTTTGTGAACGACCCAAAACGGGGATATGGTGTGTTTATTGAAAATATGCTGGAGAATTTAAACGAAATTAATAAGGTGCAGTAAAAGAAGAAAAGGGCCGCTAAGGGATTATTAGCGGCCCTTTATTTTAGGGGTGACGTACCGCAGCCCGGTTATGGGGGGGGAAAGCCGCGGCACGTCGGGGGATTATACAGTTGTCCGCCTTTGACGGACAGAAACACCTATTTTTAGATACTTTTGTCTGTCAAAGAATAAAAAAGATGCCCTTTACATATAGTATATCATAGTTGCAAGCTAATGGCAAGCTTTATTTTGCAAATTTTGTGTTAGCATTTTATGTAAAGAGGTGATGTCATGAAAGACAGAGAAGAATATTACAAAATTATCGGCAGGAACATTGCTTTTTTTCGTAAGAGAAAGCATCTTACACAGGTTGGACTTTCTATGAAAGCGAATGTTTCAAGAACGCATATTAGTCATCTCGAAGCGAAAAATGTTAACAAAGCACCGTCTTTAGACATGCTGTTCCATCTCTGCGAAATTTTAGAGATTGAGCCATATCAGTTGTTTATTGAACAAGACGAGGAAAAAGAGAAGAAAAAGTAAATCAAAAACACCGCTTTCCGTTTGAAACGGAAAGCGGTGTTTGTATTTTATGCGGTTTCTATGGAATTTGCTTTTTGTAAATTTAATTTTTCCACAGCCCAGTCGCGCATTTTATATTTTAAAATTTTACCGGCGGCGTTCATAGGAAACTCGTCAACAAAAGCAACATAGCTTGGAACCTTGTGTTTCGCCATGTGATCTAATACATATTGCTTCATTTCGTCTTCGGTGGACTCTTCGCCCGGTTTTAAAATGACACAGGCCATAATTTCCTCGCCATACTGCTCGCTGGGAACGCCGATTACCTGAACGTCCTGCACTTTCGGGTGTGTATAAATAAAGTCTTCAATTTCTTTCGGATAAATGTTTTCGCCGCCGCGAATAATCATGTCTTTAATACGGCCGGTAATTTTATAGTTTCCGTCCGGCAGTCTTCTTGCCAGGTCGCCGGTGTGAAGCCAGCCGTTTTCGTCAATTGCCGCATCGGTGGCTTCAGGCATTTTGTAATATCCCTTCATGATGTTATAGCCCCGGGCCACAAATTCTCCGTCAACGTCGTCAGGCAGGTCTTCATAGGTTTCAGGGTCTACAATTTTACATTCCACGCCATACATCGCCCGGCCAACGGTGTTTACCCGGGTTTCCAGCGAGTCGTCCGTCCAGCTCATGGTGCAGCCCGGCGACGCCTCTGTCTGCCCGTAGGTAATACAAATTTCCGACATGTGCATTTTGTTTACAACATCTTCCATAACTTTAACCGGGCAGGGACTTCCCGCCATAATGCCTGTTCTCATGTAAGAAAAGTCGGTCTTTTCAAAGTCTTCATGCCCCAGCATGGCAATGAACATGGTGGGAACGCCGTGAAATGCCGTAATTTTTTCCTTGTTTATGCAGGCAAGCGAGCGCCGCGGCGAGAACATGGGCATAGGCGACATGGTAGTGCCGTGGGTCATAGAAGCCGTCATAGCCAGCACCATGCCGAAGCAATGGAACATGGGCACCTGAATCATCATTCTGTCTGCAGTGGACAAATCCATGCAGTCGCCAATTGCCTTGCCGTTGTTCACCACGTTGTAGTGGGTGAGCATAACACCCTTGGGGAACCCGGTTGTGCCGGAGGTATATTGCATGTTGCAAACATCATGTTTGTCAATCTGTGCGCGCCGGCGGTGAACTTCTTCAATTGGTGTTTTCTGCGCCATTGCAATGGCTTCATCCCAGGAATAACAGCCCGGCTGCTTGCTGTCAACCGTAATGATGTTTTTCAAGCACGGCAATTTTTTCGATTTTAACTCGCCCGGCTGGCTTGTTTCCAGCTCGGGACACAAGGTTTTTATAATTTCAACATAGTCGGAGTCTTTGCATTTATCAATCATAACCAGCGTGTGGGTGTCAGACTGGCGGAGCAAATATTCCGCTTCATGCACTTTATATGCGGTGTTCACCGTTACCAAAACCGCGCCGATGGTGGACGTAGCCCAAAACGTAATATACCATGCGGGAACATTTGTTGCCCAAATGGCAACATGGTCGCCCTTTTTCACGCCCATGGAAATGAGGGCGCGGGCAAAGGTATAGACGTCTTCCCGGAACTGGGGATAGGTTCTGGTGTAGTCCAGCTCTGTGTAACGGAATGCAAATTGTTCGGGAAACTCATCGCAAATCCGGTCTAACACGTCGGGGAACGTGCAGTCAATTAAATGCTCTTTCGGCCAGGGGAATTTTCCGGTTTTGGCCTTGTTGTCATAAAGCTTGTGGGGCTCTCCCACCATGTAGTCTGACATGAAAGTAGCAAATGCAGGGAACACCACGGCCGCGTCTTCTAAGTTTTTGTTCCAGCGTTTTACCCACTCTAACGACACATAGTCGTCGTAACCGGAGATTTTTAACTGGTCTAAAATCTCAACAACCGGCACGTCGCCGTCGCCCAGAATTTTATATTGCACTGTGCCGTCCCCGTTCATCACCGAGTCCTTAATGTGCACATATTTGGTATATTTCCCAATGTTTGCAATGGTTTGCTCCGGCGTTTCATGGAAAAACCGGAACGGGTGGTGAATATCCCACAAAACCTGCACGTGGGAATTATCAACCGTTTCGATTATTTTTTTCAGGCGCGCGGTGTCTGCATACACACCGGAGGTTTCCACCAGCAGGCAAATGTTCTTTTCCTCTGCCGCCGGAATTAAGCGGCGCAGCAGACGGATTACACGCTCGTCGTCAATTTCGCCTCTGGGATCCGGGTTTAAATCGCCCAAAATTCTGACATATTTACAGTCCAATTTTGACGCTAAATCGATATAGTCAAATCCTTCTTTTAGCGCTTCGTTTTCGTCGTCTGTTCCGCCGAGGTAGCAGGAGGAGGCCAGACAGGAGATGGAAAGGTTTAGCTTTTCTAAGTTATTTAAAGTTTTTGTTAGCTGCGCATCTGTAAAGGGACGCGCTTTTAATAGATTCATTTCATTTTCAAGGCCGCGAAGCTCAATGCCGTTATACCCTAAATCCTTTGCCATAATGTAGATGTCATTCCAAGACCACTCGGGACATCCGACGGTTGAAAATGCAATTTTCATGTTCAAATCACTCCATAACTTAAAATAATTTAGAATTACCTTTCGGTAAGTTACATATTAGCATTTACAAAGTCAATAGTCAACATATTTTTTGTGAAAAACAAGATGAATGAATAAAAAAGAGCAAAAAAACGCAAATTTGAGTAAAAAGAAAACCGGCTAATTAGCCGGTTTTAATTTTTTTGTAAATAGTTATCCAATTTCCTCGCCAGACTCTGTCAGCGAAAGGGAAACTGCGTCGGTTAACACGTCGGAATAGTTTAACGAAACGTTTCTGCTGGCGTCGGCAAAATCCGAAATGCTTTCTAAAGTGACATTAAAGGTGAACGGATAAACGGCATTAATAGTGCCGTAGCGCACAACCACCCGCTTGCGGCCTTTTTTTACCGTGATTTTAATGTGTGAACCTATATTGTTTTCAATCAGCGTACGAACCCGTTCCAAATCGTTTTTGTTAATCACTAAAAAAACACCTTCTTTGCCATTATTTAGCCTATCACATTCCCTTGTGTCAAAAGTTATGAATTTACTTTTTTATTATACCACAACTTTAAGATTGTGTCAAGTGGACAAGTTTTGGGAAATTTTTAAAGCAGAATTTGGTAAAATATCACAGTGAGCAATTGACATTTTTTTGGGGTCATGGTAAAATAAAACTATCAAAAACAGAGGGGTGATTGTTTGGATTGCATTGAAGTGAAAAAAAGTGTTCCGGTGAAAGGAAGCTATGACATTATCGTAGCAGGTGGCGGAGTTTCCGGTATTGCGGCGGCAGTGTCCGCAAGCCGCATGGGCAAAAAGGTACTGTTAATTGAAAAAACCATTTGTTTGGGTGGGCTAGCAACCATCGGACTGATTAACCTGTTTGTTCCCCTATGCAACGGTCGGGGCGTGCAGATTATTAAGGGCATGGCAGAGGAGTTGTTACAACTATCTGTAAAATACGGATATGACACCATTCCCGACTGCTGGAAAAATGGTAACCCCACAAAAGACGGACCCAGATATGTGACGCGGTATTCCGTGCCGATTTTTGTTTTGGCGCTGACTGAGTTTATTAAGAGTGAGGGCGTATCCATTTTATATGATTCTGTGGTGTCAGACGTGGCGATGGAAGGCAGCCAGGTGAAAGGCGTTGTGGTTGTGAACAAGTCCGGTTTTGAATATTACACGGCAAGCATGTTTGTAGATGCCACCGGCGACGGAGATTTAATGGTTCAGGCAGGCGTGCCAACGGTGCAGGGACGGAACTTTCACACGTTTATGATGCACGGCGCAGACACTAAAATGTGCAAAAAGGCAGCGGAAAGCGGCGATTTAGGTAATTTGCAGCACTGGGCAAGCGGCGGAAATGCAAACCTTTATGGCGGCGGCCACCCGGAGGGAAAGCCCTATTGGCTGGGAACAAATTCAAAAGACGTGACGAACTATGTGGTGGAAAATCACATTGAAGCGTTGAATAAGCTGAAAAATGATAAGGATAAAGCGGCACGGGACATACTTCGAATTCCCACCATGCCGCAGTTTCGAACCACGCGGCACATCGACGGGAACTATACCCTGAAGGAAGCGGACACCTACAGGCACTTTGACGACTCAGTAGGTGCAATTTGCGACTTCGACCGGCGGGACTTTTTATATGAAATTCCGTTTGGAACGCTGGTGCGCGACGGGTTCGGAAACATTATTACAGCCGGCAGAAGCGCGGCGGGAGAGGGCTATGCGTGGGATGTTCTGCGCGTAATTCCTCCAGCAATCATTTCCGGCCAGGCAGCAGGCGTGGCCTGTGCTTTGGCAATTGACGAAAAGAAACCTGTTTATGGAACAGATATTAAAATGTTACAAAAAACGCTTACAGCGCAAAATGTGATGATTCACTTTGACGATGGTCTGGTTCCCAAAGCTGGGGAAGAAATCACTGTGCAGGAAAGCAATATGGAGCATTTTTAAAAACTAAGTGGGGGTATTTTTAGATGAAAAAAAGGCTGTTATACTTACTTTTAGCGATTTGTTTTGTATTGCAGACACAAGTTGTGTTTGCATCTTCGGTGACAATGTATTCTGCCGACGGCAGGGAGCTTATTGTTGCGGAAAGCGAGGTTGAGGCACAAAAAACGGTGGGGTGGTTCACTGCACCGCCGGTTTTAATGTATTCAGCAGACGGCAGACAGCTTTTGGTTTCAGGCGATGAAATTGAACTGTATCAGAATGTGGGCTGGTATTTAGAGCCTATGAGCACCATGTATGCTCCCTTTGACAGAACAATTGCAGTGCCAACCTGGCAAGTGCAGGATTATGTTAATGTCGGCTGGTTTACCACCCATGACGAGGCTCTATATAATGAAATAATTCCGCAGATACAATATGCTCTTTCCGTAACGGATTATAACGGCGCCATAGATATTTGCGACGACGCACTAGACAAATTTTGGGACTATGAAAACGTGTTTTTTGAAGACATTGTCAACACGGTATATGTTGTTATGGATACCTGGCGGGCAACCGTGAAACAGCCGGTTGCAGCAATTTCCAGTTATGTTACCGACAGCTATGGAATAAAACAGGCAAACATTGTACTGCGCAATATCAGCTATAAAGAAATTTCGGCCATTGAGTTGGAGTTTAACTGTTACAATACATTTAATGAGCCGGTAAAATATTACGGGTTTGGAAGCAGCCAGTTTGACGGGTATGCGCAGCAGATGTCTTTTGGTACGCTGGATACACAATCATGGCATTGGAGTCTGTATGGATACAGCGAAACAGATAGAATTAAAAATATCAAAATCACTCGTGTAGCATTTGCTGACGGAACGGTTTGGACACGGTAATAAAACGCATGGGCATCAATTACGATGCCCATGTTTTTTGATAGCAGTTTTCAGTGCTGATATTTGAACCGCCGGCGCATTATCATGGTGTTTTTAATCGTTATCGTCATCGTCTTCATAACCGCAATTGATACAAATATCCTTTTCGGATGTGCGGATACAATTTACAAAAGCATCGCCGACCTGCGAAACAGCGCCGAATACAACGGGAACCTCAACGCAGAGATCCTGGCTGATTGTAAAGTGACAAGAGCCGTTTTTAATTCCGGGGCATGTTTCCTGACCAGGTCTTACAACCGGATCGCCGCAGCATTTCGTTTTTGTTACGCCGCTTCTTGCAAAAGGCGTCACCGTTACCGGTGCGCATACTGATAGCGACTGAAAGCCTGTTGCCGGGCATGTTTCTGCAATCGGTTCTCCGTTTGTATCTGTTAAAACAAAATTTGCCATATAATTGGCCTCCTTTTTTATTGGTACAATATCATAATATGTCGAAAATTGTAAGTTTGACATTAAAGAATACAATTTATCGTTCAATTGTAAACAGAAAAGAAATACCCCGCATGAAAAGCGGGGTATGAAAATATTAAAAAACTTTATTTAAAAACAAAACGAACAAAATATTCGTGAAAAGTTGATTCAGCTGCTGTTACGCAGAAAGTTCATGGATTGCTGCTGCGTTCATATTTTTGGCAAACAATAGTTTTAAAAAGATTGGCGTTAAAATAGACGATACGATAATGAGAATGATAACGGGCGTGAAGTAAATGGGGTCCAGAAGGCCCACAGATAGGCCCTTTTGCGCCACAATCAACGCCACCTCGCCCCGGGTCATCATGCCGACGCCTACAATTAGGCTGTCCCGCCAGGAATATTTGCATATTCTTGAAACCAGCCCGCAGCCAATAATTTTAGACACTAAGGCCACCAGCACAAAGCAGATGGAAAACAGCACAATGGTGCCAGAAATGCCATGTATGTCGGTTTTTAAACCGATACCTGCAAAGAATACGGGACCAAACAGAATATAGGAATTAATGGCCATTTTTCGCTCAATATATTCGGCGTCGTTAATGTTGCAAAGGATAATGCCGGCTACAAATGCGCCGGTAACGTCTGCCACACCAAAATATTTTTCAGCCGCATATGCCATAAACATGCATAGCGCCAGACCAAAAATCGGTATCCTCTGGGTGTGGGAGTATTTTTTATTTAATGCTTTAAAGAGTTTGTAGCATGCATATCCAAGCACGCCTGAAAACACAAAAAATAGCAGACTGCGCATAATAACCGACAAAATGCCCGCGCTGGCGCCAGAGGTGTTAGCGCCGATTCCGATGACAACCGTTAAAACCATAATGCCGATAACGTCGTCAATGATGGCGGCGCTGACAATTGCTGTTCCAAGCTTTGATTTCAGCTTGCCAAGCTCAGACAGGGTTTGCACCGTAATGCTCACAGATGTGGCAGTGAGAATTACGCCAATAAACACGGCCTTATAAAAATGTGGAGAGCCAACGGCGGCAAACCCATAAAACAGCATATAAAGCAGCGTTCCCAATATCAGAGGCACAGCTACGCCGCAAACTGCAACCAGACAGGCAAACGGCCCAGTTTTAATCATGTTTTTCAGGTTTGTGCCCAGGCCTGCCGAAAACATCAGCAAAATGACGCCGATTTCGGCCATTTGCGTTAAGAAACTTGTCTGTCCCACTAATCCTAAAACGCTGGGTCCAATTAATAACCCTGCCACAATTTCGCCCACCACTTGGGGGACTTTCATTTTTCTTGCCAAAAGTCCTAAAATTTTTGCCGAAACCAGGATGATTGCCAAATCTTTAAATACCGCATAGGTTTCCAACTGATTCACTCCTTATTTTTTTTCGCACAATTTTATATAATATCACATTTTTATGAAAAAAACAATAACAATTCGGTTAAACAATAAAAAAACTTCCCGGAAGGATTGCATTCCGGGAAGTTTTTAAGTTTTACTTATTCATACTCCACAACGTCTGTCCAATGGGTTAAAAACGCGCGTTCTTCTGGTTTTCCTTTCACTAACTGGGACGCTGCGACAATGGGAATCCATTTCTGCACATACTGCTTTGCTGTATCGCTTTTTTTACAGAACAAATCCAAATATTTTTCCGCTGTTTTGTCATCGCCGGACAGGCAGAACAAAAGATAGGTTCTTGCCGCGTCTGCACTGGCGTTGCCCTGGGTTGCGTGAGACCAGTCTAACACATAAGGCGTGCCGTTTTTATCCACAATAATGTTGCTTGGGTTAAAATCGCCGTGACAGACCTTTGTGTGTTTGGGCATGCCCTCCAGCCTTGCATGAAGCTCATAACGGGTAGTTGCGTCCAAATCGGTTTCCGAAATTTTGCGCTTCATCTTATCCTTCAATTTTGTTAAAAGAGGTGCTGTTTTTCCATGAATTTCAAGCTGAAGATCAACAAAAAGGTTTAAATATTCATCCAGTTTTTCAGGATGCTTTTTCATAAGGGAGGCCAGCGTTTCCCCTTCAATGAAGTCCATCACTAAGGCCCACTTACCGTCGGTTTTTGTAACCTCCAAAAGCTTCGGTATATTTAATCCGGTTTCCTCCACACGGGCTTGGTTCAGCGCCTCGTTCAATACGTCAGCCTTCGAAAATTCCTCGTTAAACACCTTAACCGATTTGTCGCCGTCACGGTAAATTGTTTTAGTAGGTCTTACTGCAATTACATTTTCAAAATTCATTATCTTTCACCTCCATAATATGCGTTCAGGTATAATTCCTTAATTTCGCTCATCAGCGGATATCTGGGGTTTGCGCCGGTGCACTGGTCGTCAAATGCCTGTTCTACCATTTCGTCCAGCCGGTCTAAAAAGTCTTTTTCATCAATGCCATATTCTTTAATGGTCTTTTTAATTCCAACCAATTCTTTTAAATCGTCAATTGCCTTAATCAGGTTTTCGGTTTTTTCTTCGTCCGTCTTGCCCTTAAGGCCCAGCGCATCTGCAATCTGAGCATATCGTGCTAAGGTGTGCGGATGGTCATACTGCGAGAACGTACCCATTTTTGTGGGCGCCTCACTTGCATTAAAGCGGATAACTTCATCAATCATCAAAGCGTTTGCAACACCGTGAGGCAGATGGTGGAATGCGCCAAGCTTGTGTGCCATAGAGTGGCAAATGCCCAAAAATGCGTTTGCGAATGCCATGCCGGCCATGGTTGCAGCGTTTGCCATTTTTTCTCTTGCTTCCACGTCTGTCTGACCGTTTTCATATGCTTTCGGCAGATATTCAAAAATAACTTTCAGAGCCTGAATTGCCAACCCGTCGGTATAATCCGTAGCCATGATAGAAACATAAGCCTCTAAGGCATGGGTAACTGCGTCAATACCCGATGCGGCTGTTAAGCCCTTGGGAGCTGACATATGAAGGTCTGTGTCGATAATTGCCATGTTCGGCATCAGCGCATAGTCAGCCAGAGGATATTTAACGCCGGTTGATTCGTCAGTGATAACGGCAAACGGCGTCACTTCAGAGCCTGTGCCGGCAGAGGTGGGGACAGCAATGAAATATGCTTTTTCACCCATTTTCGGGAACGTGTAAATACGCTTTCTGATGTCTACAAAGCGCATTGCCATATCCATGAAGTCCGCTTCCGGGTGTTCATACATCACCCACATGATTTTCGCGGCATCCATTGCAGAACCGCCGCCCAGCGCAATAATGGTGTCCGGCTGGAATGCGCGCATCTGCACGGTTCCGGCTTTGGCGCAAGCTAAAGTCGGGTCGGGAGCTACGTCAAAGAACGTGGTGTGGGCAATGCCCATCTCGTCTAACTTATCGGTAATCGGTTTTGTGTAACCGTTCTGGTAAAGGAACGAGTCTGTTACGATAAATGCCCTCTTTTTGCCCATGACGTTTTTCAATTCATCTAAAGCAACCGGCAGGCAGCCCTTCTTTAAATAAACCTTTTCAGGCGCTCTAAACCAAAGCATGTTCTCCCTTCTTTCTGCAACAGTTTTGATATTCAAAAGGTGCTTTACACCGACATTTTCCGAAACAGAGTTGCCGCCCCACGAGCCGCAGCCCAGGGTGAGGGAAGGCGCAAGCTTAAAGTTGTAAAGGTCTCCGATGCCGCCGTGGGAAGAAGGTGTGTTTACCAAAATGCGGCAGGTTTTCATTCTAAAAGCAAATTGGTTAATTTTTTCTGTTTCCTTCACAGTATCTACATAAAGAGAGGAGGTGTGGCCATAGCCACCGTCAGCAATGAGCTGTTCTGCTTTTGCCAGAGCATCGTCAAAGTCCTTGGCTTTATACATTGCCAAAACAGGGGAAAGCTTTTCGTGAGCAAATTCTTCAGAAATGTCCACCGAAGTTACTTCGCCGATAAGAATTTTTGTGTCTTCCGGAACATCAACACCGGAAAGAGCGGCAATGGTGTGTGCTTTCTGACCAACAATTTTGGCGTTTAATGCGCCGTTTATAATAATGGTTTTCCGAACCTTTTCTGTTTCCTCTTTATCCAGGAAATAACAGCCACGGCGGGTAAATTCTTTTTTAACGGCGTCATAAATATTTTTCATAACAATCACGCTTTGCTCCGAGGCACAAATCATTCCGTTGTCAAAAGTTTTAGAATGGATAATAGAGTTTACTGCCAAAAGCAGATCGGCCGAGTCGTCAATAATGGCCGGTGTGTTGCCCGCACCAACACCGATTGCAGGTTTTCCGCTTGAATATGCCGCTTTTACCATGCCCGGTCCGCCGGTTGCTAAAATAATGTCTGCCTCTTTCATAACCGTGTTGGTTAAATCCAACGAGGGAACGTCAATCCAGCTGATAATTCCCTCCGGAGCGCCAGCCGCTACGGCTGCATCTAATACTACCTTTGCCGCAGCAATGGTAGATTTTTTTGCTCTGGGATGGGGGCTGATAATAATTGCGTTTCTGGTTTTCAGCGCAATCAGCGTTTTAAAAATCGCTGTTGATGTGGGGTTCGTGGTAGGAATAACAGCCGCTACCACGCCGATGGGTTCTGCAACCTTTTTAATGCCATAGGATTTGTCTTCTTCGATAATTCCGCAGGTTTTTGTGTCCTTATAGGCGTTGTAAATATATTCCGCCGCATAGTGGTTTTTAATAACCTTGTCTTCCACAATGCCCATGCCCGTTTCCTCCACAGCCATTTTGGCGAGGGGAATTCTGGCCTTGTCGGCAGCTGTGGCAGCCGCCAGGAATATTTTGTCAACCTGTTCCTGAGTGTAGCCGGCAAAAACTGTTTGAACGTTTCTTAATCTTTTCAGTTCTGTTTCCAACGCTTCCACGCTGTCAATGATTGGTTTTGTTTCATTCATGATAGAACCTCCCACTATAGTATATTGTTAAATTTTTAACAACCTGTTTAAATTTATTTTAGCACGAATTTTTCTTTTTGTCAATATATAAAATAAATTGTTCAAAATCTTTGTATATATCCAATAATCCAGCGCATATAAAGCGTAACAAAGCTGTAATTTTGGCCAAATAAACATTATGCGCCTGTTGACTTTGCGGCCTCGCCGTTTGCAAATTCGCTGGGAGTCAGGCCGGTTACTGCCTTAAACTGGGCGGCAAAATATTTGCTGTTTTTATAACCGGTCATAATGCTGATTTCATATATTTTATATTTGCCGGTTATCAGCAGCTCCTTTGCTTTTTTTACCCTGAGCTCTATTAAATAGTCCCTGAAATTAAAGCCGGTGTGCAGCTTGAAAAAGCGCGAAAAATAAGAAGGATTTAAGTTTAAATATTTTGCCACGTCCTCTAAAGATAAGTCCCGGGCAAAATTGTTTTGAATATATTCCACGGCACGTTTCACGGTGCTGGAAGAAGCGGTCAGATTGCTTTTTCCGGCCTCCCGGCAAACCATAAAAAGCACGTTGGTGCAAATATTTTGCGCTGTGGCGCCGTTTGCTTCGGAAAGGGAACGCATCATGCGTTTGAATTCTGCGTTTTCTTTTAAATGCGGCGCCATATTCTGCATGGAAATTTCACAGAATTCGGACAGTGCATCTGAAAGCACATTTTCGGCCGACTGGGAAAGAAGCCGCACAATATAGTTTAAATGCTCCTTAAGACGGGGCGTTTTATCCAAAATTGCAGAAATTACTACGTTTTTATACATATCAAGCAGTAACGCATGATTTTCCTTCGTGCTGTCAATTGCCTCGACGTTCATGTTGCTGTTGCTTAAAATCGGTGTTGTGATGTGGTCGATAAAATCGTGAAAGGACATAAAATGCCGGCCAATATGCCAATTGACCGTAAGCCCGATCATGGTCTTTAAATTGTGCTCGGTATTGGTGAGGTGCAGGCGCAAGGTATTAATAAAATTGGTGGCGTCGCTGGTCTCCGCCAGAGCAACATAAAAAATTTCTCCGTTTGTGAACATGATATTCTGAATTTCAAAGCTTTTATTTTCAGGCCGCAGAAAGTTGCCCACGGCAACCAAAAACCGCTCCTTGTCGTAATTCCAGCGGTTTGTCATATATTCATTGTAATTGGGGATAGCAATCCAGAACGGGCAGTATATGCAGGAATGATTGCCTAAACTCAGCTCTTTGGCCTTTTTCTGAATATTTTCTCTGCCGGTGATGTTCCCCATAAAAATGTCTGTCAAAAACTGTTTTCTTGCAGAAACAATAAGCTGATCAAATAATCTATCACGCTTTTTCTGAGTCGCCTGCCGGTCCAGCAAGCCCTTAATCCCTGTCAGCGCCGCAGTAAGCTCAGAGTCATCTCCAGGGCAGACAATGCCAGAAACGCCTTGGGAAACAGCGGATTTTGCCAGCTCAAAATCCGTTCTGTCGGTATACAGTAAAATTTTAATATCCGGAAAGCGGCTGTGAATGTTTTTCACAATATCTAAGTTCTTTTCTTTTGATGGAGGTAAATCGGTAATTACCAAATTTGGGCGCGTTCTGGCCACTGCGTCTGACGCGCGCTTATTATATAAATAGGAAGAAACTACGGTAAAGCCTAAATTGCTTTCGGAAATTGCATACTTCAAGTGCGCAATTGCTTCAGGTTTGCTGTTAATAATAATCGTTTTATACATAAATAAACCACCTGTTTTACGGCTGTTTTTATCAATATCACAAGTATATCATACTTTTTTTCAAATATCAATAGAAAAGGTACGTTTTATTTACTAAATTCATAGTGTTGTAAAAATTTTGGGCTTGAAGTGGTGAATGATTTATGGCATAATATATCATATATCATAAACTACAAGTCAAAGTGGGGACCTACGCATGAAGGAAATACTTAAAAAAGTTGCAGATAACATGACTGCAATTAAAAATCAGGGCATTGAAGAAGAATGTCCCATTGGAATTATCGACATTGAAAACTGGGAGTGGCCGCAAGGGGTTGGAATGTATGGCATGTATAAGTATTACAAGGAACTTGGCGATACATCATACCGCGATTTTTTAATAAAATGGTATGATAAAAATATCGCAAAAGGTCTTCCCGAACGAAATGTCAACACCATGTGTCCGATGCTGACACTGGCGCATTTGGCCGAGGAAACCGGCAGAAAGGATTATTTAGACCTTTGCACCGAGTGGGCAGAATGGGTTATGAACGAAATGCCGAGAACGGAAGGCGGCGGAATTCAGCATATCGTCAGCGGTGGGGAAAACCACAACCAGGTTTGGATTGACACGCTGTTTATGACAGTGCTGTTCTTAGCCAAAATGGGACTGTTGCTTGACAGAAAAGAATATATAGAAGAAGCAAAGTTCCAGTTCCTGTTCCATATTAAATATCTGGCTGATAAAAAAACTGGATTTTGGTTCCACGGCTGGACATTTGACGGCAGACACAACTTTGCCGATGCGCTTTGGGCTAGAGGTAACTGCTGGTATACTGCAGGTTCGGTAGAGTTCATTGAAATGCTTGGCCTTGAGGGTTCTTTAAAAGAATACCTTTTAAACACGCTTGTGTTCCAGGTTGAGGCGCTGGCAAAAACCCAGGACGAAAGCGGCGGCTGGCACACACTTTTAGACGATCAAAGTTCCTATTTGGAAGCTTCTGCGACAGCCGGTTTTGGTTACGGTATTTTAAAAGCCGTTCGGCTGGGTTACATAGATGAAAAATATAAAGTTGTCGGCGAAAAGGCTTTGAAATATGTGATTGATAACATTGCAGAGGACGGAGAAGTGCAGAACGTATCCTACGGAACGGGAATGGGCGCGACCTTGGAGGACTACCGGGTAATCCCAATTTGTCCCATGACATATGGTCAATCTTTGGCGCTTCTGATTTTGACAGAGGGCGTACGATTAAAATAAACGGAACTTGACTGCGAGGAAGTGTATAACTGATGTATGAAGATTTTTTAGAAATTGGCGTAGAAGAAAAACATAAACGGTTTGACCCTGAGGCAGGCATGATTATGCAGCATGTGGCCCCTTGGAACGGGGGTTCCGGCGGATACCACACAAGAATTTCAGGGGATTTGCACAGCCCAACAGAGAACTCTGCATTTGCAGACCATGTGTTTTTCTTAAGAAAAGAAGAGTATTATGAAGAGGCAAAATCGGTTCTTTGGGGCCTGATTAAATATCAGGACAACCGCGAAGACTCCAAAACCTACGGTTTGTGGCCTTACTATATTGAAGAAGACTGCGACCACATGATAGCGCCTGACTATAACATGGCGGATTTTAATGCAAAGCACTTTGCATACATATTAAAAAGAAGAAGCGACTGTTTAGATGACGAGCTTCGCGCCGCTTTATCCGAATCGCTGATGAAAGCGGCAATTTGCAGCATCAGAAGAAATGTTTCCCCAGACTACACAAATATCAGCCTGATGAGCTTAAACACCATTATCAACGCTGGAGAAATTTCGGGCAACAAGGAGTTTTTAGAACGGGGAAAGGAACGGCTCAGAAAGGTGCATGAATATAACGCTTTCTGCGGCTGTTTCAGCGAGTATAACAGTTCGACCTATTCTCCGCTGGCAATCGAAGAAATTTCCATGATGCTGGAACTGTTTGAAGATGAAGAATGTGTAAAAATGGCCAAGGATCTGAATGTTATCGCGTGGGAAATGCTTTTAAGCCATTACCACCGGAACTTAAAGCAGGTTTCGCCGCCGCAGATGCGTTGTTATCACAACTTTGAGGGAAGTAAGCTCGAAGAAATGATATATCTAGGAACCAAAGGAGCGTTTGGCAGTATTGACAAAGCAAACCCTAAGTATCCTGCAATGCTGCAGATTCCGCCGGTTTGCCCGGAAGAGGTGGTTGAAAAATATTTAAAGAAGCCTTTTGAGCCGACATTTATTGACCAGACATTTTATAAGAAAAACAATTTCAGAACGCCGGATGAAGACACGGTTATCATTCGGAATATTGACAGTCCGGACTTAAAAGCATTCACCTATATGGCGGAGGAGTACGCCATGGGAGCCTTTGAAAAGACAGATATGTGGACACAGCGCAGGTCTTCAATGGTTTACTGGGGTGAAGGGCAGCAAGCCACATGCATGTTTTTAAGATGTATGAATTACGATTATGACTACTGCTCGGGAATGGTTTATACCAACCAGTACCGCAACGTAATGCTTTCGCATACCGGATTTGTTACAGACAGAGGAGATTTCCACTACATCTTAGACAAAACGAAAGACGGTCTGCTTACAACAAAAAAGCTGTTTTATAAATTTGAGTTTGACGGCGACTGTGACAACATAAAAGTTGAACAAAATGGCGGAAGGTTTACAGTAAAAGACAAGGGAATTACCATTGAAATAAACATTACAGAAGCGGTGTTCGACGGCAAGCCCATGAAGCTGTGCTACAATGAAACAGATAAATGCATTGAAGCTGTTTGCTTTGACACCGAGCGCACCATTGATTTTAAAAATTTAAAGTCCGATTGCCATATGGTGTTCACGCTGGCGGTTAACACAGCCTGCCCCAAACCTGTTACGGCAAAAGACGAAACAGAACAGCTTTTAAAATCAGAACTTACCATGGATGGTAAAACATTAACATTATGTTCACCATATATTCCTGTCGGTTACGACAGCGCAATAGAAAAAACAAAGACGGAGGGACGAGAATGAGTAATTTAAGACGAATAGTATCAACTGTTTTGATACTAGCAATGATTGCGGCTTCAGGAGTATTCACCCTCGGAGTTTTCGCGGAAGCGGAAAGCAATGCAAACGATCCTATGGTTTCAGATGTTACCCTGAACGACGAGGATACGGTCATTGCTGAAAAGCTTACAACATTCGGCATCATCGACGCAGTCGGTGACGAAGATCTCGTGAAATATCTGACAAGAGCAGATATGATTGGGATTTTGATGAAGTACTTAAAGTTAGACGGAACAACCACAAGTGCAGACACGACACCATTTTTAGATGTAAGCGTGTTTGACCCGCAGATTGGCGCTTACAGCATGCTGTTTAAAGCTGGCTACATTGCTGGTGATGACAACAAAATGTATCGCCCGAATGATCTGTTGACCTACAATGAGGCGGTAACACTCATTGTAAACGCAATGGGATACAAAATGTTTGCCGTAAGAAACGGCGGCTATCCGGAAGGATACCTCTACACGGCAAACAAATACGGTTTATTAAGCGGCCTGAGAGGAAACGGGCAGAACCCCATTCCTTACTGTGACCTTTACAGGATTATGGAAGGCAGCTTAGACGCCGATGCAGTTGTTCAGCGCTATTTTGGTGCTGACGGCGAAGGAGAGTTTGAACTCCAAAAGGATGTTTCAGTGCTGGAAGAAATTTATGGCATTAAAGAAATTAAAGGTGTGGTAACAGGTAACGAAAACACCAGACTGCTCTCCTCAAATTCCCAGCTGATTGACATGAATCAGATTGAAATTGAAAATGTCATTTATGACACGCCGGATCTGGTATATGCAGATTATCTGGGCAGAAGGGTAATCGCTTATGCGGAGGAAAACGACCAGAAAGAATATGAAATCATTTATATGGAACTCGATGGAAATAAAAACCGTGAATTCGAGGTTCAGGCAGATGATTTACTGATTGACGAAACAACGTCTTCAAGAATTTATTATGAAGATGAGAATTTTAAAGAGAAACACATCAATGTAGACGCTGCAAATCTTTCTGTTATTTATAACGGCAAGAGCCGCACCGGTTACGGTCAGTTGAAAAACACACTGCCGAAAAGCGGCTATATTGTAGGTGTTGACAACACAGGCGATGACGCTGTTGATGTTTTATTCGTTTATGAATTTAAAAATATTGTAGTTGGCACAATAGATCTCTACAATTATAAATTCTATGATAAATATACAAATGAAGCAACGATTATTGACCCGGATAAGGATGATGTCCGCATTTATAATGCCGGCGGCAAATCTATGCGTGTTGGAGACATTCTTGCAGACGATATTCTTACCATTATGGAAACCGATAATGATAAAGGTTACAAGCTTATTACCGTTTATGACGAAAGAAAGTCACTGGAAGGCACTGTAGAAGAAATCACCAGCGATAACAAATATTTAATTGACGGTGAATATTACGAGCTCGCCTATAACCTTGACGGTTATATTGAAAACGGTGAACTGCCTCCGTTAAAGGCTGGAACAACTGCAACTTTCTATCTCGACCATGAAGGAAAGCTTGCAAATTATGAACGCGGCACAGCTACAACTGCAATTTATGGTTTTGTAGCAGGCGTTGATACAAAAGGTTCTATATCCAGCAGACTTACTTTGAAGATCTTTACACAGGATGCGACCTGGGTTACGGCTGAAACGGTTGACAAAGTGAATGTTGATGGTGAAAGATATTCTGTTGGCACAGATGAGGGCCGGAAACAGGCGCTTGCAGCAATTCCTGTAGGTGAAGTTGTTCTGTTTACCATGAGCGGCGACAAAATCAACTACATCGATACGGCAAGAATTAACAGAGGCAACCCCTCAAAATACAGCGATACCGGCAATTTGAATGAAATTGCTGCCGGCAGCGAATTTGAGCACAGAAATGGAATGTGTAACGAAAAAGGAGACGGATCGCTGAACAAATTCGTTGTAAAATCCGGAAACTGCATTATTTTCTCCACACCGGCGCACGACGAACTTTTAGACAATCTGGAAGATTATTCTGTTACTACCAGCCTTGCGAAAAACTACTATACCGTAGGTGCCGGTCAGTATAACCAGGTTGTAACAGATGGATATTTTGTCTATAACACCGGAGAAGACGACATTAACGTGGCAAGCTGTATCCTTCTGAGGGGATCGAAATCCGCAGGTGCAAGCTCTCTTGGAAAATCTTCGGCTTTTGTGGTTGTAACAAAAATCAGTTCCGCAATTAATGATGAGGGCGAAATGCGCACAAAATTATATTACGATCAAAATGGTTCTGAATTAAGCAACCTGTTGAAGGATGACGATAAAGTGGACTACTCCTATGACCGTGCAGGCGCAGCGCAGCCGACCCAGAAGAAATTCAGTGAAATCGGATTAAAGATTGGCGACGTCATTCAGCTTGCAACGGACGAAAAGGGATATATCACAGCAATCAATGTTGCCTACCGTATTGATCCAAACAGTACATTAAAGACGGAGGCTTGGTTGAAAGGCCAGCAATATTCTCTGTCCTTTGGTAACTACAATGGTGAGGGCGCAGCCAGCGGAATTGTGAAAAAAGTGAACGCAACCGACAAAATTTTGCAGTTCTCTGTAACAACGGAAACGGATGGTGTTGAAAAAGTTTACAATATTGGCACAGGCAGCGCAGGCGTTTCTATTTACAGACAGGATTTGGAAAAAGCGGAATCTGCAAACCTTGCAGCACTGATGGAGGGCGATTTGGTCCTTATCAGAAGCTCCACAGGCTTCGCAGCAACTGCTGCTCAGATTTTGGTAATCAGATAAGGCTGCGGCCTGAAAGGAGGACGACATGATTAAAAGAATTACAAGCTTCATTTTATCAATGCTTTTAGTGCTTGTTCCGGCAGCTTTTGTAAGCGCCGAGGATACAGTTGAGACCACTGTTGACATTCAGGTTTATACGCTGAATGTGACAGTGAAAACCTCAATCAACAGCGGCAACCTTACACTGAAAGTGTATCCGCTTGCATATGACGAAACAAGTAAAACCTATTCAATCGTAGACGCAGAACATCCTATTTATGTGGATCAGGCAAGCAATCCTACGGCTGAAGGAGCATTGTATGTATATCAGTTTAACCCGTTCAACTTTAAAGAGTCCCAAGAAACAGGGCAATATAGAGCGGTTATTAACAAGAACTACACCTATGATTTTGAATTTGTAAATAAGCAGGACAAAATTGATTTCTATAACCAGTTGTCTGCCGCATCTGCCGGCGCAATTGAGGGATTGCTCAAGAACGGTTTAGCTGACGGTGTGATTGACTTCGATTTAGGAAACTATTTTGAATATCCAGCAGAGGTAAAAACAAATATCAACGAAGCGCTTGTAAATTTGGATTTGCCAAGCCTCGGTAGCAACCCTTCTGACGACTTGGTAAAAAGCTTTGAAGCTATTTTAAAACCGGAATTTGCACGGCTGTTAAAAGTTGCTGAATTTGTAACCGCAGCAGAGGCAGAATTTGATGAGGCAGTTCAGGCAAATGCAAAAGAATTGGGATTAGACCTGAATTTTTATGGTGATACAAAGCTTGGTCTAGACCCGAAAAATGTTTATAAACGTTTAAAGAGTCTTACCATCGAAAGCTTTGCCGCACAGGACGTTCAGTATGCGTTCGATACAGCTGTTTTGCTTGACATGTTAGATGAGGCAGACTATGGCGCGGTTACAGAAGCACTCGATTATTATGACGGCGGCTGCATTAACCTTGACAAGTCTGTTGTTAAGGGCTTTACAGAATCGCAGCTGAATGAGGTTAGCCGCTTAATGAAACAGCACGCTTCTGAAATTAACAGCGCTGAAGACATTGAAAGCGCATATGAAACGTATGCAGACCAGGTAGCAGGCGAGGATGACGATAACAACAGCTCATCCGGCGGAGGAAGTTCCAGCAGCGGTGGCAGCGGTAGTAACAGAAGACCGTCTACCGGCTCCGGCTCAACGATTACGGATGATAACAAAGACGATAACAACGATGTAACTTATGATACAAACTTCTCTGACTTAGGCGACGCCGCATGGGCTGAAAGCAGCGTGAAATATCTTGCATCTAAAGGTATTATCAGCGGAAAAGGCGACGGCAGGTTCTATCCGAACGATACCGTTACCAGAGAAGAATTTGTAAAAATTATTGTAGAGGCATTTAAAATTTACAGCAATACAGCAACCGTTGAATTTGAAGATGTTGATTCCGGCAGATGGAGCTATGGCTATATCGCTTCTGCTTACAGGGCAGGTATTATAGCTGGAAACAGCGATACCACATTTAATCCCGCAGGCGAAATGACCAGACAGGACATGGCGGTTATTATGTACCGTGTAGCAAATCTTGTTGGTCTGGGCTTAAATAGCGCTGATGTGACATTTGCTGATGGAGCAGACATTGCGGATTATGCAAAAGAAGCTGTTGGTGCACTCTGCAGCGCAGGCATTATCAACGGAACGGGCGATAACTGCTTCTCACCGCTTGAGACGGTTACACGTGCTCAGGCAGCGAAAATTGCTTACGAGTTGATGAATGCAATTGGAGGTGCGAATTAATGAAGAAAAAGTTAACGTGTTTGGTTTTAGCTTTATCCCTTTGCTTAACAGCAATGCAGGCATTTGCTATAAAAAGAGGAGACGGCGTTTCTACAACTGGAACAAACATCATTTCGTTTGGTTCCTTTAATAAAGAAGACGATGTAAAGAAAATGAAGGTTAGCGGTGCAACTGTATCCTTTGTCGATACAGGCGCAACGAACAAGGGCGGCGCTTTGAAAGTAAACGTAACGTCCGCCTGGGGATATGCATATGTTGAGGTTCCCTGTGTAGTTGGAGAAACCTTTGATATTTCGTTCTATGCAAAAATTGATAACGGCTCTGATACCCTTGAAATGATACCGATGTTGGGTGGTGGCTGGGATAACTCGATTTTAAAATCGTCTTATAACAGTCAATGGACAAAATATACCTGTACGTATACCTGCGACGGTCTTGACTACCAGGGAAATTCAAACACATCTGCAATCCGGTTGTTTAACTGCCGGCGTGGCCCCGGTAATGTGTCCACTACCTATTATTTGGACGAATTGACAGTGGTTCCCCACGGCAATGTGGAATATGACTGGAGCGAGATGACCACGGGCGTTTCGAAGGACGTAATTCCTGCAGATACAGGCTTTGCGACACCGCAGCCTGTTGTTGAGGCATCCTTTAACGATACAAAAGGTCACTGGGCTGAAAGCACCATTAACCTGTTGGCTGCAAGCAGCTATGTGCAGGGCATGGGAGATGGTTCCTATTCGCCGGAGAACAATGTAACAAGGGCACAGTTCATTACAATGGCAATGAACATTCTGCGCTTAGATGGTTCTGGCTATAAAGGCATATATAAAGATGTACAGTCTTCTGACTGGTATGCAAAAGACATTCAAACGGCAACTGACATTGGTTTAATCGACCCGCTGATGACAGTGGGGGGGACCTTTAAACCAAACCAACCGATTACCAGGGAAGAAGCAGCATCTGTATTAGTGAAAATTGCAGCGATGCGTGCAGAAAAGCCTGACACACAGGTTGCTTCCTTTGCAGATGACGGTTCCATCACCAACTGGGCAAAAGACGCAGTTTATAATGCTGCTGAGTATGGTCTTATAAAAGGTTATCCGGATGGCTCTTTTGGCCCTCTCAAAGGAATTACGAGAGCAGAAGCAGCATCCATGATCTTCAGACTTGTTGAACTTTCCAGCAGATTTGCAGTTTATGTAGACGGCGAAAACGGCGACGACCAGAACAATGGTACGATTGACGCCCCTGTTGCTACGATTGACGGTGCAAGAAAGCTGGTTCAGCCGTTCCTTAAAAACATGCAGAACCACATCTATGTTTTTGTTAAGGAAGGCAGATATGTATTAAGCACTGACGTACAATGGGGCGTGGAAGATTCAGGCTGCAACGGCTTTAGCGTCATTTACACCTCTTTAGGAGACGAAGAGCCTGTTATTTCAATGGGTAAAGACTATTCCGGCTTCCAGCTTTACGATAGTGATAAAAATATTTACAGAACCTTTATCGGCGTTGGCACAAATACAAGACAGGTATATATCAATGGTGTGCGCGGCGTGCGTGCGAGAAACGAAATTAATGTAAACGGTGCTATCACAAATCCTGTTATGTATGAAGCAGATTCTTACTATATCTGTGATGATGTAGAGTTTGCAGACTTTACGAACCAGGGCGACATTGAGCTGGTATATTTCGAACAGTGGACCAACCCTCGTGTTCGCGTTAAGAATATTGAGAGAACAGCAGACGGCAAAGCGAAAATCAACATGGTTCCCGAATCTTGGAAAAATGGCCGCAGCTCCGGTAATACACCTACTTCCATCCCGGTTTATGTTGAAAATGCTTACGAACTGTTAGATTCTCCCGGCGAATGGTATATGAACAAGGCAGACGGCTACCTTTATTACATGCCGAGAGAATATGAAGACCCGGCAACAATGGTTGCGGCTGTTCCTGTTGGCGAACGTGCCTTTACAATTGCCGGCGACTCGGCAGACAAAAAGGTTCATAACCTGAAATTTAACAACTTGGCATTTGAGTATATCACATGGTTGTGGCCTAGCACGGCGGCAAATGCTTACCGTGACGGTCAGGGCAACCACATGACCGGTTATGCCGGCGACGGAAGGCTGACCGGCGGTAAAGAAGACGCAGCCGTAATTGTTGCAGACGCTGCATATATCGACATTACCAACTGTACGTTCTCTAAGCTTGGTGCGGCAGGTTTAAACTTTAGACAAATCTTCCAGAACTGTAATGTAATCGGAAACCATTTCTATGATATTTCCGGTTCTGGCATGAATATTGGTGTTGCTAATGCCGAAAGCGATTTTGGTAAATACTTTAAACCGACCGAATATAAAAACTACAGAATTTACAACAAGTTTAACAATAACTTTATTCACGACGTCAGCATTGACTACTTGTCCGCTGTTGGCATCAATGCGTCTGTGGGATTAAAAGAAACAGAAATATTCCACAATGAAATTTATAACGTAAACTACTCCGGTATGCACGTTGGCTGGGGTTGGGCAAGCTATGCAGGCAGTGGTACAGGAACCCACAATCTGGATATCAACTACAACTATGTCCATGATACGTCTAACAGTTACGTTTACGACGCGGGCAGCGTATATCTGTTGGGTGCAACAGGCGGTTCAGAGGGTGACTACAACGAACTGAACTACAACTACTTTGAAAACCACAGAAACTCCTATGGTGCGGCGTACCCTGACGAAGGTTCAACCTGGTGGGAAATCACCGGAAACGTAATCGACTTAAAAGAACTCAAAGAGTGGCCCAGAAAGAATAACGCAATGGCGCCGAGATGGCTGCATATTCATATTAACACAATTATTAATAACTATATCCATGATAACTATTCAACCACAGGAGAATATTTGAATAACTCGCCCAACAACAAGTTTGAACAGGCGCAGATTTATGAAGATGCTGAGTGGCCGGAAGAAGCACAGAAGATCATGGACAATGCCGGTCTGGAACCGCAGTATCTTGAGGTATATCCCGACAGCATTCAGCGTTTAAGAATTCTGAACGAGGATAAAAAATATTACATTAAGTCCGGCGACACCCTTCAGATGGATGTTGTTGGATATAAGCGTAAGCTGAACGAGGTTAAGATTCCAAATGATCAGCTGAATTACTATTCAACAAACAACAAGGTTGCAACGGTTGATGAAAACGGTGTAATTAAAGGCGTTGGCGCAGGTAAATGTGCAATTTATGTTGAATACCTTGATAAGGACGTTATTAGAAGACAATATTTTGAAATTGTTTGCGACGATGTTATCACTGAAATTGTATCAAATGTATCGTCATTAAACGTTTTAGAAGGATATGAAGTTTCTTTAGCAGCAGAAGGCAAAACACGGTTTGGAAACACCGTTGCAATTGACGAGGCAGAATATTCTGTTGAAGATTCGTCAGTTGTATCTGTATCGAACGACGGTAAGGTTAAAGGTCTTAAAAAAGGCTCAACAGTTGTGAAAGCAGTTTACACGGCAGATGGAATTTCGCTGGAGAAGGAATATCCGGTTTCTGTAATCTCCTATGTAACAGATGAAACGCTGGATTACCTGAACACCAGCACGAAGTTAGGAACCGGCCACGGATTCTTTGCCCCGAACTCATGGAACCACGGTACAAGCGCAGCAGAAGGCGGCGGTATTAAGGTTTCGTCTGAACAACCTGCTTACTACATGAAACGAATCGGCAATGAGCTGATCAGTTTCGATATGACGATTAATCCCGAAGGTCACACTTGGCCGTCGTTCGCAATCAGAAATGCACGCCCGATGGAGGATTACACAAGCTCCGATACGTACATGATGGGCTTCAAGAAAGACATTGTTGAAGTGCAGAGATTTAACAACGGTAAGCGTACCATGATTTTTGGCGGCGCAGAATTTTCACCAGTAGGTGGTCCTGGTTATCCGAACAAGTTAGAAAATGGCGACACCATGGTTGAGTATGGGAAGCGTTACAGCATTACCGTTGGTGCCCTTGATGAAGAAAACGGTGTAAGACTTGTTCTGATTGTTAATGACAAACCAATTTTCGATTTCGTAGATACAGCAGAAGGATATATTAAAGGAGACGGATTGTTCGGTCTTTATCCTTCAAAAACAGGTAACTTCGTTCTGCAGCCGTATACGGGCTTGAAATTTACAGAAGAACAAAGAACAGGCAAATAATTTAAAGGCGGAATTTAAATATTTAGGAGAGAGCGTATGAAAAGAAGCTTATCCATTCTTATGGCGCTCATATTGACTGTTACGTTGCTGCCGAGCCTGAGCTCGGCAGTGGCGGACACCGCCGCTGAAAAAGCGCCTCAGCATGTGGCGCAGGATTTTGAAAACGGCTGGGATTCATCAGTGGGCACGTTATCATCAAATAGTTCTGCTGAATGGACCGACATGGACACGTGCGGCGAAAGCCAAGGCTCTTTAGAATTTTCGACAACGCAAAATTATGGCGCACTGTCGTTTCCACTGCGCACGGAGACCGGAAATCTATACGAAATTTCGCTCTGGGTCAGGATGAATGAAACGCCAAAAACACAAAATGCCACATTTATCGTTTACAATCCGGCAGTTGACGGGAACGGTAAGCTGTGGAACCAGTTTACGGCCCATCACAATGAAGATTTTGAAGCTGGTAAATGGGTTTTGGTCACTGCTGTTTATGAACCTACAGGCACAGGCACCAGAATGCCGAACGGAATCAAAGAAAATGCTGAAACACTTCCAGATGGAACCGTTGAGTTTCGGCTGGGCAGCGGAATTCCCAGTGAAGTAATGGAAAGCGGCACAATTTCGTTTGCAATGGACGATTTTTTTGTAATGCCGAAAGTTAACAATCAGCGAAACGACGCTGAGCTTATTGAAAACGGCGGATTCGATACAGAAGCAGCTTTTCAAGAGTCTTGGGAAAAAAGCGGCACGGCCAATATTACCTACTTGGAAGAGGGCGCCTGCGGAACCCCGGGTGCAATGCAGATAGATGTAATCAGCACATGGGGCACCATGGGGACAAAGAATCATATTGACCTACAGTTCTGCAGGGATTATAAGCTTTCGTTTTGGGCTAAGGCCATGAATGAAGAAAGTGTCGGCCGGGATATGTGGGCATATTTGGTATACAGCGGCGACCGTGATGTTGGCAACTGGGACCATATTACAAACGGTTCAAATCCAACGCTTTCAGATGAATGGCAATACTTTGAGTATAACATCAGTTTAAATTATATTGTAGAGAAAGTGCCCGACATCAGGCTTTTTTTCCGTGCAGGAACCAATATTGAACTAAACGATGGACTGAGGCCAAGTTATGCGGTGGATCAGGTTTCATTAAAGCAGATTGATGACGCTAATTTTAGCATAAATGCTGAGATTTTTGGTTCAATGACAAGTGAAACGGGTGTTTTAATTCAGCTTTCATTTATAGAAAGCACGAAGGGAAGCTTTGTTTATAGAATTGTAAGGGAAACAGACCGTGGCGACTACTGCTTAAAATCAGGCAATACGAAAGAGACAATTTTGACTTTAGAGCATGACGGCAGCTTAACCGACAGCAAAGTCCGGCTGGACGTAATTGGTATTGATTCATATGGAAATTACAGCAAGTTCTATTCCAGCTATATAGATGAATCTCTCCCGCAGGATACGGTTACGCTGCAGCCGGATCAGTATCTATGGAATGATGATGTGAAGACCTTAAGCGCAACAGTGTCTTATCAGAATAAAACCGATGCAAAGGGAATTAGAACCATCGCGGCCATTTATGCAGCGAATGGCGTATTGCTTCGAACCAATGAGGAAACTGTCCGGATTGACGCTGGTGTAGAAAAGACATGGTCGGTGACGATCAATGCGGAACCTAATGCAGCAAAAGTCCGCTTTTTTGCTTGGTTCGATGAAACAATGGCACCAGCAACATATCAGTGTGAGCTGAAAAAAACTACGACCGGAGCGTTCATTTATGTTGACAGCAACAGTGCGGCAACTGTGGAAGATGGCTCTTTCAATGCTCCTTTTAAAACATTGAATAACGCAAGAGAAACGTTGCAGAGTACACTTCTAAATTCCACTGAGGAAAACATTTATGTTGTCTTTCAACCCGGCGAATATGTTCCGGAAAACCACAATGCTTTTGTGTTCACACCGGAGGACTGCTCAGCGGAAAAAAATGTAATTTTTACATCGCTTAGCGGTGAAAAAGCGAAAATTACCGGTGCAAGACACATTGCTGGATTTTCTGTTTATGACGCTAAAAAGGGCATATACAGAGCAAAGGTTCCTGTTGGAACCAATTCCAGGCAGCTTTATGTAAATGGCATTAAAGCCACGAGGGCACGAAGCGTTGAGGATATAAAAGGGTTTACCAATTTAGACCAGGGGACAAAAGACGATCCATTTAATAATTTAGGACTGATTTCAACGGATACGTCATTTTTAGATTACAAATATCCAAACGAACTAGAACTGGCCTTTATCGAGAATTGGCGTCACCAGTATATTATGGTTGATACAATTTCTCCCACGGAAGACGGCCAGGTGCATTTTGGCTTCACTGACAATGGAAACGCAGCAAAGTGGAAATCAATTACAAGGCTCAACACGCCGGCAAAACTCCCTGTTTACGTTGAAAATGCGCTGGAACTGCTGGACGAGGAAGGCGAATGGTATTTAGATACACATGAAAATTTTGTGTATTACAAACCCAGATATTTTGAAGATATGCAAACCGCAGATGTTGTGATTCCTGCTATGGAAAAGCTTGTTAACATAACAGGAACAGTTGATGCACCTCTGCAAAATATCCGGTTTGAAAATATTGACTTTGAATATTCCACATGGAATTATCCAACGGAAAACCGCGCCTTTTTAAACGGGCAGAACGCAACATATTCAAACGGTACGGGTGGCATGTTGATGGATGGCGCTGTAGAGCTGAAAAATGTAAAAAACATTACCTTTGACAACTGCGATTTTTCCCGTCTCGGTTCCATTGCGTTAAAAATGACCGGGGCAGTTCAAAATTGCAGCGTAATTGGCAATGAGTTTTATGAGCTTTCCGGCACGGCTATCGCGTTGGGGGATGTATCATCAAACGAATGGAATGTTCGTTATCCCACCGAAAAGAAATATTATATTACAGATAACTTGATTGCAAATAACTATATCCATAAGGTGGCAACCGACTATTACTCAGCAGCCGCAGTCAGCGCTGGGTTTCCGAAAAACACCGTGATAAGGAACAACGAGCTGACCGACGGTTCCTACAGCGGAATGCATACCGGCTGGGGCTGGGGAAGTACTGCACCTTCAGGAACAGAAAATTTTGTAGTTGAGAAAAATTATATTCACGATTTTATGAATTGGCGGCTATTTGACGGGGGCGGAATTTATACGCTGGGTAACACCGGGGGAACGGCAGAAAATCCCAACTTAATTCACCGGAATTACTTTAAAGACATAAAAAACCTCAATGGGGATATCTATCCTGATGAGGGCTCCACATTCTGGAAAGTGTCTGAAAATGTAGTCGACCAGAAGAACTATCCGATCCATTATGCCAAGGAAACATCTTCGGCGGCAGTCACTTGGCTGCATATTTGGACGTCAAGCATACATGATATTTATGTAGAAAATAACTTTAGTACGACATCGACACACAGAAACAACGGAACCAATATTTCGTATGAAGAACCACATGTTTTTGCGGATGCGAACTGGCCGGAAGAAGCGCTTTGTATTATTCGCGAGTCTGGGATAGAAAAGCCGTATCAAAACCGGTTTCATTTCGACTTGCAAATGTTGAAACTACCCAGAAAGCTGGAGATTTCAAAAGGTACTACGCAAACAATCGCTTACAGCGCTATTACATCAAAAGATAAGCTGTGCGACCTTTCGGATTTTGAGGTTAGGGTGAAAACCAACAATCCCGACGTGGTAACGGCAACCGCGAACACTGTTACTGGGGTAGCAGAGGGAAAGGGTTGGATTACGCTTGCGCTGTGCAGAAATGTCGATGGAAAGACACAGTATTATGACGAACACACATTTTGTGTGATCGTAAAATAAGGAGGTAAAAACTGGTGAAAAAATTTGTATCTATAACAATTGTACTTACTATGCTACTGTCTGTTTTTTATTGCTTTCCCGCAGAGGCCAGAGTATATGAGGATTACCCATATATTTACCTGGATTTTGAAGATCAGGATGCAACCAACCAGTTGAAAGCAAACGGCGTTATTACAAACTCCGTTCCTAACAGCTGGAAAGCTGGTGGCGCTAACGGTACCAATGGTTGTCTTACGTTTACGGAGGAGGGTGCTTGGGCCAATAACGCATATCCTTTAAAACGGCCTCTTAAGGTTGGGGAACACTACAGGGTTTCCCTTTGGGTAAGGCTGAACAATGTTGAAGATTTAATGGGGGCTAACCCTAAAATTGCTTTAATTTTCTATACAAAGTCAGAAACTGGCGGTACGGCACATAAATTTGTTTACCCTACGGGGGAAATTAAGCCTGGCGGCGAATGGGTTCACTGTACTGGTGATTTCATTTGGGATGGTATTGCAAATGATGAGAGCAAGAATTCTACACCTCAGCCAATTGACCCGGCTGCCCCTGTAGATATGCGTGTGCGAATTATTAATGGCGGCAATACTTTAAGAACGTATTTGGCCGATAAGGACAGATTAGGATCAAGCTTTCAATTAAAATATGACATGGATGACATTGTTCTTGAGCCGGAAGTTAACGGCAAAACCGTAGTGTATGACGACAGCTATCTAGTGGCAGCGGACTTTGAAGATGGCTCCGTAGGGGGATTAAGCGGTATTAAGTCAGTTCAGGACGACCCTGAGCGCGGCGGAAAAGTTGCCCTTGTACAATCACCAATCGGATCGTTCAACAGTCTTGAAGCAAAGAATAATTACCTGAAATTTAACCATTTGTACAAAATTTCCTGCTGGGTTAAGAGAACGGACGACTATTGCGAATTTGGCGGTCAAAAGTCGCAGGTTGCTTGTATCAACATGGCTCAGAACAGGATGGATACAACCAACATTTCGCCAACAACAAAGTATCCAACCTATACGAAAGGCGGCCTTGAGCAAAACAAATGGACATATTATGAGTATTACTTGAAATATGATGTAAAAACATTTGATGGTGCAGGAGCATGGACCGGTATTCGTGTTGGTAACGGTGCAGCGTCGAAGGATGCAGGGCAGACAGGTGAAATTGGGTTAGAAGGCGTAACCTATTATGTAGACGATTTTCTAATTCAGGACCTCGGTTTTGTTCAGAACGGAGATTTTGAACATGATCAGTCGGAAATTTACCGTATTGATGCAAAGGGAGTAACGCAAAAGACAGACACCGTATTTGGCTGGCTGCCGGAGCAGGCAACATCTTCAATTTCCACTGACGTACGCAGCACAGCAGACGACCCGAAAACAGAATCCACGCAGAGCATGTCGGTTAACATTTCGACCGATGGAGGACGTGTATATCAGGGCATTAACTTTGAAAACAACAAAAAGTATAAACTTTCGTTTTGGGCAAAAGGCCTTGACATGGCAGAAGGTGAGGAAAAGCCAATTTCTGTTGTTCTGGACAGAAAGGTTGACACCGTAGGGAAACAGGACGTTTATCAAGTGGAGGATTATGAAACCCTGAGAGACGATAAATGGACGCTGACCGG